>CAZUMH010000009.1:0-13161 GCA_964621645.1 uncultured bacterium
GTTGATATTGACATCCCCCGACAGTAAAAACACTTGATTTTTTGGGCGCTTCATTTGATATTAATGGATACGGCCTTACGTGAACATCCCCGGCCGGGATGAAAATCCTTTAACGAAAACAGAAAGGCGCGACCATGAAGAAAATCCTCTCTCTGCTATTCATCCTTTTAGTTTTATCTCCCCTGCGGGCCCAGAATGATGCGGAGCAAACCCTGCTGCAGCCGTTCCATTCCATTTCCAGCCAGGATATCCTGAGCTACGCCGCGGAACTGAGCTCCGACAAGTACCGGGGCCGCTTGAGCGGCAGTCCGGAATATCTTGAGGCGGCTAAATGGGTAGCCGGAAACCTGGCCGATTGGGGGATAGAACCGGTTGGCGATGATGGCACATTTTTCCAATGGTTCCCCTGTCCCTATACCGATGTAAAGACCGCAGGAGCCGTAATCCTGTATGGAAAAGATGAAGACGGCAACGTGATCAGCAAACAGTACCGCTTTCCAGACGAGTACTTCCCTGCTTCCAATTCGGACAGCGGCGATGTGACCGCCAAGGTGGTCTACGTGGGGCACGGCGTCAGCGCGCTCGAATTGGGATATGACGATTATAAGAACATCGATGTCACAGGGAAGATCGTGCTCATGGATACCGATGTGCCGGCCGGCAGCAAGGATGAGGATTACGCTTCCTGGGTGCCGTACTGCTACCACCAGTACAAACTGAACAACGCGGTAAAGCATGGAGCGGCCGGGATGCTCTACATCAACAACCTGGCCAATCCCAATACCTGTTTCAATGAGGGATTTATCTATGCCCATGTGGGCAAAGAGGTCGCGGCGGATCTCTTTTTCGGCACGGGCCGGGACCATAAAACAGTGAAAGAAGAAATCGCCCGGGAGAGGAAGCCCTGTTCCCTCGAGCTGAATAAAACAGTCACCATAAAAGCCGAGACGGAACACCATCCCGAGACCCGCGGCTGCAACGTGGCCGGACTGGTGCGGGGTAGCGATCCCACCCTTAAGAACGAAGTGATCATCGTGGGAGGGCATCTGGACGGCCAGGGCTATCTGGGAGAGGTTCTTCCCGGCGCGCTGGATAATGGTTCCGGGTGCGCCGACATGCTGGGCGCGGCCAAAGCCCTGGCTCAATCCGCAGTGCGTCCCAGGCGCTCCATTCTCTTTCTCTTTATCGGGGGAGAGGAGTGCGGCCTTTTCGGGAGCCAGCAATACACCGCGCATCCGCTCTTCCCGGCAGAGAAGACGGTGTGCTATTTCAACCTGGATATGGTGGGAACCGGCTCTGGTCTGGGAGTGTACGGCGTGAAATCCTTTCCGGTGATAGAGCGCTGTTTCCAGGAAGCAAACGACCGCTACATTCACCGGCCCTTCCGGACGTCGCCGTCCCGTGCCGCGGGAGTGGGCCGGCCCCGTTCGGACGGGGTTATCTTCCAGAAAGCGGGGTACCGGTCCTTCAGTTTCGGGACGTTCTATCAGCAGGGAGAAGAGCGGATCCCCATGTTCTATCACCATCCTCTGGACAGGATAAACACGCTCAATCCCGAGATCATGGAGGATGTAGCCAAGCTGATGTACCTGGGACTGCTGGACATGGCAAATCAGGATTCTCTTTTCCCCCAGGATACATGACGGGGACCAGCATTGCCCGTCCGCTGGTTTGCCAATGGATTACTCCTGAAATTCGCTATATACTAAGCAGGCGGTATAGCATCCGACCCTGGGTTTATCTATCATGAAGCCATAGTACTGCCGGTTATCAATCGTTAAAGGAAAGGATTGTTTATGGCTGAAAATGTCTCACCACAGGAGCAGTTACTTGCCATCATCACTACCTGTCTTCATCTGGAGGGAGCGGCCATGAATTTTTACCGGCTCCTGGCGGCGTCGGAGAAGCAGGGTGAGCTGCGGTCCGTCTGGGGTTCGATGGCAGGCGATGAAGCCCTGCATATATCCTACTGGAAGGAATTACAGAACCTGGTGCAGGAGAACAGAATCAAGAATTTTTTTGATGATCCAGCCGCGGTGCTGGGGGCCCTGGATTCCCTTAAAGAGCAGATCAACCATATGCCGGAAAGGCCGGAAGAGCTTTCCGTCGATGAGGCCTTTCGGCAGGCCTTCCGGCTTGAGTTCGTGCTCATGAGTCCGGTATTTTCCGCGTTCTTTCATCTGTTCAGGGAAGAGACGGAAGGGAAGTCACCGGAAGTAAATTACTCCTCCCATATAGGCCGCCTTGTCGAGGGGCTGCGGCAAGCGGGCGTCCACTCTCCCGTCTACAGCATGGCGGGCGATATGCTGCAGCGGCTCTGGGAGAGTTACCAGCTGAACGCCCAGCGGCTGGCGGAGATAAATTCTCTGCGCAATATTCTTCCCGTGTGCATGCACTGCAAGAGAGTGAGGAATGAGGAGGGCAACTGGGACCGGGTGGAACGATACATCGAGCAGCACACCGGAGCGCAATCCTCCCACGGGATCTGTCCCGTCTGCCTGAAGGAGCATTACGGGGATTTGATGGAGGATTAGAGGTGTCTTTTCATCCTGAACAATTACTTTCAGGCAGAAAAATTATTAGCAGCGAAAACTATCTCGAATCTGTCAATGATACTCGTTGATGGATCGGGATAGCCTGCAGGTATGTTTCCACAGTATGAGCATTAGTTAAATATTAAGTTAATCTCTGCCCCTTTTAAAAAAGGGGGCGTAAAATACTCTCGGCTGTCGAAAAATCGCCTAACCTGTTCATCCGGTCATTTCCCGATATTCTTTTAAGAATAGTAAGGAGTACTTTCTATATCTATTCACGCAGAGAGGGGATGGGCCACTGCTCCCATCCCCTTCATACTAAACGGAATGAATGATTCTTCTATAACGCCACCGGCTTGCAGAGGTTTTCCGCCTCATTGGCCACCCGGCCGCAGCTTTGGCAGATGAACTTGGGATTGTTTACTAGCGGTTTGATGACATCCAGGTCGAGGTTGCAGGGGCAGCAGGTAAGGGCGCAGAGTTTGTTCTCTCCGCAGCAAAATGTTCCGCCTTCTTCACACATATCGTACTCCTCTGTTTATTGAGCGATGGATCCATTTGTTTTTCAATTAACCGGTAACAAGAAAATAGTAAATCATTCCACGCGGCGCAAACGAATTCTACAATACTACGAATAAAAGATAGTAGAGACCCGCGCTGGCCAGCGGAACGGTAAGGTTGTCGTAACCGCCGGGCGTCAATCCCTCCACGACGGCCGCTGCCAGGGCAATGAGTCCGGAGCGGACGAGTACCGTCCCGAACGGCAGCACCGTATACGGCAGCAGAACCGCGAGACCGGCGATCACAGCAAAAAGAAACATTGCCAGCGATCCTTCCCACGATTTTTTACTTTTCCCCCGGCTGTAAACATGTTTGCCCTTGGCCCGGCCGATAATAGTAGCGAACCCATCGCCCAGGCCCATCACCATGGAACCGAGCATGGCGATGATCCTGAGGTCGCTCTGCCAGAAGAGAAGCACCAGCAGGCAGATGGATAGGGGATAGTAGATGGTGCCAAGGTTGGATCGGTCCTCGCTCTCCATGGCCGGGATAAGGCGCCAGCGGTGGGAAATGATATTGATCAGGACAAAAGAGGCCGGAGGGATGACTACAATCCAGCGTGATACGATGGGCCAGGCGAAGTAACCCCAGAAACCCACGCCGATATGGATAAACTTCCGGGTGAAATCGGCTGGTTTTTTTAGAAGCCGGCGTAGCAGTTCTCCCACGACGAGAACAGTGATCAGAAAGACATAAACACGGACCAATCCCCAAAGATCGTTTGTCATCCTCTTTCCCTCCTTTTAACTGGAAGTGGGAATACTGGCGATAGACTGTCATTGGTGTCCGGAAACAATTCAAGAGCAGAGATCTACAACAACCGGAGCCGGTGAGTATAGACTGAGAATCCGGTCGGTCCCGGGACTTCATTTTGCCGTCGGGTTCACCTGTAAATGTAAAGGTAGCTAATTTCCTCTATCCGGGCAAGAAATTAATCCAAATATACTGATAAAATCCAGTGAAAACCACTTGACATTTATATTTTATTTTACGTTCTTAGGCCTAGCTAACATTATTAGGCTACCATAACTTGGAAGTTGGTATGGGTGAAAAATTAACATCAAATATGGAAGATTACCTGGAAACGATCCACTTGCTGATGCGGGAAAAAGGGCATGTGCGGGTGAAGGATATTTCTCTGAAAATGGGGTATACCATGCCCAGCGTTTCAGGAGCGGTCAAGAATCTGGAAAAACGGGGATATGTACAGCATGACCGCTATGACTTAATAGAACTTACTTCGGCTGGACAGAGAGAAGCCAAACGGGTCTACCGGCGGCACAATGTGATTAAGACCTTTCTGATGGATGTACTCAGTCTGGACGCGGACGTGGCCGAGCAGGATGCCTGCAGCATCGAGCATGTTATCAGCCCCCAGGCGGTGGAGAGTCTGGCCCGCTTGCTGCGCAAGGAGCAAACATGAGCGGGACGACTAAAGCACTCAATGAGGCAACCGCAGGCAGGAGGGGGCGGGTGGTTGCTATCGACGGAGGCAGGCAGGTGCGTCAGAAGCTTAACACCATGGGGGTGCATGTCGGGGATCTGATTCAGATTACCCGCAGCGGCATCATGAAGGGGCCTATCATCATGTCGGTACACGGTGTCGAGATCGCCATAGGCCGGGGCATGGCGGATAAAGTGCTGGTGGAATTCGAAGAATGAGGCGATCGTCCTTCAACATCCTATCACGAAATCAGGAAGGCCGGGAGCACACCAAGATTGTGCTGGCGGGTCAGCCCAACAGCGGCAAGAGCACTATCTTCAACGAAGTGGCCGGTTACCGATCCATAGCCTCCAACTTTTCCGGCGCCACGGTCGAGTACAAACAGAGCCATGTCCGGATAGAAGAGAATACGTACGATATTATCGATCTTCCCGGAACCTATTCCTTGACATCCAATGATGAAGCTGAGCGGGAGACGCTGAACTACCTGCTCACCCAGGAGATCGACGTCATTATCAATGTTGTCGACGCTTCATTACTGAGCCGCAGTCTGGAGCTGACGCTGCAGCTAATGGAGCTGGAGATTCCCATGGTGCTCTGTCTTAACATGATGGATGAGGCGGAACGCAAGGGCATCATAATCGACAGGGCCGCCCTGGAACGTCGGCTGGGGCTGCCGGTGGTGGAGACGGTTGCCTCACGGGGACTGGCGGTCAAGGAACTGTTCCAGGCGGCCGGAGCCGCCGTTAAGAAGGGGATCATTCCCAAACACATCGAGGGAAACAAGGATGTGGAAGATGTCGTCACGGCATTCAGCCGAAAACTATCCTCCATTACCTATGATACAATGAAGATTTCACCCCATTTGATGGCCACCAAACTTCTGGAAGGCGATTCATATTTTGAGGTTTTACTGAGGGACGCCGGGGCCGATCCCGAAAAGACGGCTCATCATTTTCGCAAACAGCTCAGCTCCAAACACGGAAAGCCCGCGGATGAGGTTGTCGCGGCTGAGCGACATTCCCTCTCCATGTTTATCTTCGAAGAAGTGGCACGAGTGGAAAAGGCCAGGAGAGATTGGCGGGACAGGATCGACAACGTCCTGATGCATAATTTCTGGGGATATATCTTCCTGATCCTCATCCTTCTTTCCTTCTTTACCATTGTATTCAAACTGGGAGCGCTGCTGGAAGCGCCGCTGCTGCGGCTCTTCACCGCCGGGGCGGATTGGCTGGGACATTCTGCCGGGCTGTCGCCTATTCTTGCCAAGCTGGCTCAGGGCGTGGTGGAAGGTATCGGCGGAGGAGTCTCCATAGTACTGCCATATCTGCTCCCCTTTATGCTGGGGCTTGCTCTCCTGGAAGATGTCGGGTATTTGCCGCGGGCCGCTTTTCTCATGGACGGATTCATGCACCGGATCGGTCTGCACGGCAAGGCGGTGATCCCCGCGGTGCTGGGATACGGCTGTAATGTCCCCGCTGTAATGGCCACCAGAATTCTGGATTCGCCCAGAGACCGGTTCATCGCCGCTACCATTTCCGCCATGATCCCCTGTGCCGCTCGGATGACGGTAATCATGGGTTTGACCGGCTACTATCTGGGAGGAGGAGCGGCATTTCTGATTTACCTGGTCAATATTCTGGTAATCGCCGTGACAGGCGCTGTCCTTACCAGGCTCCTGCCGGAAGTGACCCCCGGCATGATCTTCGAAATTCCTTCTTATCAGGTGCCCAGTCTGTCCAAAGCTTTCCGCAAAGCCTGGTTCCGACTGAAGGATTTCATCATCATAGCCTGGCCCCTGCTCATCGCGGGCAGCGCCGTCCTCGCTCTGATCGATTATTATCATTTGGGTCCGGGTATCGGCCAGGCGCTCAGGCCTCTTACCTCGCTTTTAGGATTGCCACCGCAAACGGGTATCACCCTGATATTCGGCATCCTGCGCAAAGAACTTTCCATGCTGATGCTGTTCCAGGCGTTGGGCACCCGGGACGTGATCAGCGTGATGAACTACGGACAAGTGCTGGTCTTTACGATTTTCGTGGTTTTCTATATTCCCTGCCTTGCCACCATCGGGGCTCTTGTCAAACAGATACGCTGGGGCAGAACGATTGTAATAGTCCTCTTCACCCTGATTTTGGCGATTATTATGGGTCTTATTACCCGGGGAGTTGTTTCTATTATCTGGTAAGGATAGAGAATGAAAGAAGCACTTTTACAGAGAAAGTTGAGCGGCGGCCGGGTCCGCTGCGATACCTGCGCCCGTCATTGTGTGCTGGAGGAAGGGGAGATGGGATTCTGCCTGGCGAGACAGAACAGGGGCGGATCCCTTTTTTCCCTGGTCTACGGACAGGCCATCGCCCTGCATGACGATCCCATCGAAAAAAAACCGCTCTTTCATTTTCTTCCAGGCAGCCGGGCCCTGTCTCTGGCTACGATGGGCTGCAATATGCGCTGCCTTCACTGCCAAAACGGTGATATATCACAGATCCCTCCGGGAAAAAAGATAAATGGATCGAAAATTTCTCCTCAGCAAGTGATTGAAACGGCCCTGGGAAGCGGCTGCCGGGTGATGGCGTACACCTACACGGAACCAGTTGTGTTTTTTGATTACGCCTATGACTGTGCCGTACTGGCCGCCGAAAAGAATATTAAAAATGTTTTTGTCACCAACGGTTACTGGTCCAGACAGGGCGTGGAAAAAATGCTGCCCTTCCTGGACGGCGCCAATGTGGACCTGAAGTTTTTCCGTAACGAGACGTATAAGCAGGTTTGCCAGGCTGAGCTCAAACCGGTCCTTCGGACAATCGAAACCATGCACAAGGCGGGTGTCTGGCTGGAAATCACCACTCTGGTCATCCCCGGCCTGAATGACGGCGATACGGAGCTGACAGATATCGCGTCATTCATTATCGGTCTCGACGCGGACATTCCCTGGCACGTGACCCGGTTCCATCCCACTTACAGGATGACGGACAAACCGGTCACTCCGGTGGAAACCTTGCAACGGGCCAGAGATATCGGCCGGGGAAAAGGGCTACACCATGTCTATACGGGCAACATCCCTGGTGAGGAAGGTGAGAATACTTATTGTCATAAATGCGGCGAGCTGCTTATCGAGCGGTATGGGTATATGATTTCTCAGCAGAACATGAAAGAAGGGGCCTGCCCCTCCTGCGGTACAGCAGTGGCCGGGGTGTGGCGCTGAGGGAGCGGATCCAGATACAATCAGAAAGGATCCGTCCCAGGATCAATGCCCAAAGCTACTAACGAAATAGTAATGGAGAGAAATATGCGGGAGAAAAAAAGAAACGGCAGAGGAGGAGCCTTTATCGGAGGACTTTTCAGTGGAATCTTGCTCACTTTGGCAATCGGGCTGTTCGGAGTCCTGTATATGATCAAGCATCCCGCTCAGGCGGTGCAGAAGGTCATGGCCGCAGAGGCAAAGCATCTGGTGCGGCAGACCGTAAGCAGCCTGCCCCGGGAGTATATTCAGGAGCAGCAGGGAGAAATTTCCACGGTTCTCAGCGGTTTTATATCTTCCTACGCTTCCGGCCGTGTCTCAGAAGCCGATCTGGATGCACTGAGTCAGCGGGCGTTACTGTATGCTTCAGATCAGAAGATCGAACAGAAAGAGATCGAACAGATGCTGGCTTTGATCAGGCAGTACACCCGTTAACCGTCTGTATTCGGTTTATTCACTTTCAGGAAAGAATACCATGGATCCAAAAAAATTCTATCGCGAATTGGATATGGTCCTGGATCGTATCAAAAAGGAGAAAGTGGACGACACTTTCTTCCAGTCAGTCCTGACCCAGATGGATCAGGCCTTCGGCCGCGATTTGGGGGTTGTCAACAGCCATATCTATGAAAAACGGAATAACCGATTTATTCTGGTGCTCGACTGCAGGCCGGGGAACGGGTATACACTGAAGAAGGTAATCCAGGATGATTCAGAGGCGGTTCAGGCGGCGATGAAACAGGGTGTCGTCCTCCTGGATAACAAAGACTGGATCAGCAAATCCAAGCCGATTTCCGATAAGAAATATACCCTTACCGCTATTCATGTCCATAAATCGGTGCGGCACTGGCTGTTTATATTTCAGATAGACAGCCGAAAAATGGGTGAAGAAGTACAGCTTTTTCTGAATTCCATGCGGACCGGACTCAACTACCGGCTTTTTTCGGAGATGATGCGGAATGATCTCAAGAGAGCGGAGGAAATTCAGCGCAGCCTGCTGCCCAGTTCTCCTCCCCGGGTAAAGGGCTATGATATATTCGCACGTTCCATCCCGGCTGAAGTAGTCGGTGGTGATTTTTACGAATACTTCGGCTTCAGCGACCGGGAGCTGGGTGTAGCCATTGGAGACGCCAGCGGGCACGGCATTCCGGCGGCGCTCCTGGTGCGGGATGTCGTTATCGGGCTGCGCATGGGACTGGCAACCGAGATGCGGCTGGTGCATATCATCAACAAACTGAACAAAGTAATCCAGATGAGCACTTATTCCACCAGTTTCGTCTCTCTCTTTGTGGGTGAGATCGAGGAGGACGGACATCTTTTCTATGTAAACGCCGGCCACCCGGCTCCTTTCCTGGTCAATGGTGAAACAATACACGATCTGCCGGCCACGGGGATTACTCTGGGATTTATGCCTGAACTCAGTATGCATCGTTCCTATATACATATGGAACCCGGTTCGGTACTGGTGCTCTACAGTGACGGCATTGTTGAGCGAAAAGAAAGCGATCAGCAGCTTTTCGATATCGACCGACTGAAGGAGCTGGTAATTTTTAATCAATACAAAAGTGCCAAAGAAATAGTTGAATCCATCATCGATGCGGTTGATAAATTCGGTGAAGAGAAGAGTCTGGAAGACGACGCAACAATGGTGGTGATAAAACGTATAAAAATTTGACAATATAGAATCCATCGGGAATGAACAAATTGTGCCAGGAAGCAGGGAGGATCTTATGAGCAATATCGCAGCCGGTATACCGCTGGGTCTGGCAATTGGGATGGGGTCCGGAATCGCCATAGGGATAGCATCAGGGAAAAAAGCGGCCAGTGATGAGATCGCCGGGAATATCCGCGAGTTTGCGGCAACGCACCGTATCAACGTAGAAGGGCCGGAAGGCCATCTT
Source organism: uncultured bacterium (assembly GCA_964621645.1). GTDB lineage: Bacteria > Zhuqueibacterota > QNDG01 > QNDG01 > JAGLOF01 > CAZUMH01. The sequence goes on from CAZUMH010000009.1 coordinate 9,679, forward strand.
GCTTTAGATCAATTCATCGAAAAGGTCTGTCCTACCGAGGGTGGGAACAGTGTCGCCCAGCGCAAGAAACTCGTTATTGTCACTATCTTGGGGATGGTTGTAGTGCTGGCTGGTTTGGCCTTGCTGCTTTTTCGTATGTTAGGGTAGAATTACAGATATGCTGTTATGGCCCGGAGCTGACTTTATTCTTGCTGCAGTGACGGGCCTTTTCTTTTATATATACATCTCACCGCTTGACAATTAACGATTCAATCGGTACATTTTACCTGGTATCCCCGCACAACCATACTAACATTGGAGACGCTCATGAACGTGCGCCGCTTGACTATCCTGTCGGCGTTCCTGCTGCTGGCTCTGACGATCAGCCTGACGGCTCCCAGGAGTGAAGATCAGAAGGGCGCCTTTGAGTATGACAAGTTTGAAAAGCCGGAAACCTGTCAATCCTGTCATACCGATATCTATCAGCAGTGGACCCAGGCTATGATGTCCCAGGCCTACACTCACCACTGGGATGAGATCGAATACTTCAACCTGGCGGTGGCTCACTCGGAACTGGATGCCGCTGTGAAACCGGTGGCGGACGGCTGCAACGGCTGTCACACCCCCCTGGCTTTCCTGGCCGGGGATGTTCCCCCGCCCCGTCCGGCAGAGAACTCCCGCGCCAATGAGAGCGTCAGCTGTGACTTTTGCCATACCGTGACAATGCTGGCCGGTGATATCCCTCATAATTTTTCTTATGTTTCCTCACCCGGAAGGAAGAAATACGGCGCCAAGCCGGGGCTGACATCACCTCATCACGATACCGAGCAACTGGATATCTTCCGGGAAGCAGAGTTTTGCGGCAGTTGTCACAACGAGAAGAATCCCTATGGAATCTGGGTCAAGTCCACCCAACTGGAGTGGAAAGAAGGACCTTATGCCGCCAACGGAGTACCCTGTCACGTCTGTCATATGCCCAAGGCTCCTGGCCGCAGCGCCAAAATGGCCGAAGAAGGTATGGTGGCGCAGCATCTTTTCCATGGAGCCCATGATGAGGGGAAGGTCAAGGGTACCGTGGAAATCCGGATGCATCCGGAAGAGCGAGAGCTGGAATACGACGATGTCGTGGTTCTGAAGGTGCAGCTTTTCAACGGCAAGACGGGACATAAATTCCCAACCGGATCGGTGGAGGACCGTATTGTCTGGCTGGAGGTGGAGGCCCGGGACGCCTCGGGGAAGACCTATCACCTTCTGGTGGATCCCAAAGGATTCCCCGGGGAGGAATACACCATCAGTTCACGGGAGCTGGCTTATCAGGATATGGGCATTCCTCTTAAGATTGCTGATTTCGCGGGAGTGCCCCGGGAAGAGGCAGGGGAAGGGAACCGAGTCTTTCGTCAGGCCTTCTTCGATCCCCAGGGACGTATGACTATCATGCAGTGGAACACCGCCAGCCTGGGCGTGGATTACCGCATCGGGCCGCGGGAAACAAAAGTGGAGACCTATACCTGGGAACTCCCGGATGATATCGCGGTCGGTAAAGTGATTTTCACGGCCACATTAAACTACCGTAAACTGGTAAAACCGGTAGCCGACTTTCTTAAGGTTCCGGCGGAGGAATCGGAAATTGTCGTGGTAAACAGGGCTGAGACCTGGGTGGAGGTGTATGATTAATTTTCGTGTCCTGATACTATTGAGGCAGCGTCCCCAAATCTAAAACCGAGAAAAGGAGAAGAACATGAGCGCATCATTTTGGCGGCGATCCCTGGCCGTGGTGTTACTCATGAGCGCGATCCTGGCAGAGAACGGCTGGGCCATCCCGGCCTTCGCCCGCCGCTACCGGATATCCTGTTCAGTATGCCACGCGCCCTTTCCCCGTCTCAAGGAATACGGAACGGAGTTTGCCGGAAACGGATTCATTCTCAAGGAAGCGGAGAAGAGCCGTGATTACGTCACCAGCGGAGACGATCTGCTCTGGCTAAACCGCGATTTCCCGGTGGCGGTTCGATTTGACGCTTTTGCCGTAGCTGAGAGCGATAATCCGGTGAGCCGGGATCTGCAGGTCCCCTGGGGATTGAAATTGCTCTCCGGCGGCACAGTATACCATAATATTGGGTACTATTTTTATTTTTACCTTTCCGAAAGAGGAGAGATAGCGGGGATTGAAGACGCTTACATTCATTTCGATGACATCTTTGGCATGCCTCTGGACGTTATGGTGGGTCAGTTCCAGACCTCCGATCCTCTCCTTAAAAGAGAGCTGCGCCTTACTTTCGAAGACTACATGATCTACAAAAGTCATCCCAGCGGATCCATCACCGATCTTACCTATGACCGGGGAGTTATGATGGTTTATTCCATCGGAAAAACAGGGACCGATGTGGTGGCAATGATGGTAAACGGAAACGGCAAGGTTGAGGCGGGAGATGACCGCAAGTTCGATGTCGATTCCCACAAGAACTACGGAGTGCGGATCAGTCAGAGTCTGGGAGGATTCTTCAGAATCGGAGGATTTTATTACCGGGGCAGTGAGAGCCAGAACGGCAGGGATAACACCATTACCTACATCGGTCCGGATCTTTCTCTGTCGGCGGGATCGCTCGATTTGGAAATGCAATACCTCGAGCGCCGGGACACCGATCCCCTTTTCACCGGCGCCACGGAGGCAGACACCAAGGGGATGGTTGCGGAATTAACTGTTTCACCCCAGGGGGACCGTTCCCGAGTCTACATCACCGGTCTGTACAACTGGATAAAATCCGATCTTTCTGATCTGGATTATCAGTCAGCCACTCTGAGCCTATCCTATTTGCTGGCCCGTAATCTTCGGCTGGTCGGAGAATATACCCGCGATCTGGAGAGGAAATCTAACCGGTTGGTGCTGGGGACGGTTACCGGGTTTTAATCACTTTTTCCTATAAAAAGAGAAGGCCCGGCGCACGACGCGCCGGGCCTTATTATTATTAGCGAAAAGCATCTCGAATCTATCAATAATACTATATAATGGATCGGGATGGTCTATTTACATATTTACAAGGTTATGGCTGTGCACAATTTTATTTTTGCCCCTTTTTTTAAAAAAAGGGGCAAAAAACCCTCGGCTGTCGAAAAATCACCTAAACTGTTCACTCGGTCACTTCCCGATATTCTTTAAAAATATTATTGAATAATCGGGACGGGCGTTCCCTTGTTCACAGTTTCGGGCGGTGATTTTCCGAATGCCGAGGAACCCGTCCCACCCAAAGAACCGGTGATCGTTATCATTGTAAGACGCGTCTTCCTTTGCACACAATCCCGATTATTCCATTCACTAGTATTATTGATTCTGGATGGCGGTAGTTGACTCAAATAACGTATTGTACAGGATATTTCTATTCCCCCTCAATCTCCTCCTGCAGTATTTTTCTGGTCCGCTCCACGATTTGATCGGCCTGAGTCGTGATCTCTTTCACCAGGTCCTCGGCTTTAGCAGTCAGATCAGCGCAGAACTCCTGATCCTCAATA
>CAZUMH010000009.1:13171-54329 GCA_964621645.1 uncultured bacterium
CTATGATTCAATTTGATCTTATATCTTACTCTTGACTGATTCGTAGAGTTGGTCAGCCAGCGCATGTCTGGTTAAAATGTGGTCAAGCTCGGCCCGATGGGTGGAGACGAATGCTCCGTCTTTAATTGAGGGCAGGTTGATGAGCACGTTAAAGTAGGCTCCCAGGGCGGCGGTACGGGCCGTAAGGGCGGCTACGCCGGCATCGCTGAGGGAGTTACGGTTTCCTTTCTCCAATACCTCTCCGGCAAGCTCCACCGCCTGCAGGCTGCGTTCCAATACACCAAAGGGTATCAGCGTGGCCTCCTTGGTAGCCGCCTGGATGGCAGCCGATCGGATATTTTTCTCTTCCTCGCTTTTTTTAGGCATACGCATCGCTACCATCACCCGTTTGAAGTATTCCGTATCAGGTCCACATCGAAAATAAAGGCATCCTTCAGCATCTGGGCCTTGCGGCCCAACTCATCCATCTGTGAGAAGGCATCTTCGTACCCCTTCTTGCCGTGGGTAAGCGCGGCTACCATGGATGTGAGAGCGGCGCTCATTCCCCCGCAGAGGGCGGCGACACTGCCTCCTCCCGGTGCGGGCGCTTCACTGGAGAGCAGATTGGTGAATGCATCGACCCGCATGGAGGTGAGATGGTTTTTCCGATCCAGCTGGTACTCGATGACCTTTTTCTCCGGTTCAAACGGATAAAGATCTCCCAGTCCCAGGGAGAGAGCCGCTATATGGATCAATTCCTGTTCGGTGACCCCTGTGGTGCGGCCCTGCTTCTCCAAATAGTGAAATCCTGCCTGTCTCAGCGCTTCCAGAGGGATTAATCCCACCAGCTCGCTTCCGGTAACCCGGGCACCCAGTTCCGCCGCCAGCCGGCAACATTCATCGAAAACCAAATGAGGGGGCGTCATCTTGTAGTTGGTCAGATTGATGGAAACCTGAGCCCGGCCGAAATCTTCCATGTACCAGCCTACGGCCTTGCAGTGGCTGAAGAGACCCTTTTCCCGCAGCTTGTTCCCTTCAGCGTCGGTCACTACTTTGCCTTTTTCATCCCGCTTGAGTCGACCCTTCTCCCTGATTGTAAAGGCGATCTCTTTGGCTATTTTAACGTCGCGAGTGTTCAAATTCACATTGTAGGCGATGAGAAATTCCCTGGCCCCGATGGCGGTAGCGCCGGCTTCCGGATTGAAACGGGCCGGTCCGAAATCAGGTTTCCATTCCGGATCCTTGAATTTCACGGAGAGCCCCTCATATTCACCCTGGCGCACGTCGGCAAGGTTCCGGCGTTCCGGTCTTGACGCGGCTTCCTCATAAAGATAGACGGGAATGTCGAGTTCTTCCCCTACCCGCCGGCCCAGACGTCGGGCCAGTTCGGCGCAGTCTTCCATGCTGAGTCCGGATACGGGCACGAAGGGACAGACATCGGTGGCGCCCATACGGGGATGTGCTCCGGTGTGTTTGGTCATATCTATCACCCGGGCCGCCGCGGCGATCGCCTGGAAGGCAGCCTCAAGCACCGCTTCCGGTTCTCCCAGCATGGTAACCACAGTGCGGTTGGTATCCCTGCCCGGATCGACATCAAGCAGCTTTACTCCTTCAACTGCTTCAATTTTATCGGTAATCTGTTTTATGACAGCCGGGTCCCGTCCTTCACTGAAGTTGGGAACGCATTCCACGATTTTTCGCATCAGTCTCCTCCAGTCTTGGTGCAATTACCTCACGCGAGGCTCCCTACTGATTTTTCCACCTCTTCTAAAATTTCTCCGGATTTGACCAGTTCCTTCATGGTGGTATGATCCGGATAGAGGGGACGGTCTATGTCCAGAAAATCAACATGTTTACGGATGATGTCCTTCGCCTTCCGCACTCCGGTGCCAAAGGTGAAATCCCGGAAATCGAGCGCCTGGGCCGCGGCCATCAGCTCGATGCCCAGCACGCCGTAGGCGTTGTCCAGAATCTGAAAATTCTTGATGGCGGTGTTCATGCCCATGGAAACGAAATCTTCCTGGTCGGCCGCCGCCGGGATGGATTGAATGGAAGCGGGCATCGAGAGGATACGCTGCTCGACGATCTGCATGTCGGCTGTGTACTGACTGAGCATCAGTCCGGACATCATGCCGGCACCCTTGCTGAGGAAGGGTGGCAGACCCACACTGAGCGCCGGATTATTGAGCCGGTTCATGCGCCGCTCCGAGAGAACACTCACCATGGTAAGGGCGGCTCCGGCCATGTCACAGGGCAATGAGACCGGAGATCCCTGAAAATTGGCTCCGGTGAGCTGCAGTTTCCTGTCCGGGAAGAAGATGGGATTATCGCCCACGCCGTTCAGCTCGATTTCAACCTGGCTGCGGGCAAAGGCGATGGCGTCGTGAGCCGCGCCCACAACCTGGGGAGTGGAACGCATGGAATACGCATCCTGCACCTTGCATTTAAGCGTGCCCTCGATCAGGTCTCCTCCTTTGAACAGTTTCTGCAGGGCCTTGGCCGAGCGTACGGCTCCCGAAAATCCCCTCACTTCGTGCAGCAGAGGAGTGTAGGGTTTCATGTTCCCCATGAGAGCCTCGATGGACATGGCGGCGGCGATTTCGGCCTGGCGCAGCCAGCGGTCGGCGTCGTAGAGAAAGATAGCGCTCATGGCGGTAAGCACATTGGAACCATTGATGGTGCCAAGTCCGTCCCGGGCTTTGAGTCCGGGTATGGGAATACCGGCCTTGTCCATGGCCTGTTTGCCATCAAGCAATTCACCTTTATAGTAGGCCCTGCCTTCACCCATAAGCAGGAGAGCAACCTGCGACATGGGCGCAAGATCACCGCAGGCTCCGACTGAACCCTTCTGGCAGACGAATGGTGTCACCCCCTTATTCAGCATTTCCACCAGCGTCAGGGTGATTTCAGGTCGAATTCCGGAGTTGCCGTGGGCGTGCACATTGATGCGGCCCAACATGGCTCCGCGCACGTACTCAACGGGAGCCGGGTCTCCGATTCCGGCCGCGTGATTATAGACCAGATATTTTTGAAATTCCTTAACCTGCTCATCCGTAAGCACCACTTCGGAAAACTCACCGATACCGGTGTTTACTCCGTACATGATTTCCCCGGCCTTGATCTTTTCTTCCAGCATGGTCCGGCAATTTTTAATCCGCTCCAGCGCGTCCGGGTGCAGCTCGATTTTTTCTCCCTGTCGGGCCACCCGCGCCACTTTCTCGATTGTTAACCCGGAACCGTCTATTGTTACGGCCATCGTCCAAACTCCTTATGTGAAGAATTAAATATTGAATTCCCTTCCATATTCACCGTCAAGGTCAATATCACCCTGGACCGCGGCTTGTCTGGATGCCGCAATCAGTTCGCCTGAAACGATCAACTTCCTGGCCACCGCCAGATCATTACTGAAGATGCGATCCTCTTCGGCATGATCGATGTGCTCCCGGATAAGATTGTGGCAGGCTTCCAGGAGCGGTCCGGATTTCAAGGGACGGCGGTAATCGAACGCCTGAGCGGCGCAGACCAGTTCAACCGCGAGGATATTCTCCAGATTGTCCAAAATACGGTGCAACTTGCGCGCGCTGATCGATCCCATGCTGACGTGATCTTCCTGCCCCAGGGATGTGGGGATGGAATCACAGCTGGCCGGGAAGCAGAGGGTCTTGTTTTCGCTGGCCAGAGCGGCTGATGTATACTGGGGAATCATGAATCCTGAGTTGATGCCGGTGTCTTTCATCAGCAGCCTGGGCAGTCCGCCGTGCCCTCCTTCCAGCAGCAGGTAGGTGCGCCGGTCCGAGATATTACCCAGTTCGCTGGCGGCAATAGCGGCGTAATCCAGCGGCAGGGCGATGGGCTGGCCGTGAAAGTTGCCGCCGCTGATCGTCTTGTCCGAGCTGAAGACCACAGGATTATCGGTGACACTGTTTATCTCTATTTCCAGAATTTTCCGAAGATGCAGCCAGGCGTTGCGGGAGGCACCGTGAACCTGGGGAAGGCAGCGCAGAGAGTAAGGATCCTGCACCCGCCCGCAGTTGGCATGGGAGGCCACCATTTCCGATCCCTGGAGCAGATGACGCATCCGGTGGGCCACGTAGCTGCAGCCGCTATAGGGACGGAGACGGTGCAGATCCGGATCAAAGGGTTTAGCCGATCCCAGGAGTGCTTCGATGCTCATGGCTGCCACGATATCAGCGGTGTCCAGACAGATCAGGAATCTTTCCAGGGCTGCCAGGCCGTAGGCGGTCATAAACTGGGTGCCGTTTATCAGGGCCAGGCCTTCCTTGGGTCCCAGAGTAACGGGATCAATCCCTTCTTTCTGCAAGACTTTTTCAGTCGGAACAATATTCCCTTTATAGCGCACCTGACCCAGACCGATGAGGGGCAGGAAGAGGTGGGCCAGAGGGGCCAGATCACCGGAGGCGCCTACCGATCCCTGGCAGGGCACCACTGGAATGATGCCGCCGGCCAAGTGCCACTCGATTCTTTTAAGCGTATCCAGGGCGATCCCGGAGAAGCCCCGCGCCAAAGCGTGCAGCTTGAGTGCCAGCATGAGCCGGGTGATATCCTCCGGAACCGGTTCACCCACACCGACGCTGTGACTGCGCAGGATGTTTTTCTGCAGCCGGCGGGTTTCTTCCCGGGAAATGCGGGTGGAACAGAGGGGGCCGAAACCGGTATTAACGCCGTAGACGATGGATCCCTCTTTCACTATTTTTTCGACAGCCTGCTGACTGGCGTCGATTCTGCGCCGGGCCTCCTGGCCCAATTCTCCGGTCAGTGTTCCCCGGGAGAGAGCCAAAGCCTGTGCACAGCTCAGGGTATGATCACCGTATAAAAATTTCTCTGCTTCAGTTTTCATCATTGTTACCGTTCGCTGTTCTTTCCATCCAGTCTGTCGAGTATTTGCTGCTGCAGCGACTGGCTGTCAAGATTCCCTTCCAGCTCATCCAGTGCGGCCAGCAGTGATGAGCTGTGCTCGCCCCGGTTTAATAATTCCTGCATGGTTTCCGACAAGGCTCGCCAAACCGGGCGCAGTTTTTCCATCAGTGCTTCCCCCCGCCGGGTAAAGACAATGATGCGTTTGCGCCGATCATTATCATCCGAAGCAAAGGAGATGAAGCCCTTCTTTTCGATGCCGCATACCAGCTGGCTCACCGCCGAATGGGTGATTTTCAATTCCCGGGCGATCTCGGTCACCGAAAGGCCGCTGCGCTTATCCAGCAGGTAGAAGAGGGGAAACCAGCTTACCTCGAAGGGGATGTTCAGGCTGCGGTAGGTCTTCGCCACTTCCAGCAGGAAGCGGTCGCTGAGCCGTTTCAGACGCGTACCGAAAATAAGACTGCCCGCATCACGGTAAAAAGTCATGGGTTCCCCGTGTAATCTGTTACTTATGTAAGCGCTAACCTAAACAGCATAATGGTACAAAGCTTCCTGTTAAAAATCAAGAGGATTTTCACTTCTGAATAGTATGCGAAGGTCGTTTTGCATTCCTTCCGCTCCTGTAACGCCAAAACGGAAAACAGAGAAAGTCACACATTTCCCTGGATTAAAAATAGCTTGACTTTTGGAAATATTGTTATATATTTACAGGCCTGAGATTCCGGAGTAGCTCAATGGTAGAGCGGGTGGCTGTTAACCACTAGGTTGGGGGTTCAAGTCCCTCCTCCGGAGCAATAAAGCCGAAAAGAGATTTTCGGCTTTTCTATTATTGAAATACTCGAATCAGGGCCCAGATACACTATTTGTCGATAACTATCAATACCGTTGAGAATGAGGGAACCGGACTGCACGCATAAAATCCGGGTCAAACCAGAGATAATCGACCTGTTCAATCAGGACAGCACCGGCATTGAATGGGTCAGGAGCATCTTTACAGGAAAAGCGGTTGACAACAACAGCCTGCCGGTGTAAATTAAAACTGAACATACGATATCTGGAAAACCATTTTCGTTCTGGCATCCACCGGTTCCGGTGAAAATAATTCGATGAATATTGTATGATAGTCTTGCAATATCAGTAATGAAATCTCGTGTAAGGATATATCGATAGAAATTCGTAAGAGGGATGATGAGTAATCAGCCGACCAATTGATTCGATCTGAATCGACCATGGGAGGAGAAGGATTATGTTTGAAAAGAAGGCGCGCCGGGCATCGGATAAAGCAGGGATGCCCCCTGGGGCCCTGATACTGGTGGGCGATAGGAGTGAGAATACACGAATATCAATAATCGATTTTGATCAACATAATGCCGAAGAAAGAGATGATGTTACTATTGACGAGGTTTTTTCCTCTAAAGAAACTCGAAGATTGGCATGGATCAATGTCACCGGGCTTCAAGATGTCTCTCTGATTGAACAAATCGGACGCGGATATGACATACATCCTTTGGTTCTCGAAGATATACTTCATGTAGGTCAACGCCCCAAAATTGAAATATTTGAAGACTATGTTTTCCTCGTTTTCAAAATGGTGCAAATCGAGGAAGAGACCGGGGAATTGGATATTGAACAGGTGAGTCTTATACTGGGGGCGAATTATATCATCACCTTTCAAGAAAAGAGAGGAGATGTGTTTGATCCGGTGCGCCAGCGCATTATGCACGGTAAAGGAAGAATCCGGACTGCGGGTTCAGATTACTTGACCTATGCTCTCATTGATGTGGTTGTCGACTATTATTTTCACGTTATGGATTATTATGAAGAGTTGAGCGAGGACTTGGAAGATCGAGTGCTCGGTGATACAGATGATGATATTGCGAATCGTTTGCACAATATGAGGCGAGATATTATTCAGTTGCGCAAGGTCATTGGACCTCTTCGGGAGGTCGTCGCATCCTTGTCGAGAATAGAAGGTGAATTGATTGCCAAGGAATCACATCCCTATATTCGTGACCTCTACGACCATATTATTCGTGTTAACGAATCGTTTGATTCCATGCGGGAAATTCTGGCCGGATTACGGGAGATGTACTTATCCAGCATCAGCAACCGGATGAATCAAGTGATGAAAGTGCTTACCATTATCGCGACGATTTTTATTCCGATGACTTTTCTCGCAGGAGTCTATGGAATGAATTTCGAATATATGCCTGAGCTGAAGATATGGTGGGCCTATCCCGCTATCTGGGCTGTATTCCTTTCGATCAGCGGAGTCATGGTGCTGTTCTTTAAACGCAAGAAGTGGCTTTAATCCTCCATTACTTCATTTCACCGCGCATCATCGATCTATGGATATCACATGACGTAGCGGATTGTCATCTTATTCGGGAAGGGGGAGACATACCTTTATATACCTTGTGACAAGTAAGAAGAGGTGGAGCAGGTTTTTTTTATTCTTTATGGTGAGACTTGTCACAAGGTCTGTCAATTGACAGGAGGTGCGAATCCCTCATCCCACTGCTCCAGGGCGCGGAAGATGTTGGAACGGATGTTAGCATTTTTCTCTGTCATCTGCAGTTCCCTGATGATCCGTTTTACCTTTTCCCGGCGGGAAGTTCCGTCCACCGGACAGACCTTTGGGACCGGCTCCAATCCCGTCAGTGCCGCGTACTTTTTTATCACATCCTCTTCCAACAGAGCCAAGGGCCTGATGAGGTGCATTTTTCCCTTGAACACCTCCTGAACGGGACGAATGGCCTCAATCTTCCTGCCATAGAGAATATTGATCAGAAGGGTTTCCACGATGTCGTCTTTATGATGACCGTAGGCTATCTTGTTGCAGCCTTCTGCGTGGGCCAGTTTGTAAACGGCATGCCGACGATGGTGGGCGCAGATGAAACAAGGATTTTTACTGGCATCGGGAGCGAAGGCCAGACTGGCGATCCGGGTGGGAACAATGCGGTATTCAACCTCCAAGTCCTGGAACATTTTTTCCACTAGAACGGATCCCTCCCGGTTGAATCCCAGATCTATATGGGCGGCTGTAAGTTCGAAACGGGGATGAACATGCCGCTGTCTTTCCAAAAGCAGTTGCAGAAGAGCCCAGCTGTCCACGCCGCCGGAGACGCAGACCAGGACCCGGTCTCCTTCCTGAATCATACGGTACAGGCGTAGCGCCTTGCCCATACCCCGCTGGACCCGCTTGACGATTCCAGGCACGCCTAGACTTCGCCTCCCAGGATATCGAGAACAAAAGGGCTGATGTCCTGAATTGAATGAATGTTCTCCATCCCCTGACGGGCTTTTTTTCCCCAAAGCATCAGTGGTACAGGATTCCGGGTATGCGTCTTGATCGAGAGATCCTCCAGATTGCCGTGGTCACTGGTCACCAGGAGGGTATGCCGCTCTCGATCCAGCAGATCAACCAGTCGCAGCAGGAGTCGATCCAGGTCGGTGAGGAGCTGCCGGCCCCATTCCAGATCCCGGGCGTGACCGGCCCGGTCCGTGAGAAAGTGTTCATAGAGAATAAAATCGTGATTTTCAAGAGCGCCGGCAAGTACCGAGGCCGCCTCCTCAGAAGAACGGCGTTTTACCGCAAATCCCTTTTTTATCAGCTCCTGATTGGTAAAATCGTGATAGATGGATCTGTCCCGTTCGATATCCTCGATGCTGAAGAAGGGGACATCCGCCGCCAGAGTAGCAACGGTCGTGGTTGAAAGTCGCCACTGCAGGGAAGGAAGGAGAGTGAAGAAGATCGGCCTGAAGGTATTGATAAAGACGGGCCGCATTCCCATTTGTTTTATCCGGAGCAGCAGGGAATGTTCTTTTAGGATGTGGCGCAATCTCACATTGGGGAAGGCCGGAAGATGGCGGCCCAGCAGCTGCGCGGCATTGATGCCGGTAAGTAATGTTACCTGTCCGGTAGCGCTTTGGGGCAGGCCGTCCACTCCCAGATTCGCATCGATACTGCTCAAGAGGCCCCCTCCCTGCAGCTTCAGAGGGAAGGGTTCCTCTTGATGGGCACCAAACAGACTGAAACCGTTTCCAACCGCCGGATTCGCTTCAGGATCATTGCGTCCCAGACCGAGACCGTCTATAAAGAACAAAAGGACGCTCATCAGTACCCCAACCGTTTCAGCATCGTGGGATCTCTTCTCCAGTTTTTGCCGACCTTTACCTGCAATTCCAGAAATACAGGCCGGCCCAGCATCACCTCGATTTCCTGCCGGGCGGCGCTGCCCAGCTTTTTCAGGGCGCGGCCGTTTTTCCCGATGAGGATGCCCCGCTGGGAGGTTCTCTCCACATAGATATAAGCCAGGATATAGTCCTTTTTCCCGGGACGCTCAATGAACTGTTCTATAAGGACAGTCGTAGCGAAAGGGATTTCTTCACCATAGAAAAGAAAAATCTTTTCCCGGATAAGTTCGGCGACAAAGAAACGTTCCGGTTCATCCGACAGTATATCGGGCGGGTAAAAAGGCTGGCCGGCGGGCATCCGTTTCAGCAGGGCGGCAACCAGCCGTTCCAGCCCGTCGTTTTTCAGGGCCGAGATGGGGATGATCTCCTCAAAGACAGAACGGTTTCCCAGATCCTCCATGAGGGGCAGGAGTGTCTGTCGCGGCACCAGGTCTATTTTATTAATTAGGCAGATGAGCGGCACCCGGCGCCGGGAGGCGATGGAAATTACCCGTTTATCATCATCGGTGAGGCCGGGGGCTTCTATCATGACCGTTATAATGTCCGCTTCTTCCAGACTGGCAGTCACGGCCCGGACCATGGTCTCCTGCAGGAGATAGCGCGGCTCCATCAGTCCCGGTGTGTCCAGCAGGATGATCTGGTGATCCTCTCCGTTCAGGATACCGAGAACCCGGCGGCGGGTGGTTTGCGGCCGGGGAGAGACAATGGCCAGTTTCTGGTTCAGTAGCGCGTTGAGCAGGGTGGATTTACCAACGTTGGGACGGCCGGCCAGGGTGACATAGCCGGATTTAAACGAGGACGTATCCACCATTAATATATCCTCCTGATGCGGGTGCCCTGATAATAATGATAAAGGATGGAGCGGTAATCCGATCCCCGCAACGCCAGTCCCGCTGCTCCGGTCTGACACATCCCAACACCGTGTCCGAAACCGGCTCCATGCAAAATGAAGCAGCGGGGAGCCCCGGTGCCGGATCTCACCGTATCCACATAGAAACAGGAGCTCCAGATGGTGCTTTCGGAAAGAGCCTTGCGGATGTTTAATTCCTTTTTGATGATGTAAGATCGGTCCGTTCCTTGGACCTTAAGGTGAGAGATGCGTCCCGATTCCCCCCGCCTGAGCGGAATGAGATCGAGAATGGCTCCCACTTCCTGACCGGAAAAACGCTTCAGACTGGCTCTCAGATCAGTCTGAGAAAGCGTGTCCTGCCAGCGGAAATACTTACGGGTGTACTCAAGAGCGGAAAGGAATTGCCCTTTATCGCTGTTACAGGCGGCCACGGGATCAGCATTTATCCAGCGGCGGATGTTTTCTTCCCGGCTCAGGTCTCCGTATCTTTTCAGCCGGCCGGGGCCGTCGTAATGGCCCTCCAGATACGGGAGGGATTCACCGCCCCAGGCGGAGGAGGAACTCTCTCCATGTCCACCGCAGACTGCGGAGTAGACGGCATCAACGACTTCATCGTTATATACAAGTACCTGTCCTCTGGTCTCCCGCACGGCCCGGTCCGTTGCCGCGGCCCGTTTGCTGAGTCCGGCGTAGGCTTGACAGTGCACATCGGCACAGACGTCGAAGGGATCGGTAACATGGGCGCGGCCAAGTTTTGCCAGCACTTCGCTGCGGGCGGCTACAGCCTGGGCCTTGAGGGCCTCCAGGGGGAATCCGGCCGGCATCTCAGCCGGTACCACGCCCTGTAGGTATGTTTCGATCTCGATTCTGTTTATCACGGTCAGGGTGCCGTCTTCTCCCACCCGCAGGATTATCTCTCCCGGGTATTGACGCTCTTCGCTCCGGGCCCAGTGATATCCCTGGCCTACCGGTACATTTCGCAGGGTTATCCGCCTGCCGCTGATCACCATTGGTGTTTTCGATTCGATCTGTGTCCCTGTTTCCGGGCACACTGCCACGATGGTTCCCAGGGCCGGGCGCACCACTTCACGAATCACAAAGGTGTTAATTTTATTCGAAAGAGAGTCCTGCCAGATCTGGGCCTCTTCCTTTGTTGCGAAGCGTTTCTTTAATATAACCCGGTAGAACGTACCGTTGGAAGTGGTGTAGCGGCCCACTCTCCGGATTGAACCGATGGGGGATGCTTCCGAATCGAACCCCATACTTCTCAATCGTTCAGCTTCTCTCTTTGCCGACGATAGTGTGCTGAAAGAGGCTGCCACCAAACGATAGACCACCACTGCCGGCCGCGGATTGACAACCCGGGCCTGCCAATTCCGATCCCCGGCGGGTTGGGTCAGAAAATCTCCTTCAGGACTGCTGAAACGGCAGGAGGAGTCGGTGCTGAAACTGATGCTGTCCCGTCCCCAGAAAAGACCGACATCGATGGTGGGCAGATGCTCCCTCAGGGGCGGTTGTTCAATCGGTCTGACACCGCAACCACTCACAAAAGCAAGCATGAGAAGGAAAAAGAAAAAGTATATATTACGTCGCATAGGCCCGATGTCCTTTAAAGGATTTTCTCAAATGTAATGTAAAAAATATAGGCGGTTGCGCATTTAAATGCAAGGGAAAAGCAGGAAAGGCCTTTCCTCTGTACCCTTTCATTCCTTCTGTCGACTGTATACTTTCACTAGGACTGCCAGGATTATTTATTCTGTTTTTCACCCGGCAGCACCGGATCCCATGATATAAAAGAATTTTCCTGAGGCAGAATCATGGTTAGGGAGAGGCCGAAACCTGACTATTTCTAAATCCTATGCTTTCAATAGATACTGGATGCGCGGATGCGGTTATCTTTTGTGAAAACTTTTCCTTTGCATTTGTTCAACCACAGAATTACATTTAATAATCCATCCAATCATATCCATTATTTATCCAAGCCCAGGAGACGGTTATGCGATCCACCGCATGTGTGCTCATCTGTCTGGCTTTCTGTATTCCTGTCACATTCTCACAAACAGTCGTCTGGCAGCAGGAGTTCCAGGCAGCATACAATGGAGAGATGCTCCCTTTTTATTCCGGAGGATTCGATTATGCGAAACCGACACTGGCGGATATTGACAACGATGGTGATCTGGACCTCTTCGTCGGCCACCGATATGAAAACGGCGTCTGCTTTTTCCGTAATGACGGATCCGCGTCGGCGCCGGTATGGCAGCTGGTGACTTTGAATTTTTTCCCACTGTCAGTTTCATATACGAAGCTGGCCTTCTGTGATATCGACGGAGACGGTGATCTGGACGGGTTCATGGGAGAGTGGAGCGGACACATACATTTTTTCAGGAACACCGGCACAACTTCGGCACCGTCCTGGCAGACGTATGATGTCGCTTTCGCAGATATCTGTACCAAAAACGGCCATTCCTCACCCGTATTCTGTGATGTCGACGCCGACGGGGATTATGACATGTTTCTCGGGACCGATTATGAAGCTGTCATGTTCTACCGCAACACCGGCAGCGCTTCGGCCTGGTCCTTTACTCTGGAAGATTCATCATTCGCAGTCGGTGAGCAGAACCGGAGAACGGTACCCTGTTTTTACGATATCGATAATGACGGGGACCAGGATTTCTTTATCGGTTCCGATAACAATATCTGGTTTTACCGGAACAGCGGCAGTGCCGCGGCCGGGGTCTGGACTCTGGAATCCGAAAATTACGGCGGACTGCCGATGTTCAATATCTATTGCGCCCCAGCCTTTGGAGATCTGGACGGGGATGGGGATGGTGATCTTATCGTCGGAGAGAATGAATATGCAATCCGTTTTTACAGAAATAGCGGAACGCCCGGGACAGCATCATGGACCGAGGTATCGGAGCGCTATATCACTCTCGATGTCGGCTATCCCTGCTACCCCGCTTTCTGTGATCTCGATGGTGACGGTGATCAGGATATGTTGCTGGGGCGGTATTACTATGGTGTTTATCTCTGTGAAAATACCGGATCTCCCCAGGCTGCTGCCTGGCGCATCGATTACACAAATTACTACATTGAGGATGCCAATACCCCTGCATTCTGTGATATCGACGGTGACGGCGATAAGGATCTCTTTCTGGGCCGCACTGATGGCTCTATCTCCTTTTACGAAAATACCGGTTCTGTCGCGGGGGCCATCTGGTCAGGGAGCATCGGTAACTACAACAACATTACCACTCCTGATGGCCATGCTCATCCCGCATTCTGTGATATAGATGACGACGGTGACTATGATCTTTACGTGGGTACGGGAGAGGGAGAGCTCTGGTTCTATGAAAATACCGGAACAGCCCAGGCAGCCGTTTGGGCCGATCCTGATACAAGTATTTGTAACCTCGATCCGGCTTTTATGAGCAGGATTGAGCCGGCATTTGCCGATATCGACCAGGATGGGGACCTGGATCTTTTTTACGGCTCCACCGACGGCCAGATAGCCTTTTGGAGAAATGAGGGAACGGCTGCTGCACCTTTTTTTACAAAAGTGACCGATGCCTACAACGGTATCGATGGAAATTATCAGATCTCACCGGTGTTTGTCGATATCGATACCGACGGCGACGTGGATTTGTTTATGGGCCACAGTAACGGCGGGATCATGTTCTGGCGCAATATCGGATACACTGACGTAGGGCCGGTACAAAAGCTTCCTGAAACGTACACTTTAGCCGGGTATCCCAATCCCTTTAATCCGACAACCACCCTGGTCTTCGATCTGCCCCGGGCCCAGCGTGTCACTCTGACCGTGTATAACTTACTCGGTAAAGAAGTTGAAGTATTAGGCAAAGGACAATTCCCGGCTGGAACCAGCAGAGTGGTCTGGGACGCTTCCCAATATCCCAGCGGCGTATATATCTGTCGGCTGCAGGGAGAAGGGATTTCCCGGATGACCAAAATGGTGCTTATGAAGTAGATCAATCGCCCGACAGGTCAGATGCAAATTATCAGATCTTATTGCAAAAATATATATATTGGAGGCGATATGGCAGATATTCACACCCATGTACATCCCTTAATCAAAGAGGCCCTCAGCGAGGCCAAGACAAAGCTGTTCAACGGCCAGCTTATCAACTTGAGACCTAAACATGTCATTAGTACTGATGATACCGGAATGAGTGGTACATTTAAAAACCCTTCTCCTTTTTCACCCCGCTATGAATACATGGTAAATCCGAAACAAGGTTCCATCGTATTGACGAAACAAAATTGGGTCTGGAAGTGGAAATATGAAAACAAAATTGAGAAGTGGAACACCGGTATTTATCAGAGCGGTCTGGATTTCCCTGAGTTTTGTGTCTGTTGTATGAAACCGGTCGAAAAATATGAAATCATGCAATTAAGTGTACATGTTCACTCCATCGCGAGGGCTGTGATCCCGAATGCGACCCAAAAGGAGGCGAATCTGATCGGTGAGGCCTGGTTCCGGGATCGCTATTGGCAGTTGGTACCTTTCTGCGGCGAACACGGTTTAGAATCCAGGTGTTTGTCCGTCAGAGAAAAAACTCCCGACAGGTTTGTGATCGGTTTTCTCAATGCGAAGTATGGAGCGGCGTTTGGCGAAAAAAACGGATTAGCCGGGAAGTGGTTCAGCAAATCACAGCTTTTTATTATGAAATTTCTTGTACCGATAATGGGATTTTTAGTATTTTGTAGTGTCGTGTTTGGCGGACTATTGACCTATCGTGGTCTGGCGGGTAAAATGGGGGATGCGGTAAAGACTGCATCAGACGTGCCAGTGGGCATTTCGCTCCTTGTCGGCGGGATTGCTTTGGGGGTTTATACAATTATCCTCGATTCCAAAACAAGAAAAGGGAAAGGTCCGAATGCGAAGTGAAAGTATAAGCAATCTCTTTATTGATATGTGATAATTTTAGGTTGAACTGCAAAGATCGAAATGCCATTGATAGAGGTGGCATCATGATTCTGCAAAAGAATCGAGCCGCAGTGAATCTCATTCTCCTGATGTCGGGTATCATTCTTCTTTTTTACTGCCGTACTGTCGACAATGTATTTCACCCTCCCTCCCGGGATGCCGCTACCCGCCTTGCCGGCTATATTATGGATGATTCCGGCCCTGTGGCCAATGCCGTTGTCAGCATTCAGGCGACATCCATAGAAGATGTCACCGATGCGAACGGCAGGTTTGACTTCCATGCGCCGATGGTGGCGGATTCAGTTGCTCTCACGGCATGGCTCCCGGGATATTTCATCGGCGGCGGCACCAGGTACGTCCCGGGTGATACCTCCATCGTGATCATGCTGCATAAGCATCACGATACCGATAATCCCAGTTATGCCTGGATCGGCGCTCACGCAGTAGCCGGTGATCCCAGTAACTGCGAGAATTGTCACGCCGCGTCGGCAAATGATCCCGCCACGCTTCCCTTCGATGACTGGGCGGGGGATGCCCACGCTCTTTCGGCCCACAATCACCGGTTCCTCACCATGTATCTGGGCACCGATGTGTACGGTAATCAAAGCCCGGATACCAGGTATGGATACAACCGCGACTACGGTACTTTTCCCATCAAACCGCTCTATGATGAAACCTATTTCGGACCGGGGTACACGCTTGACTTCCCTGGAACGGCCGGTAATTGCGCCGCCTGTCATGTGCCCGCCGCGGCGATCGATAATGCATACGGAATCGACCCGTCCCAGGTGAGCGGCACGGCGGCGGAAGGGATCGGCTGTGATTTTTGCCACAAGGTCTGGGATGTAAAACTCAATCCTGCCACCGGGATGCCCTATGAAAATATGCCGGGAGTACTCTCATTCCGGTTCAGGCGGCCGCCCGAGGGACATCAGTTCTTTGCCGGCCCGCTGGACGATGTCGCTCCCGGAGAGGATACGTACACTCCTATCCAGAAGGAGAGTGCCTATTGCTCCCCCTGTCACCGGGCCAGTTTCTGGGGAGTGACTATCTATAATTCCTTTGGAGAATGGCTGGAAAGTCCTTACAGTGATCCTGCAACAGGAAAAACCTGCCAGGACTGCCATATGCCCAGAGGGCATGCCGACCATTTCGCCCGAATCGATAAAGGCGGTTTAATCCGTGCATCCAACACCCTGTCCAGCCACCGGATGCCGGGAGCCCTGGATGAAAATCTTTTACAAAACGCGGTTAGCCTAAGCGCTGACGGCAGAGTGGAAGGCAATGAAGTGATAGTGAATGTATCCGTTGAAAATGACAGAACCGGGCACCATGTGCCGACGGATTCACCGCTGCGTCACCTCATTCTGCTGATTACAGCTGTTGATGCTGCCGGAGACACACTCCAGCAGGTAAGCGGTGGAATTCTTCCCGACTGGTGCGGCCTGGGGGATGCACGTCTGGGATATTACGCCGGCCTGCCGGGAAAAGCGTACGCCAAGATTCTGGAAGAACGATGGACAGGGATCAGCCCGTCCGGCGCCTATTGGAACATGACCCGTGTTGTCAGTGACAACCGGCTTCCAGCTTTGGGCAAAGATCAGTCTGAATACCGTTTCATATGTCCAGTGACCGGGACAGTGTATATTGATGTGTCCCTCTATTTCAGAAGAGCCTTCCGGGCAATAGCCGACTGGAAGAGCTGGACAGATCCTGATATTCTCATGGCTTCACAAAGCATAGTACTGGAACAGTGATTGTCCCTCAGAATGGGACGTTTCAACGAACATCGCTGCCTGTGTCGTGGGATGTATCTCTCTTTTTTATACAATTCCTTGAAAAAGAGCAGAGATTTTCTCGAATTCTAAAGGAGAGGATAATGAAAGAGCTGACATATATATTTTGTCTGCTTATTGCCTGTTCGGGTATGGGATCGTTCGCACAGACGCCAGCCTACGAGACAGCATCCTGGGAGGTTACCGGCGGTCCCATCGGCGGATTGGGGTATGATATTCGGTACAGCTTTGACGATTATGACCGCTGGTACGTGACTGATGCTTTTTCCGGATTCTACATCAGCGAAGACAGGGGTCTTACCTGGCGCCCAAGCAACAGCGGCATTGTGGATGAAACATTTTCCGGTGCGATTCCTGTTTTCTGTGCCACGGTGGACCCGCAAAATCCTTCCACAATCTGGATCGGGATGCAGAATTCAGAATATAAGGTGTTCAAATCAACGGACGGAGGAGAGAGCTGGCAAAGGAAGGATACCGGGATGGATCTGAACAGTCTGACATTCAGGGGATTTACGGTTCATCCCAAGAATTCCGATATTGTCTATGCCATGGCCGAGTGGGGAAGTGTTGAGTGGACGCCGGACAATACTCCGCGGCACGGGCTTGATCCCACTACTGATATGACGATGGGATTGGTCTACAAGACTGTGGACGGCGGGGAGAACTGGTCGGAAATCTGGCGTGGTGACAACCTAGCCCGCTACTGCTGGATTCACCCAAAACATCCGGATACACTATATGTGTCGACCGGAATCTTTGATCGGGAGGCCGCGAATACAGATACGGCGGCCGGTGATCCAGGCGGTGTCGGCATTCTGAAATCCACAGACGGCGGACAGACCTGGCAGGTCCTCGATGAATCGAATGGATTAATGGATCTCTATATCGGCAGCCTTGCCATGCATCCTCTGCACCCCGACACACTGTATGCGGCCGCGGGGCATGCAGCGTGGTCGAACCATGAAGGACGGCATACCGGAGGTATATATATGACCACAGACGGCGGGGAGACCTGGACCCGGGTTTTGCCTGCTGCTGAAGAGAATCCTGACTATTTTCTCGTGGTGGAATGTTCACCCGCGGATCCCTATGTTGTTTATGCATTCACTCCCCATGCTGTCTATCGAAGTGACAACGAAGGTGCAACCTGGATCCGGTATGCCCGCGCAACGAATGACTGGGGGCCTCCCGGTCTTATCGTTGGGTTCCCCATCGATGCTCAGGCTGATCCGGAAGATCCCATGCGGGTGATCGTCAATAACTATCTCGGCGGCAACGTTCTCTCGGAAGATGGAGGTGAGCACTGGACGGCGGCTACTCAAGGCTATACCGGTGCGCTTGTTCGTCACCTCGCTATGGCTGCCGGAAGTACAACCCGGGTATATGCGGGATCACGGTCAGGCGTCTATATAAGCCCGGACGGCGGCGGAAGCTGGGAAGGATTGATCTATCCCCCTCCAGAGATGTGGGCCAAATTCAATGAGATCGTTGGGCTCGCGGTTGACAGAGGCGATCCATACCACCTGATGACCGTGGCCGCCGACTTCCCAAAAATCTTGATCAGTGAGAACGGCGGTATAGAATGGGCGATCAGCACCATGATCGAGGAGCTGTCCGTCCTCTGCTTCGCGCCGTCCGACGGAACCATTGCTTATGCCGCAGGGAAGCAGGGATTCTTCACGTCTGAGAATGGCGGTCATGAATTCGAGCTTGTCAATACTGATACGCTGGCGACTCAAATTACCGCATTGGATATTCACTCCGATAATCCAGGAGTACTCTGGGCGCTGACCAGACGGGCTGGATTCATCAAGAGTGAAAACGGCGGAGCGACCTGGACACCAATGGGAACCGGACTGCCGGACACCCGTGGAGCCTGCCTGGAAGTGCATCCGTTGAATCCCGATCTCATGTATGCGGGATTTACAACAGAGGGTCAGATTGGCGGGAATGGCCTGTATCGCAGTCTGGACGGCGGCCTTACCTGGTCGCAGCAGGCCGCCGGACTGGAACCGAATGCTCAGATTAAAGATATCGCTGTCGATCGAACGAATTCGGCCGTTGCCTACTGCTGTGATTCATTTACGGGAGTTTATGCGACCAGTGACAGCGGAGATACATGGTTTGCCATTAATGCTGGTCTGAAACAACCTGCGGTCAATGTGCTCGCTCTTTCCGACAATGGCAATGTCCTGTATGCGGGCACTGAAGGGAATGGTGTCTACAGGCTTGGGGAACCGGAAGTGACAACAGTGCCTGAACCGCGGGCCGCGTTACCGGATGATTTGATTCTCCATAGCAATTATCCCAATCCCTTCAACGGTTCCACGGCGATCCGGTATGAGATTACAGCAACGTCACGCGTGAGGATCGATATTCTTGACAGCGACGGCCGGCTTGTCATTAGGGTACTGGATACCAATCAACCAGCAGGCTCCCATATGGTTACCTGGAATGGGACTGATTATTCTGGGAATCAGGTCGCCAGCGGAGTGTATTTCTGCAGAATCACAAACCGTAACAGGACTGCGTCGCGGAAAATGATTCTTCTGAAGTAAAGGTAACAGCAATAAGCTCGTTGCCCGGTTGATATGATACCGCCATAGTAAATGATTCGATTACTATCAAAGGATTGTTGCAAGGTATTACTCCGGGACCAGATCAATCCTCAATGGGAGGAAATGACCATGAGAAAAACATGTACTGCGATGCTCCTTATCCTCTGCGCAGTGAGCGCCAAAGCCCAGGTGGAAAAGGGGGACTCGGAAATCCGTTTCCTGTTTTACTATTCCCAGGTAAGCGGCAGCGGCTACAGCGCCGGAGGAAACGGTTCACTGATGGTGAGTTACGGCTATTTCATCATTCCCAACCTGCAGCTCGGCCTGGGACCCCGTCTCACCTTCACCACCGGCGCCGACGGCACTGAAACACAGGTAAGCGGGTCGGTCTTTTTCAACTTCAATTTTGCCACCGCCTCCAGGACTGTCCCTTATATATTCGGAGAGTTTTATCAAATGGATTTTTCACCGGATATCGGTGAATTCGCGGACTATTCCTACATCAATTTCGGATTCGGGGTGAGAAATTTCTTTTCCCAGTACATTGCGCTGAATTCGGCAGTCTCCTATGGTTTCTGTCCCTCCACGAATTCAGAGGGAGGATTATTCATGATCCTCACCGGACTGTCATTTATATTTTAGGAGGCTGTCATGAAAACGCTGAAGATGATTGTCGCGATCGCCTGCCTGCTGACAGCTTCCGGGCTTCACGGTCAGGAGATTGTCAAACGGGTAAAGAACTACGTGCTGGTCAATATGAACAGCTCGTCCGGCTGTCTTCCCGGAGAGGAGCTCCCGGTGCTGAGAAAGACATCGGAAACCCGGATCATTACTATCGGACGAATTAAGATCATCAAATACGCACAGGGGAAGTGTGCCGCCCAGATAACCGAACAAAGAAAGGGAGTGATCATCGGTGTCGGTGATTTCGTTCAGCTTCCCGGTATGGCCGAACAATCACAGCAAACCGGGAAAGAGCTGTCCACACCATCAGGAGCGGGTGAGCCGGGAAGCACCGGTGTGGAACGTGGGGATTCAGAAGTCAGTTTCATGGGATTCTATTCCAAGATCGTCGGTACCGAAATGGATATGCCCGGGATAGGCTCATTCAAACTTGCCTATGGATATTTTGTGAGCCGGCATTTACAGATCGGCGCGGAACCGCAGCTGGTACTCTATCCCGGATTTATGGGGGGCACCGATGCTATTTTCAGTTTTTCCCTGTATGGCAGCTACAATTTCCAGACAGGATCGAAACTGATTCCCTATGTATCCATCAAATGGTACCAGGATGAAGTAGTGCCCGGGGATGATCTGCTGGAAGACGCGTATCTGACCTTCGGCGGCGGCTTCCGCAACTTTTTTAATGAATTCGCGGCGCTGAATATATCCATAACCTACGGATTCAATCTGGGCGGCATGGACGAGACGGTACTGACACTTATGAGCGGTGTGTCTGTCATATTTTAATAAGCAGATAAAAAACTCCCCGGACTCCGCTGTCGGTCCCTGGTATCTTCGTTTCATTGTTATCTATGCCGGCCACAGAGTGTTCCGGTCAAAATCCGAACAAGGGATTCGCCGATCCGATAACCGTTATACCATGATGAGAGGCACGGATACAAGCTGCCGCGGTATACTTCAGCGGACTTCCATTGAACCGTTGCGTTCCTTATTTAATCTGTGTATATTTGTACTTTGTATTCTGATACCGCGACCCAAATCCCAGTCAGTAATCATCCAGGAACCCCAACAAAGGAGAAATCAATGAAGAAGACATCGTTGCTGATTGCCGTTATTCTGGCAATACCGCTGCTCACGGCTTCGGCCCAGCAGAAAGCACTTACCGTCGAAGACTACGACAGAGCCTTGAAGGCTATGGACCGCGGTCTTAATAATCTGATCGACAACCGTATCGTCAGCAGCGGCTGGCTTAAGAGCGGGAAATTTTGGTATGATCTCAGTACGGCTGCAGGTCATACCTGCATGATCATCGATCCCGCGGACGGTGTCAGCAAGGAACTGTTTGACCATAAAGCCCTGGCGGCCGCCATGAGCAAACTGGACGGTAAAAGCTATGACGCCGCCGACCTGCCCATGGGACGGATCAGCTTCTCAGAGGATGAAACGAGTATTTCCTTCAACGGATATACCTATAATCTTGACACAGGAGAATTGAAAAAGTCCGAGCGCGGGGGCAGGGGAGACAGCGGGGGCAGAATGGCCGCCATGAGGAGATTTTTCGGTTCCGCTGCCGACTCGCCCGACGGCACCATGGAACTTTTCATCAAAGACTACAATCTCTGGATGAGAATTAAAGAGACAAAGGAAGAAGTACAGCTTACCAAAGACGGCACGGAAGATTTCGGGTATGCCACCAATAACGCCGGCTGGACTAAAAATGACAGGCCGGTGATGCTTTGGTCACCCGATTCCAAACGGATCGCCACCTTTCAGCAGGATGCCCGGGGGGTGAAAGAGATGTACCTGGCCACCACCAACGTAGGGCATCCCGAACTGGAAGCCTGGAAGTATCCCCTGCCCGGGGATGAGTACATTTTCAGAGTGCAGCGGGTGATCATCACCCTGAATCCCCTGAAGGTGGTCCGGCTGCAGATGGAACCCGACGCTCAGCGATCCACCATTACCGACCACATTGCCGGCAGAGGCGGTCAGCTGCTGGACGCTCAGTGGAGCGATGACGGATCGAAGCTGGCCTTTGTTTCCACCTCCAGAGATCACAAAAAAG
Organism: uncultured bacterium; assembly: GCA_964621645.1. GTDB lineage: Bacteria > Zhuqueibacterota > QNDG01 > QNDG01 > JAGLOF01 > CAZUMH01. Next base: position 35,127 of record CAZUMH010000009.1, read on the forward strand.
TGACCCTGCGGATCGCGAACCCGGAAACCGGCGAGATCCGGGATGTGTTTACAGAAGAGTCCCCCACCTACTTTGAATCGGGCTATTCCGAGCCCAACTGGCGGGTATTTTTCGACCGCAATGAATTTTTCTGGTTTTCCGAGCGGGATAACTGGGGACATCTCTATCTCTATGACCTGAGGAACGGCAAACTGAAACGGCAGATCACCAAGGGTGACTGGATTATGAAGCGGATCATCCGCATCGACCATGATAAAGGACTGCTCTGGTTTATCGGCGCCTGCCGGGAACCGGACAATCCCTATCACGAATATTTCTACAGAATCGGCCTCAACGGCAAGGGCCTGAAGTGCCTGACACCGGAACAGGGGGATCACCGCCTTGGTTTTTCTCCCGACGGCCAGTACATGATCGACACGTATTCCTCAGTGGAGAAGCCGGCTGTCACTGTCCTGCGCAACCTGGATGGGAAAATCATCGCCAAACTTGCGAAAGAAGACATCACCCGGCTGAAGGCATCGGGCTGGATGGCCCCGGAGCTGATCAAGGGTATCGGCAGAGACGGAAAAACGAATGTTTACGGTATTTTAAACAAACCCAGCAATTTTGATCCCACCAAAAAATATCCCATCATCAACAATATCTATCCGGGACCCCAGTCGGGCAGTGTGGGCAGCTTCGCCTTCAGCGTCGGGAGCAGCAGACAGGCCCTGGCGGAACTTGGATTCATTGTGGTGGCGATAAACGGTATGGGCACCCCCGACCGGTCCAAATCGTTCCATGATGTCTACTATGGAAATATGGGTGACAATACCCTTCCCGATCAGATCGCGGTGATGAAGCAGCTAGCCGATAAATACAGCTGGATCGATATCGATCGGGTGGGGATTTATGGTCATTCCGGCGGCGGATATGCATCAGCGGACGCCATTATGCGCTACCCTGACTTTTTCAAGGTGGCGGTTTCCGAATCGGGTAACCACGACAACAGGAACTACGAGGCCCCTTGGGGAGAGAAATGGCAGGGACTGCTCGAGAAGAACGCGGACGGCACCACCAACTACGATAACCAGGCTAACCAGTTGCTTGCCAAAAATCTCAAAGGAAAACTGCTCCTGGCTCACGGCATGATGGATAATAATGTACCGCCCTACAACACCCTGCTGGTCGTCCAGGAGCTGATCAAGGCGAACAAGGACTTTGATCTGCTGCTCTTCCCCAACAGCAGGCACGGCTACCGTTATAACAATTACATGACCCGGCGGCGCTGGGATTATTTCGTGAAATACCTGCTGGGCGTAGAGCCTCCTAAAGAGTACAATTTCTCCAATCAGAGAAACTGACCGGTATCATTATTAATCTGCCCGTCCTCCAAAACACGGGAGGACGGGCGCTTTTCCTCTTGTCATTTTCCCCCGGCGTTTTTACCTTAAAGATATGAAACGCCAAGGCTGCAGTATCCTGATGCTCAGCAATAATGATGAAATCCTCCTCCTTTTACGGGACAACAAAGCGGAAATCCCCTATCCCGATATGTGGGATGTCCCCGGGGGACACCTGGAGGAAGGAGAATCGGAACAGGAGTGCATTCGCAGAGAAATACGGGAAGAGATGGGAATCGTTCTCAACGATATCCATCTCTTTAAGATCTATGATTTCAGTGACAGGATCGAGCACACTTTCTGGAAGAGAATTGATCTGGAAATCGGGGCCATCGATCTTCAGGAAGGGCAGCGATTGAAATGGTTTTCCCGGGACCTGGCGCGGGCCACGCCTCTGGCGTATGGATTCAATTCCGTGGTGGATGAGTTTTTCCGGGAGGCGCCGTTCCGCGTTCATTCCAATTCTGAATCAGAGGGAAACGGGGTGCGTCTGTCATGACGAAACAGTCCGCTCATCCTTTACCGCCGCCGCACCAGCTTATTCTGGAAGTCTGTGCCGCATCTCTGTCAGATTGTCTGGCGGCCCGGGAGGGCGGTGCCGACCGGGTGGAACTGAATACCGCCCTTTCTGAAGGCGGGCTCACCCCTTCCCTGGGCCTTATCGCAGCGGCGCGAGCCGCGATTCCTATCCCAATAATCGTCATGATCCGTCCCCGCCCCGGAGGCTTTTGCTATAGCAGACGGGAGTTGGACGTGATGGAGCGGGATATACAATTGGCACTGGAAGCCGGCGCTCGGGGAGTGGCCTGTGGAGTATTGGACAGCAACAGCCGCGTGGATGTCTCCGCCTGCCGGTGTTTGTGTAAAGCAGCAAAGGGGGCGGAGGTCGTTTTTCATCGCGCCTTCGATCTGACTCCCGATGCCGATGAGGCGCTTGCAGCCTGCCTCGACCTCGGCGTAAGCAGAATTCTCACCTCGGGGCAGGCGCGGACGGCTCTGGAAGGCGCTTCATTGATCAAACGACTGATCAGCAGATCCGAGGGACGGCTGGGTATCGTAGCCGCGGCCGGGATCAGATCCGATACGGTCCTCCTTCTGCTGGAACGAAGCGGCTGCCGGGAGCTGCACGGCTCCTTCTCAGGGATAGTTGCGGGCGGATCTCCATCGGATCGGCCGGATGTCGGTTTCCGCGGCCAATCCACCATGGCGGAAGAAGAATATCGAGAGACTGGGCGGGAAGAGGTGGCCCGCCTCAGGGAGATCCTCGATTCCCGGAGCTCCCGGCTCTGAAATTTAGGATTACATTTTCCGGTCCTGAGCTATATCCGCATTAACAGGAGAATATCCATAAAGAGTAACAGGAAATTATCAGATACGCGGCGAATTATCCGCCGGACAGGCGGAAAATGAATCCAATCACAGTATTCCCAAAAGTGGAGCGATCATCATGAAAACAAGAACGCGTTTTCTCGTCACTATTTTTGTCCTGGTGCTGTTTTCGAGTCTTTTGGCCCAGAACACGGAAAACAGCCTGGGAGCAAAACTGCTCAGTCTGCCGGATGTCTGGGTGAAGAAGATCCAATCCCGGGATCATTTCACCGAGGCCTATGAGATTCGTCTGTCCCAGCCTCTGGATCATTCCCGGCCGGACAGCACTCAGTTCCGGCAGCGCATCTACATTTCCCATGTCGGTTTCGATAAACCGGTGCTGCTGGAAACGGAAGGGTACAATGCCAGCAGGAACCGCACCAAGGAGCTCAGCCGTATTCTCCAGTGCAACCAGATACAGGTGGAACACCGTTTCTTCGGTGAATCCGTCCCGGACAGCATGGACTGGCGCTACCTCAATATCAAGCAGGCGGCCGCGGATCACCACCGCATCGTCACCCTCTTCAAGAAGATCTATCCCGGGAAATGGATCGCCTCCGGAACCAGCAAGGGAGGACAGACATCCATCTTTTTTCGCCGTTTTTATCCCGAGGATGTGGATGTGACGGTAGCCTATGTCGCTCCCTTGAATTTTTCCCTGCAGGATAAACGTATCGACGAATTTTTCGACAAGGTGGGGACAAAGAAAGAGCGCGGCAAATTGATACAGTTCCAGCGATTGGTGCTGGAAAACAAGGATGCCATCCTGCCCCTCTTTCGCGACTGGGCCTGGAAGAACAAGGTGCGCTTCTCCCTGGGCTTGGAGAAATGTCTGGAATACTGCGTACTCGAGTACACCTTCAGTTTCTGGCAGTACCACCACATCGATCCCATGACCGTTCCCGGTCCGGGAGCCACGCCGGAAGAGCTTTTCAACCACCTTCGCAGGGTTGTCTCTCTGTATTCCTATGCGGATCCTTCCCTGAACGCTCCTTCCATGTATCAGTTTCACACGGAGCTGGGATACTACGGCTATGTCAAGAAGAACGTGGCGGATCTGCTCAGCGGCGACAGTTATCCCAACTGGGCCTTTGCTCCCCAGAACACCGATCTGACCTTTTATCCCGACCGCATGCGCGACATCGACGCGTGGATCAAGGAACATGGCGACCGCATGATATTCCTTTACGGCGGCAATGATCCCTGGGCGGCGCCCCAGGTGATGCTGGAAGGAAAAACTGACGCCTTGAAGGTGATACTGGAGGAGGGAAATCACAGAATCAGGATCAACAGCTTTAAGGGAGAACAGATGGAAGAGATCCTCGGCGATCTGGAAAGATGGCTGGGTATTTCCATCGATAGAAGTTTTTTTAATCAGAAGTGAAGCGTTCATCTTTTCTCCGGTGGAATGGACCGGCGGTAGTCCATAGAAGAATCACTGTCCGGAGGATAGCGGACTGACGAAATCATCCAGATGGAGGCTGGTAGACTATGAAGGCGATGCTGCTCGACCGGATCACGGATATGAGCAAAGATACCGTTCCCTTGCGGCAGGCCGAGGTAACCCGTCCCGGGCCGGGCCGGGGCGAGGTGCTGCTGCGCGTTTCGGTCTGCGGTGTCTGCCATACCGAACTGGATGAGATTGAGGGGCGCACACTACCGCCTTTTTTCCCGGTCATTCCCGGGCATCAGGTTGTAGGCCGGATCGTCGAAACCGGCGAGGGAGTCGATCCTTCCTGCAGGGGGAAACGCGTGGGAGTGGGATGGGTCTATTCCTGGTGCGGTCATTGTGAATTCTGCCGCAGGGGCGAGGAAAACCTCTGCCCGGAGTTCAAGGCCACCGGCCGGGATGCAAACGGCGGCTATGCTGAATACATGATTGTGCCCGAGAGTTCCGCCTTTCCGATTCCCGATATATTCACAGACGAAGAAGCGGCCCCGCTGCTCTGCGCCGGGGCCATCGGGTACCGCTCTTTGAGACTCACGGGACTTGATAATGGTCAGCCTCTCGGTCTGACGGGATTCGGCGCTTCCGGACATCTTGTCCTCAAGATGGTGAAAAAGAAGTTCCCGGACACGGACGTATATGTGTTTGCCCGCAGCGAACGGGAGCGGCAATTCGCTCTTGAGCTGGGGGCGGTTTGGGCCGGTGAGACGGAGGCGGAAGCGCCCCAAAAATTGCAGGCCATCATCGATACGACTCCGGTATGGAAACCGGTGCTGGAAGCGCTGCGGAATCTTACTCCGGGCGGCAGGCTGGTGATCAACGCCATCCGAAAGGAAACGGTTGACCGGAGCACGCTTATGGAACTCGACTATCCCACCCATCTCTGGATGGAGAAGGAGATAAAGAGTGTCGCAAACGTGGCTCCCCGGGATATTGCCGAATTTCTGGAACTGGCGGCCCGGGTGCCGCTCCATCCGGAGGTCGAGCTCTATCCCCTGGAAGAAGCCAACCGGGCTCTGGTGGATTTGAAGAAAGGCGGTACGCGGGGAGCGAAAGTGCTGCGGATGGGAACATCCTGACAGAAGGGGCCGGTCCTGTTGAGAATATCGGGATTAGATGGCGGTCACCATATATACCACGGTCGTGGTGTAGGTGCCGGTGGGTACTTTTGTTGAAAAGCCGGAAAGCTGATACTGGATAGTAATATTTTTTCTGTTCTTGCCGCCCTGAAAGAAGATACTGCTGGTTTCAGTCACCTCCTGGTAACTGGTGCCGCCGCTGATGGTGCCTGATCCTATGCCGTCGCTGGTTCGCTGTGCCGAGAGGACAAAATCGGGGTGCCAGTTGGCACCGGGAATAAGGCTGATTTCTACCTGCCAGTCAAATACCTTCTTTCCCTTTATTCCCCCTTCAACTTGATCAGTGAGACTTTCATAAGTGGAGGCAAAATCACTGCCCGCGCCTCCTAAGAGATAACTGACATCGATGGTCAGATACCAGCTGCCGGTCACCGCGATCTCCTGGGCCAGGAGGGCAGCCCGGCCAGGGAGAAGAAGCATTGTCAGTGTTAAAAAGAGCACCGGGGATATCTTCTTACCAGATAATGGGGCAGTTTTCATTTCATTCCGCCGCAATTTCAGATGGTTTCCTTTCATAACGCATTAAATCAGCAGTGCAGCAATCCGCATATATCCGCATGCAAAGATTGTACCTTGCTCGCTCTTCCCAGCCTGAAATAGGGCGTAATACAGCGACATTCTCAGCTTGAATTAACTATCCGGGATTACTATATTGACAAGGGTATCGGCATCAGAGTATTTTTCATACAAGGAACATATTTTCGAGGAGGAGTGACCATGGAATTTACTTCGCTTGATCTGGTCCTCTTTGTGGCTTTCTTCGTGGTCGTCGTGGGATTCAGCATGTACAAGAGCCGCAGGGAAAAAACCGGCGAAGACTACTTTCTGGCCAGCCGGGGGCTTATTTGGCCGATAATCGGGCTGTCCATGATAGCAGCCAATATTTCCACGGAGCAGTTCGTGGGCATGTCGGGGCAGGGGGCCGGATCGGCCGGCCTGGCTATTGCCAGTTATGAATGGATGGCAGCAGTGACCATGGTCATCGTAGCCATTTTCCTATTGCCGGCCTTCCTGCGAGCCGGGATCTATACGTTTCCGGAATTCCTGGAATACCGTTATTCGCCCACGGCCCGCAACCTCATGGCTTTCTATACCATGATCATCTACGTGTTTGTGCTGGTGTCGTCAGTCCTCTACTCCGGCGGGTTGACCATAACCACCCTTTTCGAAGGGACGAAACCGTTCGGGATTGCGATAACCATGACTAGGGCGGTCTGGCTGGTGGGGATTATCGCCGCGATCTATACTATTTGGGGCGGACTCAAAGCGGTGGCCTGGGCCGACCTTTTTCTGGGATCCAGCCTTCTTATCGGGGGGCTCCTGACGCTGATTATTGGATTCGGCAAAGTGGGGGGAGCTGTCCATTTTTTCCAGACCAGTTCGGATAAACTGCATATGATTTTACCGGCTGATCATCCGGTGCTCCCCTGGACGGCCCTGGTCTTCGGACTCTGGATTCCCAATTTCTATTATTGGAGCGTCAATCAGTTTATAACCCAGAGAACCCTGGCGGCCAAGAGTCTGCGTGAGGGCCAGATGGGTGTCATCTTCGCGTCTTTTCTGAAACTGCTCACGCCCTTCATCATCGTATTGCCCGGCATCATGGCCTGGCAGCTGTTTACCAAGGAACTTTCGGGATCCACGACGGACGCGGCTTTCCCGCTGATTATCCGCAATATCATCCCGGTGGGCCTCAAGGGATTTATCTTCGCGGCCATCGGCGGCGCCGTGATCAGCTCCTTGGCTTCGATGCTTAATTCCGCCTCCACCATTTTCACCATGGATCTTTATCAGCGTTTCGTCGATAAAAAGCCGTCACCCAAGACGACTATCTGGACGGGGCGCCTTTCCACCCTGGTCTTCCTGGTGATGGGCTGTCTTATCGCTCCTTTGCTGAGCAGTCCTTCACTCAAAGGCATCTTTACCTATATTCAGGAGTTCCAGGGATTCATATCACCTGGAATTCTGGCGGCCTTTGTCTTCGGATTCGTGGTAAAGCGGGCTCCCAAACAGGCCGGCGTGGCCGCTCTGGTACTTAATCCGATTATCTACGGCCTGTTGCTCGTTTTCTTCGGCACCCTGCCTTTCTTTGAGAATGCCGGGCTTACGGTGACCCCGATCGCCTTTTTAAACCGGATGGCAATCACGTTTATCATTATCGTCATCGTCATGGCCCTGATCACCTGGCGCAAGCCGCTGGATAAACCGGCGGTCCTGCCCGAGCGTAAGGATTTCGATATGAAAACGGCGCCGATGGTGAGGCGGTTGGGCGGACTGGTCATCGTACTGGTAATCATTTTATACATTATTTTTTGGTAGGAGCATATGAAGACGGAGAAACTGATCGAAGCAATCAACATCCAGAAGGCAACGCCGATACTGGCGGAGCTCTATGGGACGGGAAAAGATACGGTAGCCCGTCAGAAAGAACGATACGAGACGCTGATCCGGAATTTCCGTGAAGCATTCGGAGCTGATGAGATCAGCCTCTACAGTACTCCCGGACGCAGTGAAATCGGAGGGAACCACACGGATCATAACCGGGGGCGGGTCCTGGCCGCGGCGGTCAATTTGGACGCGCTGGCCGCGGCTTCCCCATCCGGAGATGATACGATTATCCTCTTCTCCAGCGGGTACAAGAAACCCATAACCCTGAACCTGCGTTCACTTTCGCCGATTAAGAAAGAAAGGGGGACGAGTGCGGCTCTTATCAGGGGGATCGCTTTCCGGCTGCGGGAACTGGGGTATCAGGCAGGGGGATTCCGGGCCTGGGTGGACAGCGAGGTGATGGTCGGTTCAGGACTGAGCTCTTCGGCCTCTTTCGAAGTGCTCGTCGGCACTATTTTTAACCATCTCTTCAATAACGGCCGCATAAAGCCGCTGGAACTGGCCAAGGCAGGGCAGCTGGCCGAGAACGGGTACTTCGGCAAGCCCTGCGGTTTAATGGATCAGACGACCTGCGCCGTGGGCGGGATTGTCACCATCGATTTCAAGGACGCTGAAAATCCGCTGGTGAAGCGGGTTGATTTTGATATAACAAAGCAGGGATATCGGCTTCTGGTAGTGGACACGGGCGGTGATCACGCGGATCTGACCGAAGATTACGCCGCCATACCCCGGGAGATGCGGGCTGTTGCCAAGGCTCTGGGGGGCAGAGAAATGCGGGATGTGGCTGCATTCGATCTCCTCGCCAACCTGCCGGATTTGCGGATGCAAACGGGTGACAGAGCTGTATTACGGGCCATCCATTTTCTCCAGGAAAATGAACGGGTGGAGAAACAGGTGCGGGCGCTGCAGCGAAAAGATTTCACTTCTTTCCTGGCCCTGGTGCGGGAGTCGGGCGAATCCTCCTACAAGTGGCTGCAGAATTGTTATCCCGCCGCTGATCCGTCCGAACAGGGAGTGGCCTTGGCCCTGGCTCTCAGTGAAAATTTTATCAAGGAGAGCGGAGAGGGTGCCTGCCGGGTGCACGGCGGCGGTTTTGCCGGCACCATTCAGGTATTTCTGCCTGAAAAGCAGGTGCGGTCGTACAGTACGCTGATGGAATCGGTTTTTGGAGCCGGTTCGGTGCGGTCACTTTCAATCCGGCAAAAGGGAAGTATCCGTCTGGGTGATATCATCACCTGAAGATCATATTGTTATTGTTGACGCTATCCCGCCGGGGGACATTTCAACGGGAATTTCATGTATTGCCCGGCGTACGAATCCTGAGGCTGTCCAGCCTGCGGATAGTGATCGATTCTACGGATCCGGCTGAAAATTAAATCCCGGTGACATAGGATACACGGACATCCTCATGCCTGACACCGGTCCCAACCTGGAAAAGAGGAGTATATAAAAGATGAGAAAAGCATGGATTATCCCGGCGGTTATTTTCGGCCTGTCTGTACCGACTTTTGCTCAGCAGAGAATGGGTGGCTGCCTGGCTATCTCCCTGCCCCGCTCAGCCGGCAGAACTGTCTGGGCCATCGATGAGATCGAGGTGGAATATATCATCAAACAAAAATTCCCGGTCGCCGGCGATTCCTTTATATCCCGGGATGGATCAACCTATGCCTGGGAAAAAGAGGCGGCAGATTCCAGCGGCTGGTTTGCAGGCAGGCCATTCCGGAACGGCTACGCTTTTTTCACTATCGAGAGTCAATCAAAGCGGACCATTATCATGAGAGTACGAGGGGCGGTTCGGTTCTTCGCCAACGGGGTGGTCCGGGTAGGCAGCAAGTATGATGTGAAGGATCAGTACGCCTCCTGGGAGCCGCGCTTCGATTTTGTGGAGCTGCCGGTACGCCTTAAGATAGGAGAAAACAGGTTCTTTTTCCGCTGTTCCCGGGGAAGGCTGAAAGTGGAGTGGTTCGATCCTCCAAAAGAGGTCTATTTCAGCAGCAGGGATGTCACCCTGCCCGATGTGATTCTCGGTGAATCCGGCGAAATCAATGGAGCCGTTCTTCTTATCAACAGTGGGGGGAAGCCGCTTCGGGATGGAACCATCTTCTGCCAGGGCGAGGGGATGAAAGAGACGGCGGCGCCGGCGGGCCCGCTTCAGCCCCGCAGCGTGCGCAAAGTACGATTTACCATCCATCCCTCGGAGTGCCGGGAAGAGGGAAAGAAAGGGATTCAAGTGATTCTGCGGGAGGGGAAGAAAGAATTGGCCCGTACGGAGCTTTTCCTCGAGGTGAAACGTCCGGACCGGAATCACACGCGTACCTTCATCAGCTCCATCGACGGCAGTGTGCAGTACTATGCCGTGAATCCGGCCCGAGGATCGTCTTCCAAAACACCTCCGGCTCTGGTGCTTTCGGTGCACGGGGCCGGCGTCAAGGCGGCGAATCAGGCGGGATCCTATGAGCCAAAATCCTGGGCCGATATCATTGCTCCCACCAACCGCAGGCCTTTCGGATACGATTGGGAGGACTGGGGCAGACAGGATGCCCTGGAAGTACTGCGGGATGTCACGTCCCGCTATTCCTATGATCCTTCCCGCGTCTACCTGACAGGACATTCCATGGGCGGACACGGTGCCTGGCAGCTGGGCGCCCTCTATCCGGACCGGTGGGCCGCCATCGGCCCCAGCGCCGGCTGGATCAGTTTCTCTTCCTACGCTCCCCGTCAGGAAGACAGCAGTGTGTCCAGGCAGGAGGAGCTGATCAACCGGGCCGCCCTGGCCAGCAATACCTTAGCGTTCAAGGATAACTATCGCCAGTTTGGTGTCTATATCATTCACGGGGAAAAGGACGAGTCCGTTCCGGTGGAGCAGGCGCGACACATGGTGCGGGAGCTGAAAGAGTTTCACGAGGATTTCCGCTATCACGAGGAACCGGGAGCGGGGCACTGGTGGGACACATCCCTGGAGGACGGGGCAGACTGTCTGGATTGGGCCCCGCTTTTCGATTTCTTCGCCCGGCACCGTCGCCCGGCACCGGAGGAGATCCGCCAGGTCGATTTCACCACTCCTTCCCCCGGCATCTCCGCTTCCTGTCAATGGGTGACCATCGGGGAGCAGCAGCGCCAGTGTATTCCTTCCTCCGTTTCTGTCCGACTGGACCCATCCCTGGGGCTCTTCGAAGGCACAACGGAGAATGTGGCGCTCCTGGCCCTGGAGCGATCACCCCTGATGCGGGCTGATACGGTGATCATCAATTTGGATTCCAGTAAAGTTGTCGTGGCTTCCCCGCCGGAACAGATCTGGCTGGAGAGAGGGCTTGAGGGCTGGCATCAGGGTGGCCCGCCATCACCGCTCCGGAAAGGGCCGCGCCGTTACGGAACCTTCAAGGATGGATTCCGCAACAGGGTGATCTTCGTCTATGGCAGCACCGGCAGCCGGGAGGAAAATGAATGGGCCTTCGCCAAGGCCAGGTTCGACGCGGAGTGTTTCTGGTACCAGGGCAACGGCAGCGTGGAGGTCATTTCCGATAAAGAATTCAGACCGGCGGCCTATCCCGACAACAATGTGATTCTCTACGGCAACAGCCGCAGCAACCGGGCCTGGCGGGCTCTGCTGGGCCTTTCTCCCCTGCAGGTCTCCCCCGGCACCGTTACTCTGGGAGGGAAAACTTTCCGGGGAGACGATCTCGCCTGCCTCTTTATCCGCCCCAGACCGGACAGTGAAACGGCTTCGGTAGCGGCAGTGGCCGGCACCGGCATTCGGGGGATGAGACTGAGCAACACCCGGCCCTACCTTTTTTCGGGATACGCCCTGCCTGACGTCGTCATTGTTGATTCCCGGGTGGAACAGGGTGACGCCGCCGGTCTGCTGGCTGCCGGTTTTTTCGGACTCGACTGGAGTGTTGAAGGAGGTGAATTTGCCTGGTAGACGGCTCCAGGCAGGGCAGGTGTGATTTTATCTGGAGTCTTTGGTATGAATAGGATTGTTGGTAACCCGCGCCGGCTATTCACGGCTGTCATATCTGTTCTCACCATATTCACAGCGGCTCTCCTGATTTCCTGCGGCCGCGGTTACAGAAAACCGCTTCTTAAAGCCTCTGAGCTGCCGGTGACAATCGGACCATTCCGGCTGGAGCGCATCTACGAGAAGACCTGGGCCATCACGGAAACATCGAGTATCGAAACGGTAACCTGTTACCTCCTGGCTGGGGAGGGAAAGGCGCTGCTGTTCGATACCGGGCTGGGGATCGGGAATATTCAGGAAGCGGCCGAACAACTGACCAGCCTGCCGATCATGGTGCTGAACTCCCACTCCCACTATGACCATATCGGCGGTAATTATCATTTCGCCAATATTCTGGGGCCGGATTTGCCGGAGATGGTTCGGAACAGGCGCGGTCTCAGCCACTCTGCATTCGAAGCGTTCTATCGGGACGCCTACATGACCGGTCCGGATTCATCAGCCTCTTCGTATATGGTGCGGCCCTACCAAATAACCCGGTATATCCGGTCCGGAGACTACATAGACCTGGGAAAAAGAATCCTCGAGATTCTTTTTACACCCGGACATTCAGCGGATGATCTCTGTCTGCTGGATCGGAAAGCCGGAGTCGTTTTTTCAGGAGATATTTTTTACGAAGGGGCGCTCTTCGGGCACCTTGCTGAATCCAATCTCGTACGATACAGGGAAACGGCAATGATCCTTGACCGGTTAGCCGACGAGTTCACCTGGGTCTGTCCGGCTCATTCCAAGCCGATGGCCCCCGCCTCTCGTCTCAGGAGAGTACGGAGGCTGTTTGAACATATCGACGCGGGTACGGCTTCCGTCCGCAACATCGGCGACAGGTTTCTCTACGCATCTGATTCTCTGAAGATCGTCCTGAATGAGCGGCAATGACCAAGGGCAAAAAATGCGGTCCTTTGCTGGGTACAATAATAACGGGCGTCACGTCTGTGACGCCCGGTTTCTGTATAGACTGCGGCAGAGTCACTTATGCAGCACTCTGCCGCAGTTTTTTCACGGTGAGCATTAGAGAGACCGCTACATCCGATCAGAAACATGATTCCAAACTGAATCGCGGGTTTGACTGTCACCCATACCAACGATTCCAACGGCACTCTCTGCTATAGCGCCGGCAGCAGGAAGTCCCCGCACCGGTTCCCCGAAAGCTAAATCCGGATTACCGGGACCGCTGACCTCCATCCAATGTACAGGAATTTCAATCCTCACCAATTGGAAGCTTCTGGGGATGCGACACCCAGAGCGGGCGGGCCGCACCGTTCTATCTGAACGTCTCAAACCAGGTCAAGGCACCGACAAAGGCGGGAATGGCCGCGCTCGTATGGGTTCCCCCCGGAATCGTCACGAGTTCAGCGCCGGCCAGACTGTCCCGGGCGGTGAGGCTGTTCTGATAGAATACGGTCTGATCCGCATCGCCGTGATAGAGACGCAGGGGCGCCTTGGGAGTCCAGTTCAGCAGGGTGTTTTCCGAAAGCGCCGTCTCCACCTCAGGATTGCTTGCGTTGATCACTTCGTCAATGAAGACAGCGGTCAGCAGGCTGTCTATTCTGTCGGGCAGGCTGGCCTGAATCTCGCTGTAGTAATGCGATCCGTCAAAGAGATCCTCCACCTCTCCGGCATAGGGCGGGCGAAACATTTCGTCCAGTCGATTCCACCCGTACACATCGTTGTAGGCCACCAGAATGAAAGCCAGGTAGATGGTCGAGCCGTACGTCTGCTGCTGCAAAATTCCCCGGGCGGTGGAACGCAGGTCAAAGGCCCCGGCCATAGGTGCGCAGGCCGTAATGGTGAATTCCTCCGGATAACTTTTTTCCATTTCACGCTGGGCTGCCATGGTCACATAGCCGCCTTCCGAATAGCCGGCCAGGAAAAGCTGCGCGTCAAGATCCACTCCTTCCTGAAGACAGTAGGCGCGGACGGCCCTGATGCAGTCGATGACCGCGGAGGCGGAGCTGGCCGCGTGGTGATAGGGGTGAATCATCTGGGAGTCTCCCAGTCCCAGATAGTCAGGCACGCAGGTGAGATAGCCCAGTGAGGCGGTCACCAGCGCAAGGGATCCTTCCGCCGAATTCAGGGGGCCGCGGGAGGCCACCTGATCCCGATGAGTGACGGTGCCGTGCTGCAGACTGAGGAGAGGAAAGGCAGCCTTGGTTTGAGGCACCATGAGGGCGGCTGAAGCCGTTACCGCCCGACCGTGGGGATCGATGCTGCTGTATTGGATCGCGTATGCTTTGACGCCGAATTGGGGTACCGGCAGAGTATCCAGACCGGCGCCGGCCAGCAACCCCTTTAACGTAGCGGGGCTGATGTCCAGGATCTGCTGAGATGATACCAGACTGCCGCGGGGCTGCCCGGAATCAGATCCATTGTTCAGACTCAAATCCTTACCGCAGCCGCTGATCAGGATAATGATACAGAACAGGATGCCGCAGAATATTTTTCGCACTTTCATGGTATACCTCATTATATTCCTTTGATAAATTAGGCATCATCCAGATAAAAGTCAATATTTCCTTTTCCGGTTATAAAAAGAATACTATTTTACTTGAAAGGAGTTCTTATTTTCTTTATCTTGGAATCGACTATTCTACCTCTATCCACACTGGAGATTCGATGGAACAGAAGAGAAACCGCTATCCGATCCTGGACGTGATTTTTTTCCTGTTTTTCCTTTACCTGTTCTTTGTCAGCATTGAAATGATGAGCGAGGCCTTCAAGCTCTTCGGCAAAGGATTCGCCAACAGCTTGATGAGCAGCACATCCAGACCGATTGTGGGGCTTTTCATCGGCATGATGGCTACCGGACTGGTGCAAAGTTCCTCCAGTGTCACTTCCATCCTGGTCGGATTGGTGGCCGGGGGGGCGCTCTCTATCAGCCACGCCATTCCGATAGTAATGGGTGCCAATATCGGGACAACCATCACAAACGCCATTGTTTCGATGGGCCACATCGGACGGAGACAGGAGTTTTCCCGGGCTCTCTCAGGAGCTATTGTGCATGATTTCTTCAATGTGCTCTGTGTGATCATTTTCCTGCCCCTGGAGGTGCTGACTCATTTCATCGAGAAAACGGCTGTCGCTCTCGCCGGCATGTTCGAACATGTAGGCGGCTTTACCTTTATGAGTCCCCTGAAAGCGATCGTACAGCCGGTGGCGAAACAGCTTTGCATCCTGTTAAACAAAATAGTACTTTCGCCCTCCTGGGCCGGCGCTATTTTCCTGCTGTTCATGGCGCTGCTGCTTCTCTTTCTGGCACTCAGGTTCATGGTCACCCTGATGAGGAAACTCATCATCGGCAAAGTGGAGAACCTGCTGCACCGCTATCTGTTCAGCTCGCCGTTGCCCAGTCTGTTGCTGGGCCTCAGCATCACCGCGATTATCCAGAGCAGTTCGGCCACGACATCGCTCATCGTTCCGATCGTAGGAGCGGGCATTCTCACGGTGGAACAGATTTTTCCCTATGTGCTGGGCACCAATATCGGCACGACGGTCACTGCGATTTTAGCGTCACTGGTCACCAAGAGCCCGGCCGCCCTGACCGTGGCCTTTGCCCATCTCACCTTCAACGTCGCCGGCACGGTGTTGATCTTCCCCTTTCGGATTGTGCCAATTTCATTGGCCAAGAAGTTTGGAGTCTTTATGGCCCAACACAGAGTAATGGCTCCTATTTTTATCATCTTTCTTTTCTTTGTTATACCGTTGCTGGCGATATTTCTCATCCAAGGAGGTTTTTAATTATGTTCAAAGAACTGTTCTCACTTCTGAAGAAGGAAGACCTGGTGCACCAGTCCATGGAGGATACACAGGAAATGCTGGACCGGGCCGCCTCGCTCTATCAGAAAGCGGTGCAGGCCTTCGAGAAAAACAGCAAGGCGGGATTTGAAATTTACGAACTGGATCAGGATCTCAACAGCCGGGAAAAGAAGATTCGTCGCAAGATACTGGAACACCTCTCGGCAAACCCGAAGCAGGATGTCGTCGCTTCCCTGGTATTGACCTCCATTGTCATTTACATAGAACGTATCGGAGATTATTCCAAGAATATTTACGAGCTTATCGATCTTTACGGATCGGGAGAGACCATCAGCATTGACGCGCTCCTCATTAAAGCCTCAAAATTCATCGGTTCGGCGTTTCATCGGGTGGGGAAGGCTTTTATCGATGCGGATGCGGATCTGGCCAACCATATCATCACACAGCTTGAGAAGACTAAAAAAGATCTCAATAGCTATATATATCAGTACGCGGCCAAACAAACCGACAGATCAACCCGGCGCACCATCGTCAATGTGCTCTATTCACGCTATCTCAAACGAGTTGCGGCCCACCTCGTCAATATCGCCACCAGCATCGCCTGTCCCTTCGATCAAATAGGATTCTATCATAAAAAGTGACAGGAAGGCTGTACTGCCTGAGTATTATTCATAAAGGACCTTTTATCCTGCGGGGAATGGCATGATGAAAAAAGCAGCCGCTCTATTCATCCTTCTGACTATGTACGGTACAGCATTCACTCAGGACCTGCCTCGTCGAGAGGTGGATTACAGGCCCGGTGACTGGGTGAGTTATCCGGTACTGCGGTTCGCCACCAGCGTCGTTTTCGGTCCAACGTACGTCTATTTCGGCACGGACCGGGGTATTTCCCGCTACGATTATCTCAGGAAAGAATGGGGATATCCTTTTACGGAAAGCGACGGACTGGCTGACGGCCGGGTCATCACCATGGCGTACGACACCTTTTCCTCAATTCTCTGGTGTGCCACTCCGGCGGGAGTGAGTTATTATCTGCCTGCCAGTGAGCAGTGGCGCAATATACCCGGGGATGAGATCGGTTCCAGTATCGTTACCTCCATCGGGGTGGGGATGAGTGAGATATGGCTTGAAAGTGAAGGTGAAATATTCAGCGGGCAGCGGCAGGGCGGTCCTTTCTGGAGAAGCAGTGCCGATGCAGCTGAGGCGGATCAGGTCATCTGGCAGGGAAGCCTGAAGCAAAAGCAGGAGCTGCCGGAACTGTTTGTAGAGGGCGATTACCAGTTTTTACCGGAGGGGTATCTGCAGGACAGTTCTCTGAGGCGTTTTCCCGTTTCCGACTGGGCCGCGGACGAATTCAATCATCTCTGGCTTGCCGTCGACGGCTTGGGAGGAGCGGAAGCCAATCCCCGCACTGAGTGGATGTATTTGCTGCCCTTCGGTCCCTACGTTAATGAAGTAAGAGCCATGGCCTGGGACGGCGACGCCATGTGGATCGGAGGAGTGGAACCTTCCGGGAAGGGAGGGGGTGTCAGCCGCTGGGATTTGGAAAATAATACCTGGCGTGTCTTTGAAGCCGAACTGATCAGCGGCATGTACAGTGACCGGGTCAACGTCATTCTCCCGGAAGAAAAATATGTCTGGTTCGGTACGGAACAGGGACTGGTTCGTCTGGACAGGCAGCGGGAGACCTGGCGCACCTTCACAACCAGAGAAAATCTGCCCTATGACCGGATTACCGCGCTTGCCGCAAGCGGCGGCGTCCTGTGGATCGGTACTAGAGACGGGCTGGCCGGCATGTCACCAAGCGGTTCCAATCCTCTGCGGGTCCAGGAAAAAGGGTTGAAAGACGGGTACATCTTTCAGCTGGAGGCGGCCGGTGACTTCCTCTGGGCCGCGGCTGAGTCGGGTCTCTACCGCTATGATCTGGGCAATAAACGATGGGAAATGGTACCGCCCGCTCCGGGGCTCCAGCCCTGGTTTACCACCGCTGTATCAGTGCTGGGAAATACTGTATGGGCGGCCAGTGATGACGGGCTGGAGATGAGTCCCGATAACGGGAAAACCTGGCAGGCTTTCCCGCGGGATCACTACCCGGTGAGCGGCCGGGTATATACCATTTTAGCGGACAGTGACCAGGTCTGGTTCGGGACCGATGAGGGGCTTCTTCTTTACATCATAGAGGACCACCGTTTCCGGCTTTTCACGAGAGAAGACGGTCTTGTCGGCAACAGGGTATTCTGGATTCTTCTGGACGGGGATTATCTTTGGGCAGGAACCGACAAGGGCCTGATCCGTTTTTACTGGAATGCTCCCTACCGCGTCGATTAAGAGCATCCGCCGGCACATTCATCTCAGCTGTTCAGGCGGAGTCCTCAGCCAGGGCCACCCGGCGACCGCGATGTAAATCCACTTTCAGCAATAAAATCCCCCCGATGAGGAAAAAGACAAGCAGCGAGGCGATGCCGAAACGGCTGGAACCGGAAAGCTGCCCGGCCAGGGCAAAGAGCAGGGGTCCGGCTATACCGGCGAACTTCCCGCTGATATTGAAGAAACTGAAGAATTCGGCGGATTTCTGGCGGGGAATCAGGGTGGCGTAGAGGGAGCGGCTGAGTGCCTGAGTTCCCCCCTGTACCAGTCCGACGGCCGCGGCTAAAATCCAAAAATGGATAGCGCTGGTCATAAAAAATCCCCCCAGGGAAATGAGAAAATAGACAGAGATCCCCAGGAGAATCATCTTTCGGGTGCCGACCTGCCGCGCCAGCCTGCCGAAAAGAAGGGAACAGGGAACACCGATGATCTGGGTGAGAAGCAGGGCGCCCACCAGATCGAGAGTTGAGATGCCGATCTCGTCCCCATAGGCCGCGGCCATTTTGATTATGGTGCCGATGCCGTCATTGTAAAACCAGAAAGCCAGTAAAAAGAGAAAGAGATCCCGATAGCGGCGGATGTGCCGAAAGGTATCCCGTAATCTCAAGAGGGAATCCTTGAGGAGCGGGCGGGGGTCAGGCTGTCTCTTCCCGCTGGCCGGTTCAGGAACCCGGCGCAGCAGGGGCAGGGAGAAGAAAAGCCACCAGAGGGTCACGGTCAGGAAAACAAGGCGCATGGCAAGTAGGGGGACTGTGGCGCCGGTCGGAACAAGCGTCGTGCGGGGAAGCAGGGCGATCAGGGCGAGATGCAGAGCCAGAATCAAGCCTCCGCCCGCGTATCCGAACGCGTATCCCCGGGAGGAGACACGGTCCAGCTGTCCGGGGAGCACCAGATGGGGCAGGAGACTGTCCGAGAAGAGTTCGCTGCAGGCGAATCCGGTGAAGGCCGCGATATAGAGCAGTGAGACCCAGTGCCAGTCACCCCGCCCGGTCAGAGCAATGAGGGCTGTGGACCCGGCTCCCAGGAAGAGGAAGATTTTCAGGTAGCCCTTGCGGCGGGAGCGCCGGTCGGCCGCCGTTCCCAGAACGAGAGAAAAGAAAGCCACAATGAGCATGGCCGCGGCCGAGGTGTAACCCCAGAGCGAGGTTGCCTGAGGATTGACAATTCCCTGCGGTGACAGACAGGCCACATTGCGGAAAAAAATAGGCAGCACTGCCGCCATCACGGAGGTGACAAAGGCGGAATTGGCCCAATCATAAAGACACCAGCCGGTCACAATCTGCTGCTGGCTGTACTTTTTTTCAGGTCTCACCATCGTTCTTGTCGTGGCCTTATCTCTCCAGC
>CAZUMH010000010.1:0-51145 GCA_964621645.1 uncultured bacterium
CTGTCCGCCCGGCTCACTGTCCCTGACAAAAGATTATTTTCATATTCATTTCAACACTGATACATTCACTTTTATTCCCAAGAATGAAAAAATCGATAACGAGACCTTTGTCTCTGATGCAGACTATTCCGTGTTAAAAGCAAGTTTGTCTCATAGAAAACGGAATTATCAGGGATTTTCACCTGACTTACAATATGCGCTTTTTGAACCGGACAGGATTGAAATGCCCCAGGTTAAGCCGGAAAAGAGAAAACTCTCCTTTATCGAACAAGTAATCGGTTACAGTAAAGAGGAGGCCAAGAGAGAAGCCGGCCGCTGCCTTGAATGCAAACTTTGTGAGGCGGCTTGTCCTGCAAACCTGAAAATTTCTGAATATATTAACGCCATTTTTGAAGATAAACCCGAAGAATCTTTAAAGAAAATTTTCGAAGACAATCCCATTCCATCGATCTGCGGAAGAATCTGCATGAAGCATTGCGAGGATGCCTGTTCGTTGCGAATCAGAGGCGACGCTTTGGCGATTCGCTGGCTCAAGCGCTATGTGGCAGATACAATTGCTGATTACAAAAAAGCTCTGGAATTAACCCCTGGAGAATTAACGGGGAAGAAAATTGCTGTGATTGGCGCCGGGCCCAGCGGACTATCCTTAGCGTATTTTCTTAGATTGAAAGGTCACGATGTTGTTATCTATGATGAATTACCCGGGGGCGGAGGAACACTGAGAACCGGTCCTCCTGCCTACAGATTGCCGTTGGATAGTATCGATAAAGATGTTAATTATATAAAATCTCTGGGTGTCACTTTCAAATTTAAAACTAAAGTGGGAAAAGACATACCATTTGATAAACTGCTAAAAGAATATGATGCTGTTTTTCTCGGGATAGGTAATACAGTAAGTTTTTCTACCCGGGTTACCAATTCCGAGAAATGCTGGTTAGCTCTTGAATTTTTAAAGGATACTAAACTTGGGAAAATAATAAAAGTCGGTAAAGAAGTAATTGTAATCGGCGGTGGAAATGTCGCCATGGATGCAGCCAGAGAAACAATACGGCTTCAGCATATGCAATACCCAAACGAAAGAGTTATAACGAAAACGGTATCATTGGAAGATTGGCATGAACTTCCGGCTACAAAAGAGGAAATAGAAGAAGCCAAAGAGGAAGATATTCAATTTAATCCGGCGTGGGGGCCGAAAGAGGTTGTGCTTGATAACAAAGCCCGTATTAAAGGGCTTGAATGCAAAAAAGTAAAGTCCGTCTTTGATGAAAAGGGGAAATTTTCTCCTACGTTTTATGAAGATCAGACCCGGTTTCTGCAAGGGGACATGATCATTGAAGCGATTGGGCAAAGACCCGACTTTTCATTTCTGGGAAAACTGGCTGATCAGCTCGCTTTTACGAAAAGAAGAAAAGTGAAAGTGGACAGTCAGGGGATGACTTCAATCCCAAAAGTGTTTGCCGGTGGTGATATTGTCAATATCAATCTGGATGCCGTGACAGCCATTGCGGATGCCAAGGTTGCCGCGGAAGGTATTGACAAGTATCTATCAACTCTGTAATGACATGTTTCCAGACTTTTAATACATATTTTCTGATAAAATCTCCGGTTTGTTTTTTATACTCGTTGAGCTGATCGCTCTTTTTCACATGCTTTGAGTCTATTAATTCCTTGTTATGTAATGTTCAAGCGACACGACCTCCCTCCTGAATAAGAGAGGGACAACCGTGCTGTATGAGCAACGCAATTAAATGATGTTTACTGCCCTTTTGATCTACCTCCCGAACCGCACCTCCAACCCTTCCTCCTTTTTCAGTTGAATTTGATGGTCAAACACCATCTGCACGACGCCGTCCCGTTTCTTCAGTGTATATCCGACCTTTTTACCGCCGACGCTGATGCCCTCGATGCTTCGGGAGGCGGCGGTATTCCCCAATCCCAGGGTCCTCAGCCGCAATTGTCCGTAATGGACATCAAGCGTCATCCGGGAATCATCAAGACTCATACTTCCCCAGCCGGATCCGGCGGACCAGAAAGTACGGAAATCGTCCTTACGCACTCGGGGTGAGAAGGTCATCTGTTCCGCGACGCCGTCATACTCATATCCGGATAGGGCCAGCAGCACCGCCCAGCTGGCGAGAGCCCGGGCGTAGTGGTGTCCGCATTCCAGCTCGTCCCAGGGGTTGCGGTCGAAGCCGCGATAGCGTTCCCGCACTCCCCGGACGATATCCAGCCCCTCCTCCACCTTTCCGGCATAAATGAGGGAAGCGGCCACCTGGTATTCGATCCCGGTCCAGACTTCGTCCGAATAGACGAAGGGCAGGGCCGGACGGCCCCCCCGGGGCCAGGAGCAGAGCAGCAGGCCCGCCTCCCCGTTAAGGGCGTACACCCGCTGCACGTTTGAGAAGCTGTCCAGCCGCTCCCGGAAGTTGTAGCGGTGAATCGATTCCAGCGCTTCATCCACATGTTTCTGCGGCAGCAGGTAACCGAGACCGGTGACAAAGGCCAGATACTGCCCCAGAAGCTGATCCGAGAGACAGCCCTCACCGTATTGGTATTTGGGCATCACCTCCCCTGCAGTCAGCGCCTCTTTCTTGCCCCCGGGAGACTGCTTGCACTCACACTCGGGATCCTCACAAGTCTCAACCGGCGACTGGAGATAGTCAGGAATTTGCAATCCCTCCATTACATCGACGATCTGTTTATAGTACTCGCCGTTCCAGAGCAGGCGGTCATACTCTTTGGCGCCCTTTGTCCACATCTTTCTATATTCATCAGCAACTCTCTTATGTCCCAAGGCTTCGGCCATTTCTGCGCCTGCTTTAAGGGCGCCCAGGTAGAGTGATCCCACCATGGTATTGGGGCCGTAGAAATCGATGTCGTAGGTGTTATGCTGCTGCCCCTCCATGACGCCGTCCCGGTCCGGATCCCAGGGCAGGGGCGCGCCCTGCCGCTGCCAGTCCGGCACCTCGCCGTCTCCCACGCCCTTCCAGGCGAATTCCAGGGCCGCCCGGGTTCGGGGCCAGAGGCGCCGCAGCCAGTCGGTGTCACCGGAGAATTTCCATTCGCGGTAGACCCGCATGATGTTGCCCATCTGCCCGTCGGTAGCGGGATGCACCTTCCACCAGTAGCCCCCGGGCGGGAAGAGGGTGCGGAAGGTCTGGTAGCCGTTCTCGAAGGTGTCGTTGAGAAAAGCCGTCTCCCGCAGACTCCGCTCCAGGGAGGGGAAGAGAAAGGCCAGGGTCTGCTCATAGTTCCAGACGTGGGTGCAGGTGCCCATACAGCAGCCGGCGTTATCGGTCAGTCCCTCCCAGCCGTAGAAATGACCCTGGTCATCCCAAATGACCACATTGGTCTTCAGGGTGGAAAGATTGGCCGAGACCGCGTCGATCACATAGGAAGGAAATGAGGAGGAAAACAAGGCGTTTTGAAACGCCCGGGTGTCCCGGTTCAGATCCTTAATATCACTGATCAGATAACGGGCCGCGTCCCAGGCGTCGGGAAAGCGGAGAGCGTAGTGGTTGCGGAAGCGTTTGCCCCGCACCTCCTCCTCGCCGTTCCAGTAGTTCTCCCGGTTGGGAAAAGACCAGGTCATATAGAAAGGAATCGTCTTCTTCTCCCCCGGCTCCAGAGTGAAAGGCACCGAGAGGGAGGCGACGTCGCTGCTGCGCTGGGCCGAGGTTTCCGTATCGGTCAGCGGCTTGAGGCGCCCGTCGTCGGAGAAATCGTCCCAGAAGACATGGGCGTTGTCCCACCAGCCGCCCCGGTACCAGCGTGTCTGGGCGTCCACCGTTTTAGCGGTGGTGACAAAGGCGATGCTGCCGTATTCCAGATCATCGGCCTTGGCCCGGGCCGAGCTCATGCGGATGCCGCGAAAGACCCCTTCATCCACGTACTGGTTGATGTTCTCCCCCAGGTTCAGGTTGCCGTCACCGTCCCGGCTGCGGATCGGATTGAACATGCTGAAGGCAAGGGATACCGTCACCGGTTTTTCGGTGGGATTCTCCACGGTCCAGTTGAAGACGGCCCCTGGGATCCCGCTGCGTTCCGGGTCCAATGGGATGAAGGGATTGAAGGCCTCAAGACTGATGATCAGCGGGATGTCGTCATCCTGAAACGTCAGTTCCGCGAAAGGGTAGGCGCCCCGGAAGGTCACTTCATCAAAGCGTGAGACTCCCGCCAGCTGGTTGCGGGGAAAGCCCATCCATCCCACATAGGGCGGCAGCAGCTCCCGCTCCAGAATTTTGGCCACGGACGTTCCGCCCTCCTGCTGCACCCTGATGGAAAAGAAGGTCATATCCGGAGATACATTTTTTGCGGGCCGGTTGAAAATCTCCAATTCGTGGATATCGCCTCGTCCGCCCAGGGTGATATTGCCGGCGGCAAGGCCGCCGATGGGAAAGGCGATGGTCTTGAGCGCGGCCCCGCTGTATGCCGGGAGGCCGGTATCTTTTTGCTGGGAAGTGACAGGATGTATGGCTGCGAAAATCAGACAGGCAATACAATACAGAGTACGGCATCGGACTTTCATGGCGTTCACTCCTGTATATATAAAAATGGGAAATACAACAGCAATATATGGTTTTCAAATCAAATAGTAAATATTTTTTAAAATCTCTTTGGAAGGTAAAAATCCTGCCCGGATAAAATTATTAAACCAACTTATCCAAAAGATCGTATAAATAACCGATTACGTCCATTGTCTGTGTTGCCCATAAAAAACAATACGATGAACCGATTGACTATATATTCTCAGGATTACCATATTTTTAACAAAAATCGGAGGAGAGCGCTGCTAAAAAAAGCCGGAGCTTTGGCAGGATTCACCTTCTATGTGGGATGGCTATGTCTTCTCTGGATCATTTATGATATATAGTAATCTGTTCTAATCTGACTTCCGTACTCTTCTTCCATCTATCGGGATTGATAGCTGGAATCGGTTAATGGTGAGCCGTTTGGGATTGCTGCCGTCAAGAGAGGCTGTCCATATATCTTCCTCAAAGGAAAAGGCTACCACGGTGCCGTTACAGGTACGGGCAGGATATCGTATAAGGAGTGCTTTCTCGGCAGCGCGCACAGCGATTCACATTGTCATGGTGAACAACAGAAAAATAATGGCACGTTTACAGTGGTGTATGGCGTCTCCTTTCGGTAGTATCTGTATATATTATAGTATCCTGATCATTGTCAATTTATAAGGAAAAGGCGGTGCCCTGGCGGCACGCTCCTCATAGGATTACGATGATGAGAAACTAATCGCTTACATCGCCTTAAACAGCCGGATGATAATGTACAATTTTTTCGTTTATTTTTTCCTGCTTACCGTCAGTACCGGACATTTCGCCAGTCTCACCACCCGCTCCGCGTTGCTCCCCAGAAGCAGATGATCGAGGGGATTGTAACCGCGGGTTCCCATGATCACCAGGTCGACGCGATGTTCCTCGATATAGTCGGCAATTTCCTTGTGGGCTTTGCCTTCCAGCATGATAATTTTGACATCATCTTTTTTAAAACCGGAGAACTTCAGCAGGTTCTCCTCTATCTTTGATTTCAGCTGAGGATTTACCTCAAAAATCGACTTAAAGGACGTAGAATAAAATTCCGGATGCCGCTCCTGTTCCACTACGTGCATAAGAGAAACTTTCGCATCCAGCATTTCCGCCCACTCTTTGCCCTTCTCGACAGCTTTGCGGGAATGTTCGGAAAAATCGACGGGGATGAGTAAATGATCGATTTTCTGTTTATTCCACTCTTTGTGTACAGTGATCACCGGTGCCAGAGAGTGCCTGACGACCCGTTCGGCCACACTGCCAAAAAGCCACTGTGTGATGCCGGTACGGCCATGCGTTCCTATAACCACCAGATCAAATTTGTTGTCTATGATGTAATCCAGGATCGTCTCTGCGGGCGAGACCCCTCTAATCAGATCCGAATCGATATCGATACCCCTGTCACGGGCGATCTTGCAGTGATCATCTAGCTTTCGTGCGTGTCTTTTTTCTTTCTTCTCAATAAGTTCTTCATATGATTGCATATGTTCTTCTTCATGCGGTTCTTCAGTGTGCAGAGCAATAACATGCAGCAACAGTACCTGAGCACAAAATTTTTTCCCCAGAAAAAGGGCGTAATCAACCGCACGATCAGAAAATTCACTGAAGTCGACAGGAACAAGTATCTTCTTCATGATAACGACTCCTCCGGTTTGGATACATGGACAGGCATATAGTTTCATATCGAGTAATAACTGGCGACAAACGTAACAATGTATTCAAATTTTTACAATTATGCAATTATGATCTGTGTGAGGCGAGGAAAATCATTTCCTTTTACCGCTGGAAAACCATGATGAAAGTGTTTAACACTCTGAAATGACATAAACTGATGCCTTTAGAAAGGATAGTGGAATGCGACTGCCGGCTGTTATTATATTTTTTTCAGTATTAATGCTTTTCAGCCAGAAGGCTGTGAGCCGGTATGACAATACCGCTGAAGACAGTTCTGTAACAGTGGAATCACTCATATATCAGAACGAATGGACGTTCCCGGACAGTACCCTGCTGCTCCAGCAAATCCCTCGTCTTATGGATTCTGCCGGAATCCCTGGTCTGGCTATTGCCGTAGGCAACACCGACGGCGTCTGGGAACGCGGCTTCGGCTGGCGCAACAAAACAAAAAAACAGCCGGTAACATCAACCACGATTTTTGAAGCGGCCTCATTAAGCAAACCGGTATTCACCTATCTGGTGCTCGTTTTGACAGAACAGGGTGTTCTTGATCTTGATACGCCGCTCATGTCCTATATTCCCGAGAAAATCCTGATAAGAGTTTTTTTCCATTCCCGTGACATTGATCCCCGTTTTCGACTGCTCACCGCTCGCCAGGTGCTGAGCCATAAAACCGGCCTGCCCAATTTCAGGGATCCTTCACCTTTTCTGCATTTTGTCAATAATCCCGGGGAAAAATTCACCTACTCCGGGGAGGGTCTTATTTTTCTGCAGAACGTGATCGAAACCCTTACCGGCAAGGAGTTGGATCAGTTGGCACACGACCTGGTCTTCCAGCCTCTGGGAATGACAAAGAGCAGTTTCATCTGGAAAAAAACGTTTGCTGATCAGGCAGCGACCGGGTATGATATGTTCGGCGTGAAAAGCGGCAAATCGGTAATGAAACAACCTGTCGCACCCTATTCCCTTTATACAACCGTGCATGATTATGCCGTCTTCGTTTCGGCCCTGGTCGAAAAGAAGGGATTATCCTCTTCAACCTTCGCTCAAATGCTGAGCATTCAGACTCCGTTGGAACATACCCGAAATTGGTCAGGGAGCTGGGGATTGGGACTGGGTATCATCCACACAGTCAAAGGCGACTATTACTGGCATTGGGGTGATACCGGCAACTTCCGTAATCTGATGATCTTCGAGGTGCCGTCAGGTAAGTTCATGGTCTATATGACCAACAGTTTCTATGGTCTCAGTATTGGCAGAACACTGCTGGATCTGGCTCTGGGAGAAGGACAGCGGATCTTTGATCTAGGGCTGATGTCAATGTACTATCAAGTTGACTCGGCGGAGATGAATTTCTTCCGCACCCTGATCAGTAAAGGGCTTAAAGAAGCGAGAAAAATATATGCATCTGTGGACTTTGACCTGCTCATTGATTACGGCTATCAACTTCTGGAAAAAAACGACAGTAAAAAGGCCCTGGAGTTTTTCGGATTCATGATTGATAAATATCCCGAACACTACCAAAACTATCAGGGAATGGGTGATGCGTACCGGCAGGCAGATGATATCGAAAGGGCCCTCTCTATGTACAGGAAATCGCTGCGCCTTAATCCCGATAATGTGTTGGTGCGAGAGACGGTAAAAGCACTGGAGTCTGCTGGGGACAAATGATCCCCTGACGCTGCCGTCCCTGTTAATGGCTTGTTAACCAACATCCTTTCAGACAGACACCCCTGTCACTCGTCTATTGTAATGCTCTGTAAAACCCCACAAATACAACCAGCCGCCGCAGGCACATTATTGCCCCCGCAAGTTTTTTTCTTTTTCATCGTCTCATCTTATGGAGACCCAAATCCGCGGATACAGCTCTATTATACTGAGATCCAATAAAAAGATGGGAGCCTGCCACGAAATCAAATGCCGCTTTTACCGTCACCCTTTTTATCTCACTGCTTGTGACCGGCTTCAGCCGCCCGCTCTTTGCCCAGCAGAATCCACCGCAAATCATCGAGCAGGTTACTCCTGCTTCAGCGACAGCCAGCGCTTCCCAGCTGAGCGTGAGGCTGACACTGAAAGATATGGGAACCCCGCCCATTCCGCCGTCTGATGTCACCATAACCAGCTTTCAAATCGGCACAATCACCGGACACAGTATCACCCGGAACGGCCGTATAATCACAGCCATATTCGATATCCCGGCATCGGAACCTAGCGGGGATAAAACGATAACGCTGAGTTTTCCAAACCCGGATAATAACACCATTCAATTCAGCCAAAATGGCTTGTTCACTGTGAGCAATGGTGGGGATAATGACACAGGATTCAATGATCACGATAATGCTACAGGTGAAGCCAGTGACGGTGCCTCCCTGTTTTCTCCACAGTCGGGAACCACTACCTATCTCCTGGATAAAGACGAAGAGATTGTCAAAACCTGGAACAGCAGCTATCATCCCGGTCTCTCCTGTTATCTGCTGGATGACGGGTCTTTGCTTCGCACTGGCAGCCTGGGACCCCAGGGCAATCGTGTATTCGGCACTACAGGCGGCGCCGGCGGTGTAATAGAGCGTTACTCCTGGGAGGGCGATCTGATCTGGCAATTCCAATACAGCAGCAGTGATTATCTCCTGCACCACGACATCGAACCGCTTCCCAACGGTAACATTCTAATGATCGCCTGGGAACGAAAAACGCAATCCGATGCTGTTACCGCGGGTCGCGATCCTTCACTGCTATCCGATGGTGAACTCTGGCCCGATAAAATCATCGAAGTAAAACCAACAGGATCATCGGGTGGCACTATTGTCTGGGAATGGCACGTCTGGGATCACTTGATTCAGGACTATGACGCTTCCAAATCCAATTACGGCACAGTATCTGATCATCCGGAAAAGATAAACCTCAACTATGTACATGGCCGTGAGAGCGCCGATTGGAACCATATCAACGGCGTGGATTACAATGCCGATTTGGATCAGATCCTCCTGACAGAACATAATTTCAGCGAAATCTGGATCATCGATCATAATACCACCACGGCCCAGGCGGCGGGGAGTGTAGGCGATTTGCTCTACCGCTGGGGCAATCCCCAGGCCTATGGGCGTGGAAATAGTTCTGATCAGCAGCTTTTTGTGCCCCATGACGCCCAGTGGATCGATGATAATTGTCCCGGAGCGGGCGACATCCTCATTTTCAACAACGGCCAGAATCGTCCGGAGGGTAACTACTCCAGCGTGGATCAAATCATCCCGCATCTGAATGGTGACGGAAGCTACACGGTGGACGGCACATCCGCTTATGGCCCGGCATCAACCACCTGGACGTACAAAGCCAATCCGACTTCTTCCTTCTATGCGGATCATATATCCGGAGCCCAACGTCTTACCAACGGCAACACCTTGATCTGCGACGGTCCGGCGGGACGATTCTTCGAGGTTTCCTCAACAGGCGAAATTACCTGGGAGTATGTGAATCCCTATTCATCTAGCACGCCCCAGGGCGAGAGCAACGAGGTGTTCCGGGCCCAGCGCTATCTTCTCGATGATTCGACCGGGAACGGGAATGACAATCAGGATGAATATGTATCTGGTGACTTGACCTATCCCATCGTGGATACAGGACAGGATAGGTGTTATAATGACGGCTGGGAGATCTCCGCACCCGGCAAAGGAGATGCTTTTTACGGCCAGGACGCCCAGATCGATGGGTACCAGCCCAGCTATACCGTCAGCGGGGACGGCCTCACCGTATATGACACTGTTACCGGCCTCACCTGGACCAGAGGGGCGGATTGGAATGGCGACGGAACCGAGGACGCGGATGACAAGTTCACCTATACCGAGGCACTGAGCTACGTTGCGGTCATCAACGCCCAGAACTACGGCGGCTATAGCGATTGGCGCCTGCCCAGCATTAAGGAGCTTTATTCTCTGATCGATTACCGGGGAACTGATCCGAATCCCACCGGAACCAGTACATCCGGATTGGTGCCCTTCATCAATGACGATGTATTTGAGTTTGCTTATGGGGATATGTCCGCCGGCGAACGGATCATCGATTCCCAATGGGCGACAACGACCCTCTATACCAGTACGGTGATGTACGGCCAGCAGGCCATGTTCGGCGTGAATTTTGCCGACGGGCGCATTAAGGGCTATCCCGCCGACACCAATCCGGGGGGATTTGATAAAACATTCTATGTTCGTTTCTGTCGCGGCAACACGGGATACGGTATTAACAGCTTCGTCGATAACGGGAATGGAACCGTAACGGACAATGCCACCGGATTGATGTGGTCAAAGAGCGATAACGGTGCGGGAGTGAATTGGGAGGACGCTCTGGCCTGGGTACAGCAGATGAACAATGCCAATTACCTGGGATACAATGACTGGCGCCTGCCCAACGCCAAGGAACTTCAGAGCCTGGTGGACTATACTCGCTCCCCCGACACTCACGGAACCGCGGCCATCGATCCCGTTTTTATCGCCAGCCAGATCACCGATGAAGCCGGTAAGGCTGACTTCCCCTTTTACTGGTCCAGCACAACATTCCTCAGCTTTATCGGCGGTGCCGAAAGGGCCGTCTATGTGGCTTTCGGAGAAGGGCTTGGTTCAATGGATGGGACGACTGTCATCGATGTGCACGGAGCCGGCTGTCAGCGGAGTGATCCCAAGAACGGCGATCCGAACGATTACCCCAGCTGGGGCCATGGTCCCCAGGGCGACGTACAGCGGGTCTTTAATTACGTCCGCCTGGTACGGGACGCGGACTCCCAAACCTCGGCTGTTCTACCAGGAAGTGACGGGACCGGGACACCGGGCACCTTTTCCCTGGGACAGAATTACCCCAACCCATTTAATCCGGATACCACAATTCCCTTCATCCTTACTGAGGCTCAGGATGTCTCCCTTACCGTGTATAATATAGCGGGCCAAAAGATCAGGGAGCTGGCCAGCGGCTTTCTTGATGCAGGACAGCATACGGTAATCTGGGATGCAACCAATGATGAAAGCCGGCCGATACCCTCCGGAATCTACCTGTACCGGCTGGCTGCCGGTTCAGAAAGCCGGGTTAAGAAAATGATTTTTGTGAAGTAGCCCGCTAAATTAGTATCGCGGCCCTATGTGTAACAATTGTGAACTTCGCATCCACCCATGCCGGCAGGGCCATTTCACCCGCAGCTTACGGTCCCGTTTTAAAATACATTTTTATTGAAACAATTTATGTAATATATAGGTATGCCAATAGAGCCTGAAAACTCCATTGCTCTCAACAATGCGTAAGTTCTTATAACCCGGATATTTACTTTTAATCAATTGAGGAAAGCATATCATGCGCAAGATAAGTGCCATCATGATAATACTATCCATTATTGTATCCTGTTCTCCCAAAGGAACCATAAGCACCGAACAGAAAATATCCACCATTGAAAATGGATTGATTCCGTTCGATTTCGCCACCTCTACTGTAGCCAATCTTTTTAAACCGGACAGCACTCAGCTTGCCAGTCTCAAATCCTTGGCCGAAAGAATGGCATTCTATAAGGTGCCGGGCGTGAGCATCGCCGTGGTTAACAATAACCGGATTGAATGGACCAGAGGTTATGGCATCATGGATGTAAACACGGGTGCGCCGGTAACCACTGAGACCATTTTCGAAGCTGGATCTACCAGTAAACTAATCACAGCAGTGATCGTACTTCATTTCGTCCAGCAGGGGCTTATTGATTTGGACCGAAATGTAAATGACTATCTTACTTCCTGGAAAGTGCCCGAAAATGAGTATACGGCGAAGCAGAAAGTCACCCTGCGCCTTCTGTTGACTCATCGGTCCGGAATGCCGGATACCAATTACAATACCGATGACAGCGGGGAATATCCCACCCTGATCGATGTGTTAAATGGCACACCGCCGGCATTGAACACGGCGGCAGTGCCGGACCAGGTTCCAGGCTCACGCTGGTATTATTCCAATATAGCCTATAATGTTGTCCAGCTTCTGCTGGAAGATATAACGGGTAAATCTTTTCAGAAAATCGCCGAAGAATTGATTTTTCAGCCGCTTGACATGAAAAGCAGCTCTTTTATCTATCCCCTAGACGCGGACAAAAAAAAACTCGAGGCCATGCCCCACGATGCCGAGGGGATATCCCGCACACCACTGATGCATAGAACCGCCCTCTCACATGGAGGATTAACGACCACACCGACCGACCTGGCAAAATTCACAATTGAACTGATGCGCGCCTATCAGGGAAAATCTGAAAAAATCATCTCTCAAAAAATGGTAAAAATGATGTTTCAAAAAATTTGTGAGATTGATCGGAAAAATATACCGCTTCCTTTCTTTCAAGGATTAGGCGTTTTTCTCATGGACGAAGGCAGAGATTTACTGTTCACCCATCCCGGCAGTAATAATCCTGGGTTACAATGCTGGTTGATCGGTTGGCCGGAACGGGGGACCGGTGCCGTGGTAATGACAAACGGCGCCAACGGCATGTTTCTTGAAGTAGAAATAATTAATGCTATTATTCTGTTGTATAATAAATAGAGGTTTCGGGGATATAGAAAAATTGGTGACTCCAATGGCCAAATTAAAACTTTTTCTGTTGAGTCTTCTGCTTTTCGTCTGTTGCAGCAATTCACAATTCAGTAAAATGTCTATGGATTTTTCAGGTATGGATGAATTCTGGCATATTACTTCCCTCCTGTCAAAAAACATTGAACCGGACGACCAGGACTGGGACAGGCTGTTTAACACGACTGGATATGCAACATTGACACGACTCGAATTTTCGAAAAAATATTTTAAAAATTACTTCCGTCTGGCATACATGCCCGCCATGAGCGATTCCCTGAAACAAGAATTAGAAAAAACTTCCTGGACTGTTAACTATTTAATACATATGACGAAGATACTCTCCAGAGAAAAGGAAATAAAAGATTACCAGAAGAAGCTGAGCTCATCCGATCATCTCATCAAGACATCCCTGGAACTGACAAAAGACTATTTTCCCGTGAGGAAATTACCAAGTCAATATACGCCGCCGATATCTTTTGTCATATTCGGCAATGATGCCCGGGGCTATTCACCCGTAATAATCGACATCCTAAATGCCATTGAACAAGGTGATAATTTAAAATATCTTTTAGGACATGAAGCTCATCATTTCTACCGAAATAAAATGCTTAGTTTCAATTTCCCCGATATAAATGACGCCGTTTATAATATCATTTGGACAATAAACCAGATTCAGGCTGAAGGTATTGCTGATCAAATCGATAAAAGAATCCTGCTCAACAGCGGTGGTGAGCAGAAAGCTTCACCACAGGTGGAAAAATACAGGGACGCTGTAAACAGCTCACCAATGACTTTAAAAAGGCGGATTCCTTGTTGGCTCAGTTCTATGACAAATCAGGTGACTTAAAGAGGATCGGTATTGAATTGAGGAAAACGATCCCCATGAGCGGACATCCCATCGGCTATTTCATGACTCAGGCGATTGTGCAAACCCTGGGGAAAAAAGCGCTTTTGGAGCAGGGGGGAAATCCTTTCGAGTTTTTCAGACTCTATAACAGGGCGGCAAAGATCCAGCGTGAACGCTTTCCCGCATTCTCAGAGAAAAGCATGATGCTGATCAATCAGCTGGAAGAATCCTCTACGGCAGGATAACCTCTCTACCATACTCCCGACACCCGTATGATACGCCGGCCCTAGATACACGTTTATTCGATGGGAAAGCCGGCTTCATTTTTCACTTGACATCAAGGGATTATTTCATTATTATATAAAACTACTTGCTCTTCCTCACATTATTACTTGTATCTCTGCAGTTTGAGGAAAACAGGAAAACTCCGTCAGCAAGGGGAGAGGCGATTTTTCCTATTTGCGTAAACTGTCAAACGGGTGTGAGCTGTCCTTCTTCTTTTCATTTAATTAAACAATAACACGGCCGAAGGAATAATCAGGTTTTAGCGTTCGCCAGCTCTCCTCACTAATATGGGGTATGGAGGTACCGTCTATTCAAAGAGGACTTCATCGGGATAGCGGTAATTTTCACGAATGGTGATGCACTTGGGTAGCTGCAGTACGGATTTCATTCCACGTACAGCAATAGATCCAGGCTCTACAATTGCGTAAGGGTTGATTTTTACCAAGAACAAAGGTCCTGTGTCCATGTCAGGGGAGAAAGATATGGGCTACAAGGTTGCATATAACAAAAAATTAAACCTTGTCACCGCCTCCTTAATTGGCGTTGTGACCGCTTCGGAATTAGACGAAGCAGTAAGAAAATCCTCGCATTTGCAAAACAAGCATCATTGCCTGAATTTTTTAATCGACGCCAGAGAACAGACGGCTGTTCCATCAATGACGGATCTTTATTATCTAAAAGATTTGTATCATAATATCAAACTTAATTATAAAAGTCGTGCGGCCCTCATACTTCCCTCCTTATCTGAATTACAAAAACCCATACTTTTTTGGGAGACGGTATGCCGAAACGACGGCTGGTCCGTTATGTCCTTTGAAACTCAAGAACAGGCAATTGAATGGCTGAATAAATAGAAAAGCCGTGACAAAATCCGATAGCAGTGCTCCGGCACTTTTGTATCACCGGCCATTGATGCGAAGACAGGAAACAAACTCTTTTAATCCCCATATTGCTGCCCCGAAAACCATATCAATCATGCATTCATATCCCCGGGAAAGGACTCACTGTTCCCACCGTATCGGAATTGTCGATTTGGAAAAACACTACAATGTACAAAAAGTACATGATTTATCAATTCTTGTTTATTACATTACCCAGAATCCTTGGATACATTGAAAACCAATAAGGAACCACTATGAAACCGGACCCGACCAGACTGCTGGAGATGTCCGATATTAAGACGCCGTTGATCGGATTCTACGATGTCTCGGATACCACACCGTTCGAGCCGTTCACCATACCAAAACGCTGCTTTTTTTCAAGCTACCGGGAATGGTGCCAGGGAAAGAGCATCCGCATCGCCAAGAATGAGGCCCGCTGTCAGGGCGGCGGCTACTGGATCGGCGGCGTGGTGCCCGGCTGGGTGCGGGAAGCAATGCGGCCGGATGATGAACCCCGGGAAATTTTCGCCCGGGAACTCAACCGGCGGGAAGGATTCAAATCATCGGATGAACTGATGTGCCACTGGCTCGAGAATGTTAAACCCTATATAATACAAAACGGCCATGTTGTTATCGGTCCTTTGAAGGATGACCAGTACGGGTACCTCAGGACGGTGACCTTTTACGTCAATCCTGATCAATTGAGTCTTCTGTTTTTGGGGGCCGAATATAATAATGCCTCCCTGAAAGAAAGCCCGGTCACGCTGGCATTCGGATCTGGCTGCGGCCAGATGGCGGCCCTGGTCGGCGACCTTGACACTGGTATCCCGAGGGCCGTGGTCGGCGCCACCGATATCGCCATGCGGGATAATTTTCCTCCCGACATACTGGCGTTTACGGTGAATAAATCCATGTACCAGCAGCTCTGTCAGCTGGATGAAAATAGTTTTCTCTATAAACACTTCTGGAAAAGACTCCGCGAAGCAAGAGGTATCATCAACTAAAACAATGACACCGTTCTTTAACGGGCCAAAGACTTCCCGGTAAATCCGGATTTCGGGTTTACCGCATTCTTCGGCAAAGGAAATCGATCATGGAAATGAATCCAATAGGAACGATTCACACTCCTTACACCAGCCGGGAAGGGATGCCCATCCAGCCCGCCGGGGGAGCCGGGATAAGGGGCACGATCGAAGTATTCGAGGAATACCGGGCCGGGCTGAAGGATCTCGAGGGTTTCTCGCATATTATACTGTTGTTTGTTTTCCACCGCAGCGAAGGCTTCCAGCTTGAAGTAGTCCCCTTCATGGATACGGAGCTACGGGGTCTCTTCGCGACCCGGGCCCCCAGAAGGCCCAATCCCATCGGGCTCTCGGTGGTGCAGCTGGACCGGATCGAGAAGGGAATCCTGCAGATCCGGAACGTGGATATGCTGGACGGGACGCCGTTACTCGACATCAAGCCATATGTACCTGAATTCGACAGCCAGCCGAAGATCCGCACCGGCTGGCTTGAACAGGCCCGCGGAAGTGTGGACCGGCGCAGATCCGATGGCAGGTTTATCAGCAAAAGGAAAAGTAAATGATTTGGACAGCCTTTATCCACAGGAGGATGAGGAAACCCGTGCTGCTGGTCGCGCTGCTCACTGTCATTTCGATGTGGAGCTGTTCCAAAAACTCCGCCCCTACCGAAGCGGATGGCAACAAGCTTGAATACGTCAGCCCGGAAGATGTCGGCTACTCATCGGTAAAATTACTCGAGGCAAAACAATTCCCCCGGCAGAGCGGTTTCGCCGCCATGATAGTGCTGTACGACGGCAAGGTTTTCTTTTCCTGGGGCGACATCACCAAAAACTATAAATGCCATTCCATCCGGAAACCATTTTTGGGCGCTCTTTACGGCATTCATGCCTCCCTGGGCGAGATCGATCTCGATGCTACTCTTGAGGATTTGGGAATCGATGATATCGCGCCCAGTCTCACGTCAGCGGAGAAACAGGCCACGGTAAGGGACCTGCTGAAATCCCGATCCGGCATTTATCACGAAGCCGCGGCTGAGACTCAGGAGATGAAGGACGGCCGGCCGGAACGGGAAAGCCATGCGCCGAATACTTTCTTTTATTACAATAATTGGGATTTCAACGCCCTGGGCACCATTTTTGAAAATGAGACCGGCACCCATATATTCGAAGAATTCAAGAGAAGAATTGCCGATCCTATCGGGATGGAAGACTTCCGGGTGGAAGACTGTTATTATCAGTATGAAGAGAATCTCTCGCTGCATCCCGCCTATTCATTCAGGATGAGTACCAGGGATATGGCCCGGTTCGGGGTCCTGTTCCAGCAGAACGGTATGTGGCAGAATGCCCGAATCATTCCTGCCAAATGGATCCAGGAAAGCACCGCCACTTATTCTCTTGTGGATAGCGCGTCCGGGGTCGGCTATGGCTACATGTGGATGACGATTCCGCCGGGCTCGGTTTTCCAGCAGCTTCTGGGCTCTTCCGGCTATTTTCATACCGGAGTGGGAGTGCATATAGTGATAATTCTGCCCGACCTGAAGCTGGTCATGGTGCAGCGCTATGATACGGACGGGGACTGGGTCGATCCGGGAGACGCGGGTATCCAGCTGGGCCTGATGGTCCTCAACGCCCGCCTTGCGGCTGCTAATTAGTTAATCATCTCGACGAGGACGCTTTTTACTCTGTTTTATCTTGTTGATAACGGCAGTTAGACAGAGTGACGCTTCCGGGAAAAAACGTACTTATATGATACTGTGTCCATCCCTGTAAACGTAGAAAGGAACGATAATGAAAAAAAGAGTAATTCTTTCGCTCCTGCTGGGAGTTCTGCCGCTGATCAGCCTCAGGGCTCAGGATGGATTCGACACAGTAAAACTTGACGATTATCTGAGTCGGCTGGAAAAACAGAACAAGGCAATGTTAGGCGTCGTCATCACCAGAGACGGCAAGACAGAATACGAACAGTATATCGGATTTGCCTCAGTTGAAGACAGTGTCAGAAACAATGGATTGACAAAATTCAGAATCGGCTCAATCAGCAAGATGTTCACCGCAACGATCATCTTCCAGCTTGTCGAGGAAGGAACGTTGTCTCTGGATACGAAATTGGCAAAATTCTTTCCGCAAATCCCCAATGCCGCGGAAATCAGCATCGCCGACCTGTTGGGACACACAAGCGGCATTCATAATTTTACCAGTGACGCGGAATATTCCGGTTACATGACTAAAAAGAAATCAAAAGAAGAAATGCTGGCGTTGATGGCGAAAAACAAACCCGACTTCACGCCGGGAGAAAAAACCGCCTATTCCAATTCCAACTACGTGTTGCTGGGATATATAATAGAAAAAATTACACGTTCCCCTTATAAGCAGGAACTCGAAGAGAGGATTTGTTCCAGATTGAACCTGGCCAATACTCATTATGGCGGCAAAATAGATCCCGGGAACAACGATGCCGCTTCCTACCGCTACAGTAAGGGGACCTGGATCCTGCAGCCGGAAACAGACATGAGTATTCCCCACGGAGCCGGAGCGATCTCCTCTACCCCGGAAGACCTGACAACATTTATCAACGCCTTTTTCAGTAATACATTGATATCGGAAACTTCTCTAAATCACATGAAGCCGGAAAAACAGGCTCTGGGAAAAGGCCTCATCAGGTTCCCCTTCGGGACCAGGATCGCCTACGGGCATAACGGCGGTATCGACGGCTTCGTCTCAAATCTGGCGTATTTCCCGGATGAAAAGGTAGCGGTTGCCGTCACAGCCAATGGCATGAATTATCAATTCAATGATATCCTGATCGGCATTTTAAGCATCTATTTCACCCTTCCCTTCGAAATACCGGATTTTTCAGCAGAACCGGTTCACCTGGAATCCTCGGAATTAACGCGCTATGAGGGTGAATTCTCCTCGGAAGAACTGCCGCTCACCATAACGTTAAAAGTCGACAAGGGTCAATTGTACGGTCAGGCCACGGGCCAGTCCGCTTTCCCGCTGACTCCTTTCAGCAGGATGGAATTCCGGTTTGATCCTGCCGGTATTATTATCAAATTTTCCCGGGATAAAGAGAAAAATCCTCTCTACAACTCCTTTACGTTATATCAGGGCGGCGCCGTATTGCAATTTAAGAAACGGTAACCCCCTCAAATGTGTAATGACAGCACCCGTGAAGGAAAAGGGTCCGACATGGTAAAATTGAAAAATGGAGACTGACTCCTGAGATTTTGGTGGCGTTTGTCACAGGACTGAGTATCATTCTACTGGCCTTCTTCTCAAAACGTATGTTCCGGCGGCCCATCGGCTATCTGCCGCTGGCGATTCCGCCGTTTATCGGAATGATATTCGAATATGTCTACAGTAAACATAAAAACTCCAGGTTCAGCACTCCCTGGTACTGGATTGTCGCGATTATTATCTCCACTGCACTGGTAATTACTTTTTCCTGGAACTGAAAAAAGAAAGGACGGAATCAAGAAAAAGCAGAGCGCGGCTTTGACAGAAGGGAGCAGGATTTCAAGGCAATATACCGTAATCCTGCTCCAATAGTCACGCCTAAACCACCAGGCGCTGCAGCCATAACCGGGAATTTCACCAAAATAAAATTCTGTACCAATTTACCAGATTTTTAATACACTATTATTGTACCACAAGAATTGATAAATCCGAAAACAGCGGAGTGACGGGAAATGAATGATTTATATCGTGATGAGAAAGATGAGCAAAAATATCACTTCTACTTTATCTACTGGGATCGGGATGACAGCCGGATTTTTGTCCCCAGACGGTTGGGTTTCGGCTGGACCCTCAACTTTGCCAACCCCCTTTCTTACGTGATATTAATCATCATCGCGGCGATCATTGCATATCTGCCTAAAATACTTTAGGATGCGGCGTTGATGTTTCATATCGTCATGACATGGATGGAAGTTTTAAAGGATATCTTGTTCTTACAGTAAATCGATTCCTATTAGTGATCCGGGTCAGGAAGGACCGATGAAAAACGATTGAAAGGAGCATTAAATGCTTCAAAAAGAAATAAAAGTCGTTAATAAAAAAGGGGTGTATTACCTTCTTGCAGACGGCAGGAAGCAGCTGAAATTCAAACCCTGGCTGGGAGACTCCTTTTCCTTCCTCTATGATTATATCATGAAAAATTCCATCTTCCCGAAAAAATTTGCAGCAGATATTGAGCGGCATTATGCCATCCTGCGGGAGGAGCTTCTGGAGATGCATGGGAAAAACGTTCTGGAATTGGCCAGCGGAAGCGGCAGCGCCATTAATTTCCTGCCCCCCGATAACCAGTATACCGGCACCGACATCAGCCCCGGACTCCTGAGACAGGCGGTGAAAAATTTCCACAAAGCAGGCGTTACCATCGCTGATTTTTACGTTACCAAAGCGGAACAGCTGCCCTTTGAGGACGAATCTTTCGATCTGGTACTGTGCGTCCTCTCATTCAATTTCTTTTCGGATGGTACCAGCGTCCTGCGGGAAGTCAGAAGAGTGCTGAGCAAAAGTGGCCTCTTCCTTTGCGTTGTCCCCGTCCCCGAACGAAAAAAGACAGGCAGCATTATCAGGGGAACGTTGTACACGGAAAAGGAGTTGGCTGCCATATGCAGAGAGGATGGCTTCACCTACGAGGCCATTCCTACCCAAAACGGTGCGTTGCTTTACTTCAAGGCGCACCGGCAGTAAGAAAAAGTCCGGAATAGATAGGCGCCGCTCCCGTTTTCCTGTGCGCCCCTGAATTTGGAAAAATATACCGAAGGATATTGACAATTCCAGCTCAACTATTTATCTTGCCTATGCCGGGAAAATTTAAGGTAATCCAGGGAGGCCGATATGGACAAAAATACCGTATGGCGGTATGTTAATCTGCTCGCCGTAATCGCCACGATAACAGTCAACGCTTTGGCCAATTCACTTCCTCTCAACGGGCAAACAACAGGCGAAATTTCTGGCCGCTTTCAAGTCTTCTTTGTGCCCGCCGGGTATGTCTTTTCTATCTGGGGAGTGATCTATCTGGCTCTTCTTGCCTTTTCTATTTATCAGATTCTGCCGTCCCAAAGAGAGAATCCACGCCTGCGGAACATCGGTTATCTGTTCCTGCTGAGCTGTATCGCCAATATGGCCTGGCTTTTTCTCTGGCACTATGAATACTTTATCGCCACCGTGGGGGTCATGATTATACTACTGCTTTCCCTGATAGGGATCTATTCGCGTCTGCAAATCGGCCGGGTGCGTGTCAAGTCCCCGGAAAGATGGTGTGTGTATATTCCCTTTAGTATTTACCTGGGCTGGATTACTGTTGCCACCATAGCCAACATAACGACAGTACTCTACTATGTGCAGTGGAGTGGATGGGGAATCCGTCCTGAAGTATGGGCCCTAATCATGCTGGCTACCGCATTTCTTATAACGACAGCCGTAGCACTGACCCGCCGCGATCTGGCCTATATTCTCGTCATCATTTGGGCCTTTGCCGGCATCGCCGTCAAACACGGTGACGTTCCTCTGGTTGCTGTAGGAGCCTGGATCGCTACCGCCTTCACCGCCGGCCTCTTTGCTGTCACTCTTTTGTCAGCTAGGCACAAACAGAAGTTCACTCCGGCCCACTGACTCCGGATAAGCCTGGATGCGGCTGTGGAGTTTACACCCTTGTTATCTTGATGCCAGAGGTTTGGTGGCCTGCTGGCGGGAAGGGCTGCTGGCCCGCAAGGTGCTCAGAGGGGATACAAAAGGCTATCGGCATCATCCCCAGTTGGACCGGTTCAAAGTCCGGCCCGATCCAATTGCCGCGTTGGACAGTTATCTGTCGGCCCTTTGGCAGGAAGCCTCGCAGCGCGGCTACAATTTTAATAAGGAAAAAATCGGCCCCCGTTTTTCCAGCACCGGAATCGCAGTGACGAGAGGGCAGCTCGAATTTGAACTGCGCCATCTCATGATGAAATTAAAAGAACGGGACAGCGCTAAATACAAAGAAGTCATGAAGATGAAAAATCCCCTGCCCAACCCCGTTTTCCGGATCATCGAAGGGAAAGTGGAATCCTGGGAAAGGGGACGGTAAAGATACATTCTCCGGAATGGGTCATGGTAACGGCTTTGGGATCTTCTGCTGCCGGTTGTGTAAAGGAGGTACTCGTACATGAAAAACAGGACATTGATAAACGGCTTTGTATTTCTGGGAGCGGGCCTCCTGGTTCGAAGCCTCTCTTCCTTTCTGGCTCATTTCATGATCTTCGGGACGGCCCAGGATTTCGTCATGGGATTTTTCGACGGCCTGGCGGTGGTCGCCTTCCTGACGGCAATTTTTCTCATGGTCCGCGGCAGCCGTTCCCGGGAGGAGTGATGTTCGTTCACCTGAAGGGATAGTATCTTCCATTCTCACCTATGTTCGGCCGGTTTTTGTTCTGACACTAAAAAGCCCCGGCAATCATGCCGGGGCTTTTATATACCATAAGGCGATGGTCGCTTTACAACTGCTCCCGTCTATTGGTCGCCCCGATCCCATTCCGCCATGGTTTCGATGCGCACCTGAACCGGTCCGTCATTCTGGTGTGTTTCATAAACGTTGTAATCCCAGCCCATGTACTCGGAGCCTCCTCCCCCCTGGGTAGTGATAAGAAAACGGTTGGCCAGGTGCCCGAAGTACATGGCCTGGTCCCGGGGACTCTCCTGATCTCCGCCGGAGGGATCCACCGGAATCCAGCCGCACCCGGGCAGATAGACCTCGACCCAGCGGTGGTAGACGTAATCCACACAGGCATCCTCGCCCCGCACCACCACCGATCCCACATAACGGGCTGGTAATCCCGCGGCCCGGCACATGGCAATGTAGACGAAGGTATACTCGGAACAGGAGCCGTTGCCCCGTTTCAGCACGGTGGGTGCGATATCCCAGCCGCCGCTGCGTTCATAATACAGTTTCTGGCGCAGGTAATCGAAAATGTTCCTGGCGATGAAGTAGGGATTTTTCGTGTCTCCAACCGCCTCTTTTACGGCCGATTGGATTACAGGATCCGTAAGGCTGTACTTTTCGTCATCCCGGAGAAACCGCCGCTTGATATCCGCCGGAATCTCATCGAGACCGCCCACCTTCTCCGGGAAGATGTGCCAGGTCACGTCATAAAGCTCCGCTTTCACCCGCATCACACTCTTCACCCGATCACCCGGACCCAGGTTTTTATAGCTGAACCAGGCCGCTTTCTGCCCCCACCTATCCGTTCTCATCGCCTTCGGTTTTTCCGGAAAGTCGATCGAAAGAATTTTCTGGGTTTCCCGGTTTTCCGGTTCCGCGATGTAGACATCCAGATTGTCCACCGTTCCCGGTCCGAAGTTCATGAAATCCTGGTACACTTCTATCTCGCTCATCCGCTTGCCGCTGCGCACACAGGGAGTGCCGTCCGAGACGACCAGTTCGGTCAGTGTGTCGGTCTCATAATCGGAAAGCATAAGTGTCTTGCCCATCCAGGTGAGGCCCCAGGGATAGGGTCCCGGTGTCTTCATTATCAGGATGACGTCCCCCGTTTCTGGACAGACCCGGTAGATCTCGTCCCGGGAACGATCGGCTACCCAGAGATAGCTGCCGTCCCAGGCCAGCCCCCGGGGATCGCCGGATGGGGCCTTCAGCGCCTGGATGGTAGTGCCGTCTTCCACACTGATTTTAATCAGCTCCCTCCTCCCGTTATCCGCCACCCAGAGATAGCCGTCCTGCCAGGTGAGCCCCTGGGGATCGCTGAAGGGAGCCACCAGACTGCGCAGGGTGCGGCCCGTCTCCGGATCAATTTGGTAGATCTTGCCGGAATAGGATTCGGTGGACGTGTTGGTAAAATCGATGTCCGCCACCCAGAGGGCCTCCCCGTCCCAGGCGATGCCCGAACAGAAATATCCCGGCGCCGTCAGGGTTTTCAGCACCGTGCCAGTATGATCGATCTTGTAAATCAAATCGGTCTTCCGGTCCACGACCCAAAGATAATCTCCCGCGGCGGCCACCCCGGTGACGCAGGGAGAAGGAGCCGCGATGGTACGGATGACATCACCCGTTGCCGCGTGCAGCAGTAACGGAGCCGCCAGAACCAGCAGCAGGGGGATGATCTTCTTCATCTGATAGACCTCCTTATTAGACAACCTGATAATATGTCACAAAATAATAAAACAGGAACGATAAATCAAGTTGAATCCGGGTTCATCTTCTGCCGTTATATACAGGGAAGAGAATCCGCGGGGATCAAAAAGAATTATTATTGCATGGCTGGCGGATTTTTATTAGTTTGATATCAGCATTCGTAATCCGTTTTCGTATTTTCCCAAATACTCTGCACAGTGGAGTCAGGCTTGTCTTCGTGACAGCATGTCTCCTGGAAGGTATCATTAAACCATTTGGAGGATAAGCTGATGAACGTCAAACGGTATATCATCGCCAGCTTCGCAGCAT
This sequence comes from uncultured bacterium, assembly GCA_964621645.1. Classification (GTDB taxonomy): domain Bacteria; phylum Zhuqueibacterota; class QNDG01; order QNDG01; family JAGLOF01; genus CAZUMH01. Next base: position 24,272 of record CAZUMH010000010.1, read on the forward strand.
TCATCCTGTTCGAGATCTTTAATTTTGTTATTCACGGTCTCATTCTCGCCGGAGCCTATGAAGCAACCGCAGCTATCTGGCGCAGCGATATGGACAGCATAATGTGGATAATTTACCTGGTCGATTTGGTTAAAGCCTTCCTTTTCGTCTATATCTTCATTAAAGGCTATCAGGCCAGAGGCTGGCACGAAGGACTTCGTTTCGGCTTCATCATCGGTCTCTTTGTCAGTCTGGGGACGGGCTTTGAAAGCTACGCCACCTACCCCATTCCCTTCAGCATGGCCCTACAGTGGTTTATCTACGGTGTCGTTCAGTTCATTCTCTGCGGCATTCTCACCGCCCTTATCTATAAGCCCCTTAAAAAATAGGACGGGGAAAAAACATCATTGCAATGCTGATCCCGGAGGTTCGATCTCCGGGATTTTTTAATGTGGATTGCTCCAGTGCAAGAGCCTTGCATTTCCCGTATTAATTTGACATATTTAACCTTACTCGATTGATTTCGGGAATGAAGAGTGATGAAACGCCTCCTGCAGATTGGTATCCTCCTGGCATGTCTGGCCTTCCTCTCCTGGTTCGGGCACCGTCACCTGCCCTGGCTGGACCTCAACACCTGTATGGCCGATCCGGAACGGTATGATGGAGCCCTGGTGGAGGATTTTCGCGAGCCCCTCATCGCTGCCGTGTATCAGGACGGATTTCTCCTGCAGCAGAAAAATGGCCCATCCATCCGGGTGCAGGCGGATACCGCCGGCCTCGGCCTCAGGAAAGGCGCCTATGTCGGCCTGCGGGCCCGTTATCACCGGGAAGGATATCTGGAAGCGCTATCCCTGAACGTGGCGGAGGGCCGTCGCCGCAAGATCTACCTCTCTCTGATCCCGCTTCTTCTGCTGCTGCCGCTGCTGGCATGGCGATTCCGCTGGAACGTGAGAGGATGGTATCTGGAGCCACGGGACAATGCCTGATCTAATAACCCATACGCTGGTTTCCCATCTCCTGCGCCGACCGCTGGACTGGCGATCGGCGTCCCGGCCCTGGCAGGGATTGCGCCCTCTCTTCTACCTGGGCGTTCTCCTGCCGGACATCCTCACCCGGCCCTTCTATATCATTTTCCCGGTCACCAAGACGTGGACAATCTTTCTGCATACTCCGGCGGGAGCCCTGCTCGCCTGCCTCCTCTTAACCCGGCTACTGCGGGAAGATCTGCGCCGGTCCGCCTTTTTCTGGATTGCCGGCGGAGCGCTGACCCATTTTGCCCTGGACGCCCTGCAAAAGCAGGTGACGGGCAACAATTTCTGGCTCTTTCCCTTCAGCTGGAAGAATTTCAGTCTGCCGCTTCTCCGGCCCGAGGATTTTATGGCGCTCATTCCGCTGTTTTTAGGATTAACTCTGGTTCTGGAAGCCGCCTTTTTTGTCTTCCGGCGCCGGACACCATTCACCAATAGATGAAAGGTGACTGTCATGCGACCCTATCGCCTAGCTTTTGTCATTCTGACATCTTTCTCCTCTCTGTGGGCCCAGGAGAATAATCCCCGCTTCACCCGGGCTGACACGCTGCGCGGCGGCCTCCGTCCCGAGCGGACCTGCTACGACGTTACCTATTATTATCTGGACGTGCGGGTGGATCCGGATCAGCGCACCCTGCGGGGATCAAACAGAATCGTCTTCGACGCCAAGGCCGACTGCCGCACCATGCAGGTCGACCTCTATGACAATCTCGCCATTGACAGCGTCGTCAGCATGGCGGGAACGGTACTGCCCTGCCGGCGGGAGTATAACGCCGTATTCATCGATCTGGACCGGCCGGTGAAGAAAGGGCGGAGCGGCTGGATTACGGTATATTACTCAGGCGTTCCCACGGTTTCCCGGCGTCCTCCCTGGATGGGCGGCATGGTCTGGGCCTCCGATCCGGACGACAATCCCTGGGTGGCGGTCACCTGTCAGGGAGACGGAGCCAGCGTCTGGTGGCCCAACAAGGATCACCAGTCGGACGAGCCGGACAGCATGACCATCGCCGTGACCGTGCCGCCGGGACTGGAGGACATTTCCAACGGCCGTCTGCGTAAAAAGGACATCCTCCCCGACGGCTGGTCCCGCTGGGAATGGTTCATTTCCTATCCCATCAACAACTATAACGTTACCCTCAACATCGGCAGGTTCGCCCATTTCAGCGATACTTACCAGAGCCTCGACGGTCCCCTTTCTCTTGATTACTACGTGATGCCGCAAAATCTGGAAAAAGCCAAGGTGCAGTTTCAGCAGGTCAAAAAGATGCTGGAGGCCTACGAGCACTACTTCGGCCCCTATCCCTTCTACCGGGACGGCTACAAGCTGATCGAGTCGCCCCATAACGGTATGGAGCACCAGTCGGCCGTTGCCTACGGCAACCACTACATTAACGGCTACGGGGGCCGCGCTCCCTCGGCAGATGGGCTGAAGTTCGATTTCATCATCATCCACGAATCGGCCCACGAGTGGTGGGGCAACAGCATTACCTCCAACGACATCGCCGACATGTGGATTCACGAAAGTTTCGGCGCCTATGCCGAGTCGCTCTATCTGGAATACTTCTACGGCAAGGAAGCCGCCCTGAAATACATCAACGGCAAGAAGCAGAACGTAGGCAACCGGTCTCCCATCATCGGGCCTTACGGTGTTAACCGGGAAGGCGCCGGCGACATGTACGATAAGGGCCAGCTGGTGCTCAACACCCTGCGGCACTGCATCAACAACGACGACCTCTGGTTCGGCATTTTAAAGGGACTGAATGAAAAATTCAAATACACGTGTATCGACGCCCAGGATGTCTTCGAATATATCAATAATCGTACCGGCGAAGATTACACCAGCTTTTTCGACCAGTATCTGAAACATACGTCCATCCCGCGGCTGGATGTTTACATCACAAATCAGGGGGGCAAAAGCCAGGCTATGGTTCGCTGGCAGGCCGATGTGAAGGATTTTCACATGCCGGTGAAAGTGACGGTGGCGCCGGGGAAGTACGGCTTCATCTATCCCGCCACCAAAATGCAGACCATCGATCTGGTAACCCTGCCGCCGGAGGATTTCAAAGTGGCGGATGATCAATTCTATGTGGATCTCAGTCTGCGCTGGACCTACCTGGATGAACGGGTCCAGCCCCGCCGCCGCCGCTGAGCTTTCCTGAAGCATTTTAAGGATAAAAAACGCCGCTCCCATTCGGGGCGGCGTTTTGCTTTTCGGGATGCAGTAATAGATAAAGCTGTATCGCCTGGAGCATTATTGTTCAAGATGTTATCTTATTCTTCAGCACGCGTTCCCGGCAGGATATCCGGGGCTATCGATGCTTTATTTAATATACCCAACTCCCAATTTACTTGCCGCGCCACGTAACTTTTTATCATAGGTCCACAGCGGGACGCCTGTAACCAAAGCTGACGCCAGAAGCGCCATATCAATATACCCGAGACCTTGGCCCATCAATTTTTTCTGCTTGATAAAAAACAGTATCTCGTCGTGTTCAAGAAGGACTGCCTGCGGTAATTCCTGAAGATCCGTTAAAATCTCATTTCTGTTCTTTATATTGCCGCATGCCAGTTCACCGATGATGAATGGATGGCAATATACTTTGCCGTCATTCAGCAGGGTTACAAGTTGATCGTTGATATTTCTAAAATGATCGATCCATATTGATGTGTCTACGAGGACCATATTCGATCAATTTCTTCTTCTTGGTACGGCAGGCAAATTCTTTTCCGTTCCACCGAGTTTTGCCAATCGTTTCGCACTCTCACTGGCAATTAATGCCTGTAATCCCAGCCGGACAAGTGAGGTCTTCTCTGTTATCCCGGTTAATTTAGAAGCTTTGTCGATTAGTGTTTCTTCAATGTTCAGCGTGGTTCTCATACATACCTCCATGCATCTAATATGCATATCAATATGCATATTTTTATGCCTTTTGTCAAGCATGTTTTAAATAATTTCCTGTTCGCCCGGGCAATGTTTTATCCTTTATCACGCGCCCCGGATAAGATATCCGGGCGATCGATACTCCTCGTGAACATCCCGCGAGAAAGCCCTGTCTGTTTGCGTGCAGAACACACCAACCCCTCCTCCCGTGACGTCGCGGACGATGTCCCGAAAGGGACGATGTTATTTTTCTGTTGCTATTTTACCGTATTGTCCGTATCATCCAGACACATATCCCCATTAAAATCATATATGCTGCTTTTCATTGTCATAATCCTGGAGGAAAAGATGAGAACCGTGAACCATTTTATCATCGTAGGAGTTCTTATTTCAGGGATGTTTCTCCCTGTATTGACCGCGCAGGGAATCGACACCCGGAACACCAGGCTTCTCAGTGAACCGGCCCTGGGACAGGATCATCTCGCCTTCGTCTATGCCGGAGATCTCTGGGTCGCTGATGGAGACGGGAACAATCCCCGCAGACTGACCTCCGACGACGGAGTGGAATCCAATCCTCACTTTTCGCCCGACGGCCGCTGGATCGCCTTCGACGCCCAGTATGACGGCAACACCGACGTCTATCTCATCCCCGTGGAAGGAGGCATCCCCAAACGGCTGACCTGGCACCCCGGGTCGGACAATGTCTGCGCCTTCACTCCCGATGGTGCGGCCGTGCTCTTCCGGTCCGGACGCTCGGTCTTCACGAACCGTTACACCCAGCTGTTCACGGTGCCGGTTACGGGAGGATTTCCGGAAAAACTGGATCTCCCCAATGCCTATCGGGCTTCCTACGCCCCGGACGGTAGCCGCCTCGCCTATACACCGCTGTCTGAACGGTATCGGGAATGGAAGCACTATCGCGGCGGCACCGCGACCACCATCTGGACTTACCGGTTTGACGACCATTCCGCGGAAAAGATCCCCCAACCCGAAGGGCGCTGCAATGACTCCTATCCCATGTGGATAGGCGATCATGTCTATTTTCTCTCGGACCGGAACGGGGAATTTAACCTCTTTTCCTATAATGTCACCGATAAATCCATCCGGCAGCTGACCGATTTCACCGACTTCCCCATCCTCAACGCCACCAATTCCGGAGAGGAGATCGCCTTCGAGCAGGGTGGTTACCTCCATGTCTTCGACACGGAAACCGGAAAGAGCCACCGCCTCACCATCGGGGTGGCTGCGGACCTGCTGACGCTCCGGCCCCGCTACGTCAAGGGCCCGCAGTACATCCGCAATGCTTCGATTTCCCCTTCGGGAGCCAGGGCCGTTTTCGAATTCCGCGGGGAAATCATTACCGTCCCGGCGGAAAAAGGCGACCCCCGCAACATCAGCAATACGCCCGGGGCCCACGAACGCTCCCCGGTCTGGTCCCCGGACGGGAAACAGATCGCCTATCTCTCCGACGCTTCCGGGGAATATGCACTTCAGGTCGCGCCCCAGGGCGGTATGGGCAAAGTCAGGACATACAAATTGAATGGATCCGGATTTTACGACGGACTGAACTGGTCCCCGGACGGCAAGAAAATGATCCTGGAAGACAACGCCCGCAATCTCTACTGGATCGATCTGCCCTCGGGCAAGATCACCAAAATCGCTCAGGATACCATCTATCTTCCGGGCGCCTTCGGAAATCTGCACGGCGTCTGGTCCCCGGACTCAAAATGGATCGCCTACACCCTGAACACCAAGGCAAACATGCAGGAGGTGTACGTCTACTCCCTGGATAAGGAAAAATCGTTTGCCATCACCGACGGTATGAGTGAGGTTAGTGATCCCGTGTTCGACCAGAGCGGCACCTATCTCTACTTTTTCGCGTCCACGGACGCGGGCCCGGTGAGGCACTGGTTCGCCATGTCCAACGCTGATATGGAAATGTCCAACGCCATTTATCTGGTCACCCTGCGGGAGGACACGGATTCTCCCTTTGCCCGGGAGAGTGATGAGGAAAAAGGCACTGACGAAGGGAAAGACAAGAACGAAGATAAACAGAAGGAAAAAGAGAAAGCAGCGGACGAATTCCGCATCGATTTTAAGGGTATCAACTCCCGCATTTTGGCCTTTCCAGTAGGGGCGGCAAATCTCTATAATCTGCAGGCCGGGGAAGATGGCCAGATCTACTACCTGGAACGGGCCGGAGATACCCCTCCCGGTGCGGGGAGCGCGCTGCACCACTATGATCTGAAGAAACGCAAAGATGAAACACTTGCCTCGGGAGTTACCTACTACCTGCTTTCCAGGGATAACAAGAAAATCCTCAGTTCTCTGGGCAGATCATGGCACATCACCTCGGCGGGCAAATTTACGGCGAGCGATGGCAAGCTCAATGTGGATGCCATCCAGGTCAAAATTGATCCGGTCCGGGAGTGGAATCAGATTTTCGACGAAGCCTGGCGCATCAACCGGGACTACTTTTATGCTTCAAATATGCATGGAGTGGACTGGAAGGCCATGAAGAAGAAGTACGGTGTGTTCCTGACCGATCTCTCCTGCCGCGGTGATCTGAACCGGGTGATTCAGTGGATGTGCAGTGAACTCTGTGTGGGACATCACCGGGTCGGCGGCGGCGATTCCTACTTCGATCCGGAGCGGATACCCGGCGGCCTGCTGGGGGCTGATTACGCCATTGAAAACGGCCGTTACCGCTTCATAAAAATCTACGGCGGCCTGAACTGGAATCCGGATCTCCGTTCCCCCCTCACCGAACCGGGTGTCCGGGTCAAGGCCGGCGAGTACGTGCTGGCCGTAAACGGCAGAGAAGTGGACGCATCCGTCAACATCTACAGTCCCTTCGAGAACACGGCCGGCAAGATCGTGGAGATGCGAGTGGGGCCCGATCCGGAGGGGAAGGATTCGAGAATCGTTCAGGTGGTGCCCGTGGCCAGCGAGTACGCCCTCAGAAACCGTGCCTGGGTGGAAGGGAATATCCGCACGGTGGACGAGGCCACCAACGGGCGGGTCGCCTATGTGTACGTACCCAATACCACCAATCTGGGACACGAATATTTCAAGCGCTATTTCTTCCCCCAGACCTATAAGGACGCCATCATCGTGGATGAGCGATTCAACGGGGGCGGGCAGATCGCCGATTATTATATCGATATTCTGCGGCGCCCCTTCCTCTGTTACTGGAATATGCGGGACGGTATGGATTACCGCACACCCAGCGGATCCATTCAGGGTCCCAAGGTCATGCTCATCGACGAGACGGCCGGATCAGGCGGGGATCTGCTGCCCTGGATGTTCCGCAAATTCAAGCTGGGCCAGCTCATCGGAAAACGCACCTGGGGAGGCCTGGTGGGCACCCTGGGCTATCCCGTTCTCATGGATGGAGGATACGTGACGGCTCCCAACGTCGCCATCTGGACCGAAGACGGCTGGGTGGTGGAAAACGTGGGGGTCCCCCCGGATATCGAAGTGGAGCAGCTGCCCGCCCGGGTCATCGCGGGTCATGATCCCCAGCTGGAAAAGGCTATCGAGGTCATCATGGCCGAATTGAAGGAAAATCCGCCCGTACAGCTGACCAGGCCGCCCTATCCGGTAAAAGTGAAAAAGTAAACAAGACTGTATCGGTCACGGGCTGGAGGATATAAAGGCCCGGGGCATCACCGCCCCGGGCCCTCTTTCATGAGATATATATGGCTACAGCTGATTTTTGATCTTCCCTTTAATTGGTGTATACTGTGAGACTCAACTAATATCCATATCCGAGAGGATATTTGGAGCTATCGATCATGTCCGGGGGTGTCGGAAGTATCCTTTCAGCGAATATACCCAATCTTTGTTAAAAATTCTTTCTTTGCTTTGGCCGCGGTTTGCCAGTACTCGCCGTAATTCCAGAGGAAATGCCCTTTATCCTGGATGGGATAAAAATCGATCTTATTCCCTGCTTTCTTCATGTCAGCGACAAATTGCCGACAATACCTGTAGGGGGAGGAATAGTGGTCGGCTGTTCCATGGAAGATGAGCATGGGCGGCAGATCCGCCTTGATCTGTCGCAGGGGAGAGATCGCTTTTAATGTGTTTTTATCATCCACAAGATAATCAAACCAGACACCCTCCGATACGTCATACACAGCGGATGTTAAAATCAAAGCGTTCGGTTTGGAAGATACTGCTCTGTCTTCGCCAGGCTCATCCAGGGTGTCCAGCATGGCCGTACAGAGAGCGAGATGGCCTCCCGCCGAATTCCCGGAGGCAATAATCTTATCCGGGTCGATGTGAAGTCTTTCGGCATGCTGACGCATCCAGCGGATGGCGGATTTCGCGTCGGCGATTTGTTCGAAGGGCAGCTTCCCGTAGCGGTCATAGGTCCTGTATTCAACGCTGACAGCAACGAATCCATATTCGGAATATCCGAACTGCCAGTCCGGTTTGCCTTCACTCCAGCTGCCGCCGTGAAAATAAATGATCGCGGGCCGGTTCTCGCCGTTCTGCAGTCCAGGAGGGATAAAAACATGAGCATCCAGATTGAATCCATCGATGGTTTTATAGGTAAAAACGGGATGATCCCTGCGCTGTTCCACTTCCTTGCGGTACAGTGAATTGATGTTTTGTTTCAGTTCTTCTGAATCGCAGTATCGATTAAAGAGCTCCAGGAAGGGGGCGATATGTTTAACACCGTTATTATCAATATGATTTTTCAGGGATTGATATCTCCAGAAATCTATGACTTTCTGATTGACAAATGTTTTTTCGATGACATTGAAAGCGGCTTTCAGCCACCTGTTGTCTGAATGCTCCACGTCACTTCCGCTTAAAAATTCCTTCTGAATTTTTCCATGGAGCAGAGCTGTACCAAGATCCACATATTCATCAATCCCGGTAAAATCAGGATTATCGAGATCGATGGATTCCAGATATTCTTTCGTCTTTTTCGTGAGAGAAACCTGTTCACCGGTAAACCTGTTATGAAACTGAGGATATTGCAGAATCATCCAGTCGAAGGTAAAATCAAGGCCTTTCCGTCTCTGAAATAAAAATGCGGCATTTACATTCTTGCCATTGCCGGCCAATTCATCCAAGGGCTTCAGGAAAACGGTTTTCAACGAATCAAGCTCCAGCAGGAACCCCTGTTCATCTCTGCTGTACAGATTTTTCCATTCCCCGCTGCCGGTTTGAAAATATCCTCTATTCCTGACATAGAGATCGGCAATCTCAAAAAGACATGTGTTTGTTTCCGGTGAGTTTCCTTTGAATTTGATGCTGTTGCCGATATTGTCCGCATCAAATGCCATCTCCATTTTCTCACCGGGTTCCACAAAGATTTCAAACTGCCTGTCTTGATAGGCCACAAGAAACAGACGGGGTGCCGTCAATTCTGTCTGAAACAGGAATCCGCCCGCTTCCGTTATGTGGACAAGACTGTCTCCGATCGAAATGGTCTTTGTTTGATTATTTTTTATCATTCCCTCAATGGTGCTGATATTTGTCTGTCCTAAGGCACTACCGGAAATTAAAATAATGCTGAATAAAAAGATCATTGGATTGCTGTATTTTCGCATAAATCATTCTCTCCAAATAATTAATTATAAGAGTCTGCGGCTGAGAGTCAGGAGATATACCGATAAATCTGTCCCGAAGCCGGGAGTGTCATTTTGAATAAGAAGTTCAAGATAGGGAAAGGGAAATCGAAATGCAAGAACAAGATCATCGTTCGCATTGGTTTTAACGCCTGAGATGATGCGACGCTGTCGCCATTTCTGAACGCCCGGGGCCCCACTGCCCCGGGCATACTCTTATAAACACACTGTCTACGTTGGAATGATTGCGCTGCTGTTCCGCTTATATGGCGCCCAGTCTCATCATTAGCTTACGAAACTTCACCAGGGGAACGGCAAGCCCCGGGGCCGTATAGCGGACCGGTTTTTTCTTCATACAGATGAGAAGATGGTCCACCGCCTTCTCAACACTCAACATAAACGGCTTAACGTCTCCCTGTGCCATTTTCGTGTCGACAAATCCAAAGCGGATATTCGTAATAAAAACCCCTTTGGGCTTAACCGCCAAGGCCAGGCTCTCAAGATACTGTGAAAAACCGGCTTTCGATGCATGATACGACGGCGATTCAGCCGAAAGCAGCTCATCGGCAACACTCGAGATGCCCATGAAATGACCGCTTCTCCTGTCGATCATCCCGGGAATGAGGGCTGCCGCCGTTTTTACCATTCCGGTCAGGTTGACATCGATGATCCGTGCTTCCCGTCTCATATCGCTCAGGTCGAGCAATTCTCCGATTCCCGCAGAGTAAAGGCAGAAATCGAAAGGATATTCCGCCGTCAGCGCTTCCAGTAATTCAGGATAGATGCTGTGTGCCACATCTGCAATCCGGTGCCCATAGCGGGGATGACGTATCGGTGATTCGCTTCTGGATATTCCTATAATGGTCCATTCATCCATCAACAGCCGTTTTGTCGCGGCCAGGCCTATCCCGTCGGAATTCCCTACCATTAATGCGTGTCGCGGCATATCTCGGACTCCTCGATCCAGCTCCTTGGTTCCCGGCGGATCAGCTGCCGAGTCGGTCCAGCATGAATTTTATTACACCGTCCCCGGCCGGGTCGGCAATACCCAGCGGGGGAATATAAACCTGACAATTCAGCCTGACTATATCCGCCTGGTCGCCCAGGGCGACGGCATGCAGGACATGATGAAACAGTTCGCTCTGGTCCACTGGCACTCCGGTATTTTCAATACTGTTCTGGACCCAGAACTCCGGATCATCAGCGCTCATCAGCGCCAGCATATCCACGCTCTGACGATAGGCCTGCAGTTCAGGAGTAGCCAGCTGCTCGAGGCTGTCGGCGCCGTAAAAGGAAAGCAGTCCCTGTTCCGACGAATTGGGCAGGCTGGCCATATCCTCCAGGGTCAATCCCAGACTGACAAAAACCACCGATTCCCACTTCAGCAGATCGTAGGTGGACTGGGCGGCCTTAGCGCCGATGGCGCTGACCCGGGTCGATTCCCGCAGTACCGGATCAGCGGCATTCGGATCGGCCAGATCCTCGTTGAAGCCCAGCCACAGGCAGGTGCCGGCTCCGGCGGAAGCGCCGTAAATAGCGATGCGGTCCGGATCCACATTGAGCTGCTCATGATGATACCGGATAAACTGGAGGCAGCGCTTGCTGTCACCGAGAGGCTTGATGACCCCTTCGTCGTCGGCCTCTTCCAGCAGGCGGTAGTTAATGGTGGCGTAAGAGGCCCCGGCTAGCAGTGCCTCCCGGATCTCGTTTCTGGCAGACAGATACACCACCCCTTTGCTGCCGCTGGTGAAACCTCCGCCATGGATATAGATGATCAACGGTGTCGCTTCGTCGGATTCAACCAGAAAAATATCGAAGACGTTATCCTCGTAGGGGCCATAGGAGACATCAGCGGCATACTGGGCGCTGATGCCCTGCAGACTGATAGGCGCTTCTTCGAAATTCAGTTCGATTGGGGTAATATTGTTGTTTCCCGGTTCTGTTCCGCTGTCTTTGTTGCAGCCCCAAAACAGAAAAAGAATAACCGGAACAATGATAATCCCTCGTAACAGTGTCCTCTCCGTGATCATAGAAATATCCCTCCTTGTTGATCCTCCGGGGATTATCCCCCAGAACCTGTGACCGTATTCTATCCCCGCGAGGCGTTCAGTCGGGAACTGTGCCATACACTCTCCGGGTAATGTGTGCGTGTCCGTTCAGTCCACGGGTCCGTTTCGACCCGTTCTCAGCATACAGTGTATACATCCATCGATAAATATTTCAGCCCTGAATCGCAGGCAAGAGTGGCCACGGTATGATCCGGGCGCAGTCTTCCGGAACCACCCGGGTCAATTCAATCAACGGGGTGTTTCCGATTGAATTCACTATATGTGTTTTATTGTTCATGGAGTTATCGGTATGAAATCAATGGCCACACAGGGCTGTGACCCCCTGACCCAGGCATCGTGGCCCGGACCGGCTTCAAAGGCTTCTCCGGGGCCAATCTCTTTTTTCACTCCGGCAGCATCCTCAATTATCATTGTTCCGGAAATAATATATCCTATATGATTTTCGGACGGCTTCCCTGTCTGGGCGCCCGCGTGGGCACTCCATCTCCACCCCGGTTTGTACGTCCCCAGGCTGACGGCACAGGATCGCAGCCGGACACTGGAGCGGCTGCTGCCATCCAGGAATGTTCTCACCTCAGCTGAGGCGGCGAGATCTCCTGTGACGATGTGTATCCCGGAATGCTCCATCTATTCCTCCAATAAACCGATCTCAACTGATAAACATGATCATCGTTATTCTTCGCCAACGACGGTGACCGCTCCGATTTCCAGCCGCTGCAGCAGCAGATTGGCCGCCCCGCCGTGCTCGCTGATCCTGCCGTTTTCTACCTTCTCGATATTCACTCCGGTATAGCAGACGGGTCTGCCGGTCGGTTTCATACCCAGCCAGCTGCCCTTATGAGTTCCCCAGGCCGTAATGCAGGTGGCCACCCAGTCGCCCTCGGCGATCTGCCGGTCCATCGTCAGAATCAAATCGGGGTAGGTCCGGCGCACGCCGAGAACATGCTCTTTGGCTCCGGCGATCCCGACATGATGTTTTTTCCCCTCATGGATTTCGCAATAATCCGGGGAGATGAACCGTTCTATCTCGTCGACATTTCCTGTATTCACGACTTCTTCGATATACCTCCGGATAAGACGTTTGTTCTCTTCGAGGGACATGGGAATCTCCTTCTTGTATCGCCCGGAATCATTGCAAGTTCAGGGCAATGCCCAGTTTGGTCATCAGGTCGAATTTTTTAATGTCCTCCACGGGGCGGCTGTCATAACGAATATTGCATTCCGCTGTCAAATCCACTTTGCTGCTCAGCTTGACCTTCAGTCCGCTGTTTGAAAGGATCCTGACATCATTGATGTCTTCAGTGTCGGGCTGTACGTAGGAGGTGCTGATAACGCTGACATCGTTTTTAAGACCCAGCTCGACAGTGACGTAGGTGCTCAGCCGAAGAGAGGATTTATCCCTCACCTGTTCGGATTCCGGTTCCAGATCATACGCTTCATATTCAAAGAAAAATGAGTTGCCGATCCTGAACTCCACCTTTTCCCGATCGATGATCTTCAATCTGAAGCCGCCGCCCAGCAGATACCGGTGCTGCAGGAGAAGCTTTCTGTCATTGTTGTACTGGATGAATTCTTCCAGTCTCACCCGCCGGCTCACCTTATGGACATTTCTGAGATGGATCAGGGCCTGGCTGAAAAAGCTCTCTCCGTCACTCTGTCCGAATCCGCCGTTGGCGGCGAGGAAGGAATAATCGCTGCCCCAGTTATAATTAAACCGGGTATTGGTGCCCAGATACTGGAAATCGGTGTTGCCAGCCATGAGGGTGAAATTCAGCTCGGATCGGACCGAGAATCCCAGCTTCTCAGTGGCGACGCGGAACGGCTCCGTGTTTACCTGGGCCCCGGTGGGAGCAGAAAGAAACACGAATAGAAGGATTATTCCAGCAGGATTTTTTTTCATTTCCGGCACCCTTTTTAGAGTAACACTTAAGGATATTACCCGCTACATTTTCAGAGAGGACCCTTCTCGCCCGCATGAAGCTGAAAGTCAATATCACACAATGTATTTTTTACTGCTGGATTTCTCTTCAGGAAAGCGGTGATAAAAATAAGGTAAAGCATTGATCGAATAAATGCAACCATTGATCGTGCTGGGCCTCATCACTCCGGGCGTTGTTTTAGGACGCCCCGGTATAGAGGTCCTATATGATCAGAACCGGAATCTGCCCGATTTCAAAACGTCAGCAATTTATCCGCTTCGACAGTCCATTGTGTCAGTTGGCTCATCGTGCTGATTTCGACGCCCTCAAGCGAGGCATGTCCTTTTATCCCGCGTGCTTCAGAGCACGTTCCGCAGGCTTTCACCTGCCCGCCTCTGCTGATCACCGCCTTCAGCATGCGTTCAATGGTATAATACCCCTGCGGCGTTGTCTGGCCGGAGAGGGCGCAGGTAACCGTGTCTGCCATGAGAAACATGCGGCTTTCCACATCAGGATGTTCTTTTTGCAGCGTCATCGTCATTCGCAAAGCATTATACGCTTTTTCAGAACCATAAGGGGCGTCATTGATGACGAACAGAATTTTCATGTACGTCTCCGAATTGAGTTTTGTTGTGTTAGTGTCTGTAGACGCGCCTTTCATCGATACTCTGGATTAGGATGATCAAATCGACAGCCGGCATCCCAGGCAGACCGCTGATTACCGTGAGCTGGAATACCCCCTGCATCCTTTATCATTCGAGCAAAATGCATGAGATTCCAGGTCATGAAAGTCGTATTGCGATTAGTGAAATCATTTTCTGGCCCCCCGGACCCAGGATCAAGATAAGATGGACCCGGACCTACTTCACCAATCCAGCCTGCATCTGCTTGAGGTGGTATACAATATCCCAAGTGTTGCAATGAATATAATATGTTCATCGAGCAATGTTTAACACCATCTTCATTGCCCGTTATCAGGCACCCTCCAACTCGACCATAATAGGTATATTGGCCCTTCTCATTCAGATCTCCGGATGATGAATATAATCGTTCGATTACTTTAGTACATATTGAAGATTTTTCTCCAAGCCATATTGGTGAACCCAATATAAGAATATTAGCATCTTTAACTTTTTCATAAATCCCGGGCCAATCATCTTTTTTCCAACCATATTTAGTCATATCAGGATAAACGCCAGAAGAAATATCATAATCTACAGCACGTATTAATTCGACTGAAATATTATTCTTCTCCATAATAGCTTTCGAAATATTAATTAACCCTTCTGTATGGGACAATTGGGGAGACTTTTTTAGGGTACAATTTATAAAAAGTGCTTTTAGATCTGAAAAATCCCAGGTACTTGACTCACACATTTGAATTTGTTTTTTGTTAAGATTCATAGCATTATATCCTTCTATTTCTTAGAAAATTCGATACAGTATAACACATAAGTATATCCTGTGCCGGGATTAGAATATACCGGATTTCAAAATTTGATTCCAGCTTTTAAAAATACTCTGTCACCCAATTCAGGGCCGAGCATCTATATCAGTTTGATGCACGGCTAGCGATAAATAGATTTACTTAATTTTTCGGATTTCAATCCACATCCCGCAACCGTTGTCGCCCGGTTTATATCCGCATTCACTGAATCGTGTTAATTGACCGCCTAAGGCATCATGCGCCCCTGGCAGAATACTTGGACCAGCAATTTATGGAATATTTTCGACAAACTGGATTTTGATGCCGTTGGGATCCAGGACATAAAAGAATGTAATATGCGGATTGGGTTGAAACGGCCCCGCATGGACGGGGATGTTCTTCCCCTTCAGCTTTTCAATTTCTGCATCGACCGAATCCACGGTAAATCCCAGGGAAATATTGTTCCCTCCCTTCAATTCGGCATTGCCGGCGTTATAGATCAATTCGATTTCCGTCTTTCCTGATCCCAGAAAGACGATCTCCATGTCAGGATTCGGATTCATTCTCCGGTTCACCGTCAAGCCGATGATATCCTGATAGAATGTCAACGATTCTTGCAGGTCGTTTACACTGATCGTTACCCAGCAGAAATCCATGATCTCCTCCCCGTTAATTCGGCTGCTTGTTCCTAACCGTTTTGAAAATGAGCTTTGTGATGTTCCGTTAATCTTCTCTTCCCGATCAATCGGAATAAAAATTCTACTATTAATGCACCGATAAACGTAAGCATTGTTCCATAAAAAGCATTGTGGTGGGATTGCCACTGGTAAACAAGCAACGCCGTAAATACAGCACTTAATATCATCAAATTAATTGATAGCAACAGTAAATTCCCACCATATGCTTTCCTTAGTTTGATATGCGATACGACCACAAAAATATATACAATCGTATAAACACAGCTTGTAATAGTGGCAATATCACCCAGATTGAATAGTAAGGCGAATATAAGTCCGAGGCCCGCGGTAATATATAATCCTTCTGTTGATTTGAACCATACTTTTCTTTCATAAAACTCCGGTAATTCCCCATCCTTTGCCAGGGAATAGGCAATATTGGCCCCGCCAAATATACAGGCATTGAGTGCCGAGGATATGGAAAACAGGGCCCCGATAGAAATGAGTAAAAACCCGAACTGGCCCAGAAATGGCTTTGCGGCAATCGCCAGGGCATTTTCTTTTGCTTTGATAACAGCAGGTAATGGCAAATTCCCCAAAGTAACCGATGAAATAAGAATGTAAATAATAATTACTATTATTATGCTGGTATAAATGGCGATAGGAACGTTTCGCTTCGGATTTTCCAGATTCTCCGAAGCATTGGTAATTAAGCCAAACCCGATATATGATAAAAAGAATATTATAGACGCGTTTATCAAACCACCCGTATGCTGGTAATCAAAATTCGGCTTGATATTCCCCGCCTTAACAGTCCATATTCCGCCAATAATAAAAACAAATAAAATGGCGAGTTTGGTTATAACAATAAACAACTCGGATTCACCTACCGCTTTACTGCCTAAAAAATTCAGCATCACAAATAATAAAATAAGAATCGCTTCAACGATGGCAACATTGATCGTTGTCACATCCACATGAAACAATGGCAGAAAATATCCGGAAAATCCTTTAGCCAGCAGAGCGATAGACACGACATAACTCAACCAAAGCAGGATACTTAAGGCGCCGGTAACGATACTGTCACCCAGCCCTTTTAATATAAACCCTATGGGACCGGCATTGGATATTATCCTGGAGCCCAATATGGCATAGGAATAGGCGACAATAAGGGCGTAGACACCGGATAAAAGAAAGGCCTCGGGTAGATCATGGCCCGCGATCTGAGCACCTAAACCAAATATTGAAAATATGCTGGCGCCTATCATGGTTCCAACCGCCATTGCTATGACGTCAAGTAAACTCAGTTTCTTCATTACAGATGCATTCCCTTAGGTTTGTTTTCTCGTATGCTCCTTGTATCAACGACTGTGTTTCCGGGTTGCCGGCGTTGCACCACAGGCCGCATCCCTTTATTCATTCGGGAAAGGAAACCCTCCGTCGAGAGGAACACCCGGCACTGGATCGACTGTTATTGCTTGAGCCAGATGTGAAATCCATAAGCTTCGAAACTTTCCGGCCGGGCCGCGGGATCCAAGGCTGCCTTCAGTTTTCCGCCGGTGATTTCATAAAGGCCTAAAAAATTGCGTCCCATATTCACCCTGTTAATTACTCCCTCCTCATCGAAGACGAGATCGATACAAGCGGGGTGATACTGTCATCTGTACTGTAGGTGCCGCCGGCATCGGCCAGCTGAAAATTTCCATATTCATCAAAATTCAGCGTGACTCCGGTAACATCAAAGGTGCCTTCACCCGTCCCCGTCCAGGTCCCGACCAGCGGTGAAGTAACAGTGCTGTTCGTCCATTTATCGTCCGGACACCCGATGATAAACACGGATGAGACAAGAAGAACAATGGCAGCTTCAGTAAGCTTTTTCATGGTGTTCCTCTTTTTTCAATACTGTGTCATACCGGGCGTCTTTAGCATGCCGTTTTTACAATGCCGGAGGAATACCTGGTGAAGATGGAAGACTCGTCCTTTTATGACTCCCGCTGGAAAGCACATGATGTTATCCAGCGGTTTAATCCATTTCAGCCGGTTGTTGTGGGAGAGGTACTTTTCCCCCACGTGATGATGACTGAGCACGTAAAAAATATAATAAATACTATGTTCAAATACCCGCCATAGATTATTAACCCAGCGGGAGAGGGTATCCGTTTTATCAGAGGCGTCAGTAAGAGGAGTATCCCCGGATTGGTAAATACAACCCAGCGGGGATACGGACTTTTACGAAACAAAATTAAAATAATCATGAGCAAGCCGCCGATACATCCGATCATCACGGATATAATGAAGGTCGTATTCAGATATGAATTAAACGATGTAATGAATATATTTGCATTATCGATGGATAATAATAAATACTTGAAAATGAGCATCCGCACGGCCCAGAGGGTATGAAACGCTCCGCCGAAAAACATCATCCCCGTTAAACTGAAAAAAATTATCAGCGCCGTGGACGGGCTGTATCTCTTTATGTTTACATAGATGTGCCAGAAACCGGCAACACACAGCATCGCTCCCAGCGGACCGGCAAGACCGCCGACAAATAACCTCAGCTGAGATTCGTTTTGGGCGAGGATCTGAATATTGCCATAGAATTCATCGGCGCTGCCGAAGTGCCCATACAAAAGCATGTCGCCTGAAAAAAGCAGAACCGAGCCCAAAATACCGATGAGTCCAAAATATCGTTTATCCATAAATAATCCTTATTTATACGGCGGCTTTATTACCCTCATTTTCCCGGCGTCATGCTCTATGAGATGTATCATCCATGTTTTTCCACTCAGGACAGAATCTCCGACGAATGGACGGATAGTCAATTATCCTTGACCAGGCGGAGGGATGATCCGTTCTGTTTATCGCTGCAGCTGCGCCCCACTCCTAACTCGCTGTAATACAGATCCCGGTACCACGCCACATTACTGTTGTATTGGGTGGCTGTCCAGAAGAAGGCGCGGCAGCCCAGCGTGCCGAAGATACCGGAGGCGCTGCGGTAACCGGACGGAAGCGCGGAAAAGCCGGCTTCTCCAAAGGCGGCATTGTTTTCCAAAGCGCCATCTGCCCAGAGTGCCGCATTACCCGCCAGTTTGCTTCCTTCATCGGTCCCGCGATAGGCATCAGCATCCGTCTCAGACTGGCTCATGCCCAAGCACATTTCCAGTTCTTTCCACTCTTCATCGGTGGGAACATGCCAGCCCTCAGGGGCAATATTCCTCACATCCGTTACGGCAAACCAATTATACACGTTTCCGTACGTATCTGCATTGGTCGGATTATTATTGTATGCGCAGTAAGCGCCAGTGTTGCTATTAGACCACTCCGTATTATTAGTCACATTTGAGATCGGTGTTCCGTCACGGTAATGAGTCACCTTTAAATTCTCGGCCGTCCACCACTGATTACCGATCTTCACCGTTGTATACACATTCCCGTCGATATCGGTAACGGTGCTTGTAACGAGGGTGCTTCCAGTTGGATTTTTCTTGCTGCAGCTGATGGCAGTAATGACAACGATCAACAACACCGCACATAATGCTTTTTTCATAATTGGTTTCCTTTTTTCAGCGAAAGTATTCTGATTAAGTATCGAACACTTCCAAGCCGCCGGCTCCGCACCAGGTCAGGCGGCGTATCCGGGTGCTCGGTATACCGCTGGATGGTCGGATGGCAGCTTCACCCACATCCGGCCAGCCATGATGAGTACGAGTGCAACAACCGCCATGATCGCGCAGAGAATCGGAAAGTCAGTTCCTGGGAAAAAGGCGAGGGCGGTATTAGCGGCCGCATGGGTGATTCCCGCCACAAGGATGCTCCCGCGGGCACGATTATACATCCATACGATAAACAACGAAAACAGAATGTGGATCAGGTAA
Organism: uncultured bacterium; assembly: GCA_964621645.1. Taxonomy (GTDB): domain Bacteria; phylum Zhuqueibacterota; class QNDG01; order QNDG01; family JAGLOF01; genus CAZUMH01. The sequence goes on from CAZUMH010000010.1 coordinate 43,714, forward strand.
TACTGACTCCAGAATTGCCAGACCAGGACCGGCCTCCCCTCTGCCTGCCAGAGAAAAAAGTGCCACGGCACCCAGAAAAAAGCCAGGATCAGGGCGGCAATCAGCGGACTGGTTCGGGTTTGCAGTCTGGGCAGTGCAAATCCGCGCCAGCCCGCTTCTTCCCCCGTGGCATTGAAAAAGAAAAGCTGATAGAAAAATTTGACCGCGATCAGACCGATCAGTGCCGGGACCGTAGTGGGGAGATGGTGAGCCGTCATGGGCTGCCTGCCAAGGATGCTGCTGACGGGAACTGAAAGCAGAATCAACGCCGGGGTCAGCACCAATGCCAAGATGGACCACCCCCACACACCGCGCAGCCGGATCAGTGAAGCCAAGGAGCTTCTTACGGCAGGGATCCGCGAATACGCCATGCTGATTACGAAGGCAACCGGCAGCACACAAACGAGGGCGAACCCCACCAGGCGGGGAGATAGGGGGGCACGGTTTAAGAAGGTGTTGTTTGCAAGAAAAACGAGCGCGGACACGATCCAAGCCGCAAGGAAGGCAATCCAGAATGTTCTCCGTGTCCCCTGCCTGGGCCCACTGCTGGTTACCGCCGTAATGATGATCCCTGCCAGCGCCGGTCCGCAGGTGGCGAGAAAAACCAGCGGAGCCAGCAGGAACTGGCCCCGCTTCATGACAGCGCCGTAGGAGAAGCCCAGCCCCCAGGTGATCGCGAAGGTGATGATAAAAAACGCCGCAATTTGATGCCGCTTGATCCAATCGATAATTCTGTGCATATGTGCTTCTCCTCAACGATTAAACCACCCGACGTCATTGGGGTGGCCGGATACAATCAACAGTGATGTGGCAGACCTCCATGAGCTTGTTCCGGCCTGCTTTAAGTCGGGAATCGTACAACGCTGAGATTTTTTTTATAATTCTAGCGCGGCCACACGTCGTGTTAATATCACCCATTCTCTCTCTGAGAGGCATACGCTCACGAGCTGGTCTCATCCCTTTTTCACTCAGGAGAAGTCCCCAAATTCATATTACTGAAGTATTGTTTTATTTGCTTAGAAACGAAGTTGTTTATTTTCTGACTTTATCAGCTTCACTCCAAACAGCGATATGCCCATAGTCACCGGTAAGTTTGGTTAATCCGCAGCCCAATTCTCTGGAAAAATCGATCGAACTGGCAGGATTTACCAGCTGATCCTGAGTAGAGATTATTATGTGAACATCGGCCTTTACAATAGTGGAAATATCCTCAGGAGAAATTGAATTGCTTTTATAAATATCATGGGTGATCATCGCTACCAAACCAGCCAAATAATCCTGCGAATTCATCATACTGGAATAACTGTTATGCCGCCGTTCATTTATTTCTTCAGGGTTGACTGTTCTGATAAAAAATGACGGCGTATAACAGTTCATAGTACATATATCATAAACTCTTTGCATGGCCAGATTAATTTCTTTTGCATTTGACCCGGCTTCTTTGATTAAATTCGCTTGTGTTTGCCAAACATATATATCATATGAAGACTGCTTGGGTGTTGCAATCCCGCTTTCCCCGGATCGGGATGTGAATCCCGCATAGTATCCACCTCGGGCAGGATACCCAAGGCGATTACACTACTTTCTTATACTTCTTCGAGTTCGCTGAGAAGTTCCTGGATAAGTTCTTTAACAGTAATAATGGTATTAACACGATAGGCATTCTGCCCGCAGAAAATGAGGCCATGGTCCACATCACCAAAATAGGAATTTACCAGAGCCAGTGCAATGCAATATCTCGCGGTCTGGACTTGACAGGCCGTGAGACATTTATAAGGACAATTTATTTTCAGTTTTCCCTTAGCATCAAGATCTTGTAGAAAACGGTTATTCAGCGCCCGTCCCGGCATCCCGACTGGACTTTTAATAATAATGATATCCTCTTCTTTGGCATCCAGATAGGCCTGCTTGAACTGCGGAGACACATCACATTCTTCGGTACAAACAAAACGCGTCCCTATCTGAACACCTGAAGCACCCAGAGAGAGCATCCGCGCAATATCTTTACCGGTATAAATACCCCCGCCGGTGATAACAGGGATTTTCTTACCGTATGTATCTTCATAGGGTTTAATGGTATCCAGAACTTCAGGTAAAAGTTTTTCGAGGGAATTGTCCTCCGGATGTTTCAGCTGTTCTACTGAAAAACCGAGATGTCCCCCGGCCAGCGGTCCCTCCAAGATCAACGCGTCGGGGATTCTTTTATATCGTTTGTCCCAGGTTCGCAGGATGAATTCTGTAACTCTGGCAGAACTGATAATGGGCACAAGGTTTATCCCCGGGTCCGGAACCAAAGCAGGAAGTTTCGTCGGCAGACCGGCACCAAAAACGATGATCTTAATTCCTTCCTCTACTGCTGTCTTCACCAGGTCATCGACATTGCTGAGTACACCCATAAAGTTGACTGCGAGAAGTCCCTGTGTCATTTTTCTGGCTTTTCGTATCTCTCTTACAAGCGCTTCCCGTGATATTCGTTCATACTCCTGCTTGGAAGCCTCAAGATCCCCGAGACCGATGCTGGAGATCGTACCGACCCCTCCTTCGTTTGCCACTGCCGAGGCCAGCGAAGCAAGAGAAACTCTCACGCCCATGCCTCCTTGAACTATAGGGATGTCCGCGGTCAAATTTCCGATCTGAAGTTTAGGAATATTCATTTGTTTCACCGTATTTTTTAATGACAATGCAGGCATTGCCTCCGCCAAAACCAAAGGAATTACTCATTGCCGCATGTACATCAAGCGATTCGGAGCCATGAGTAACATAGTCCAGAGGACAATCAGCATCGAATTCTTTTGAATTAATCGTTGGCGGGATCGTTCCTGTGAACACACTCATTGCTGTCGCTACAAGCTCCACAGACCCTGCGCCTGCCATGAGATGACCGATCATCGACTTAATTGAGCTGACTTTTAAGTTTTTTGCGTGTTCACCAAATACGTTTTTAATGGCAGCACTTTCACATTTGTCATTTAACACAGTGGATGTGCCGTGCGCATTGATATATCCGATTTTTTCAGCATCCATATCAGCATCCCGCAGTGCCGCCCGCATAACCCGGATCATCCCATCTCCTTCGGGCTCTGGTGCCGTAAAATGATAGGCATCGGCCGTATTTCCGTATCCGGCGATTTCAGCATAAATCCGTGCGTTTCGCTGCAGAGCATGGGTTACGTTTTCCAAAACAACAATCCCAGCCCCTTCTCCCATCACGAATCCATCACGGTTCTTATCAAATGGTCTGCAGGCGTTTTCAGGGCAATCATTTGCGGTCATGGATCGTGTGGCGCAAAAACATCCATAGGGCAGGGGGGTGATGCATGCCTCGGAACTCCCCGCGATCATAATATCAGCATCTCCTCTCTGGAGAATTCGAAAGGCATCACCAATGGCGTTTGACCCTGTAGAACAGGCCACGGAGAGAGCGGAAAGGGGACCCTTCAGGCCGTGTTTGATAGAGACGATACACGCCGCCATATTGATGAGCAGCTTGGACACCAAAAACGGATTCAAACTGTTGGGGCCATTTCTCTGAAGTTGTGAATACCCATCTTCGATTGTCTGTGACCCGCCAATGCCGGAACCGATGATGACGCCTGCCCTGTTTTTATCAAATGAGAACGAGGCCAAACCTGCATCTTCAATTGCCATGGCCGATGCGGCAACGGCGAAATGCGTAAACCGATCCATCCGCTTTGCCGATTTCTTGTCAATCCACTCTTCGGCCTGAAAGTTTTTTACTTCAGCCGCGAGCTTCGAACGAAAATCCGTCACATCAAAGCGGGCAACTTTTCCAATTCCGTTTCGCCCGGCCGTTAATCCTTCATAAAAATCCTTTACCCCGATGCCGATCGGCGTTACGGCGCCCAGGCCTGTAATGACAACCCGATGTTCGTTCATGAAAAGAAATTCCTTATCGATAATACACCAAAGATATGAAGCGGCATGATACAATGTGATGCTTTTGTTTTTGATAGAATCAGCATCGTTTAGTGTAGTAAAAATATTTTATATTTCATACTATATTTTTTATCGAATAACATAAAACCGGGCAAATGTAACGTTTGGAGGCAAATGAGGAAAGTGGTCTGATGCGAATCGTGGGCCAAAGCCAGTGCCACCCGATTTCAGTTTGATTGATCGGTTACTGTTCAGGCCTCTCATCGTCCCGGAAGGAATTGAATTGGAAAAATAGATGCCGGCACTGCAACAATCCTGTCGTGGATGATTTGGAAAAATCGCCTCTCCCCGTATACGGAGTTCGCCACTCCTTGTTCCAATACCCTTACGTGTGCCTGTAAGACGCTGATTCTCGGTAAGAATAAAATTACTTTAAAAAAATTATTTTACTATGTCAAGGAAAAAATGAAAAGAAGCAAATATCGGGAAGCGGAGGATTGCAATGAGAAGGCCGCACGACATTTTTTATTTAATTCTGGTAAGGCCGCCCGTCGCGCATCCGTCTGCTGCAATGGGTTATATACAATCAGTTTTTTATTGGGACAATCGCCAGGAGAGCGTCTTCAGAACCAACGACCCTGCTTGTGTGCCCCCTTCCTGTCGTATCTTCCGCTATCGTGATACTTCCTGAACGAAAACGCCTGATTTCACCATCACTGGCGGTAACTTCAATTTCACCAGAAAGGTATAAAAATAACTGTTTTTTCGGTGCCGGATGCCAGTCACCATACCACCCGGGGGGCGCATATAAAAACCCGTACGATTCAGCAGGACTGAACTCTGATACATATAAATTCGGCGCGGGAGGTGCATAATCAGTGGATTTCAGGTCAATTTCTATGTCTTCAAAGTGTGATTCGCCTGAAGCGTCGGCATAAAGACGCACACATTTTACCTGAATATTCTCGTCCTTTTGTTTTTTACAATTGATTGAGACGCATAAAAATGCAATAATAAAAATCAAAAAAGTTGTGTAAATCCATCTTTGTTTTTGCATTATCATATCCTCAGATTAATTTTACTCTCTGATCCATTACGGTATTGATAAAAACTTTTCTCGTATAAAACGGTTTTCTTATGCGGCGTCCCGAAGAGAGTTTTTCTACATACTCTCTTGAAAATAATCCCGGCTACGTGGGTGGCATGCTCTTTAGAGCATGCTTTCAATCACACATATTTTGAATTTAATAGAGGACACCCGACGCACGACATTTTTTATTTAATTCTGGTATGGCCACTCGACGACTTTCTAGATATTCATCTGCATCATAAAAATTCAGATATCAGCTCAAAAAAATGGTTTTCATAATAATCCAGGCTCATTCCCATCGTATTCACAAAAGCGGTACTGAAGGCATCCCCGTTTTTTAAGGCTTCGTATAACTGTTTTACATCTGATATCTTTTTATTCCTGCCATCAGGATCGAGAAGGTATCGCACCGCCAATTCAAATATAGGATAGTATTCATTAACCCTGTCGAAGCGAACCGGATAATCATGAAATGAATGGATGCTGACGGGACACACGTGATCTTCTGCAGCGATCCACCCGTCGATCTCATCCTGACTGGTTATGGTATCATGAACACCGCCGCTGATGAACTCTGCTATCCCTTCACTGAACCAACAGTCCGGCCAATCATCATACCCATTTAATCCCAATCCTAATAAATGCTGAAACACATGCATTAATTCATGCTTGATAAGGCGGCTGTATCTTTGCACAGGGACAGATGGGGGAGACTCTGGCGAGTATATGATCATTCCACAGGCAAAAACCTCCTGATGATGCGCGAGATATCTGTTGATATAAATTTTTACCTTTGACTCCTGGTCTGTGATCCCCAATTCGGTACTGCTTGAAATAGTAAATGCCTGTTTCAATTCCGCCAATGATTCCTCGGCTATTACTGCTATTTCTATTTTAAGTGCATCACTGCTGGCATCGCTGAAAATAAGGAAATTTGCCGTTTCATAAATCCTATTATCATGAGGAAGTGTATTCTCGATACCCAACAAGGTATAGGTAAAGGGAATATCAGATACCCATGCTCCCTGATCCGGAGCTACCGGATTGACGTCACCGGAACATCCCATAAGGATGAAGGCGATCAATACCGTTGAAGAAAATATTGTAATTCTGAGATTCATATCCAAATAACTTCTGTCTGCTTTTGATACCACATTACGGTGCATTTAATTAGTAACAGAAGCATCATCCGCACGCACTTCTTTATTATATCGCTTCTCGGACCCTATGTCGGTAAATTCTCCATGTCCGGGATACACTTTCGTCATTTCGGGTAATTCCCGGTACAATCTCTGAACAGATTGAATGATGTCTTCCTTTGATCCGCCCAACAGATCGGTACGGCCGACTCGCCTCTGAAATAAAACATCGCCTGAAAACAAGGCATCGTCGACATGAAAACAGATACTGCCCTTGGAATGACCTGGAGAAAAGATAGTTTTTATTTTAAGATTCCCCAATGTATACATCTGGTTATCTTCAAGGTATATATCCGGTTCTTTGAATACAGACATGTCATACTCGAACCATTTTTTAAAATCAGGCATTTTCATCATTTGGGCGACAACTTCAGGTTCATTTTGCCGCATCCATTCTATGGAAACGAGAAAATCTTTATAGTCTTCCTTATTATAGCAAACAGAGGCATCAGGAAAACGCTTCTGCATTTGAGGAACCCCCTCTATATGGTCCATGTGACAGTGGGTCGCGAAAATATATTTAAGCTGTAAATTATTATCTTCGATGAAAGAAACAAGAGAGTCGACCTGACCGCCCACATCGATCAGTGCAGCGTCTTTCGTGGCCGTATCATAGATAAGATAGCAGTTGGTTTGGACAGGACCCGTTACCTGGTGAATTACGGCGAGTTCACCTGGCTTTGCGCAGGCTATGACGAGGCAGAATAACCCAATTCCCAGCAATGAAAAAATTATCGTCTTTTTCATTGGTCCGCCCTCCAAAAAATGGATATAAAAAATCTTTATCTCACTCCAATATAGTAATTACATATTCTTATGAAGTGATATTTTTTCGAACATGCCATAGAAAGGTTCTTTCACTCAGCAGCAGCCACCCGATCGTAATTCCCGCACTCATATATCATCCCTCATCGGGCATCATCTGCTTCATCATGTCCATCATCGAGATTTTCATAAAGCCCTCATTCTCTCCCGGCACCTTAAATTTATCCGCCGAGGGTTTTCGATTCTCAATACTGGTGATCGTCTGAATATTCAGGCTTGGCTCCTCCATCGTTGAATATCTGTAAGTTCGAAACTGAACCGGGATTTTCCCGGGTACCAATCGCCAGGGATCGGCTTCGTCATCTTCGCTGCTTTTATTCAGTTCCTCATATTTTTTCGATATACGATCAATTTGACCGACTATGCCGAATGTATCGTTCGC
>CAZUMH010000011.1:0-49889 GCA_964621645.1 uncultured bacterium
CCCTGTCAGCTCTGGTGGATACACAGAGAGTTGATTTCGGAAACTCGGTGGCTTTTGGTGACGCCTGGGCTGACCGCCACCTGCTGAGGTTATTCGGCCACCCGGTAGCGGTTAATCCACTCTGGCTTTTTCGTATACGGGCCCGGCGGTGGGGGTGGCGTATACTGGAAACGGATGCGTATATTGAACACAATCCATTCTGCGTGTTTGATTTCCTGTCTTGATACCGAATGTAAAGGAGGCAGGCCGGAAGGTGATCAACCTTCCGGCCTGGGTGTAAAAATGAGAGATGGTGTGTGTGAACTGTTATTTTTTCAAGACAAGGTATAATCCCAGTAAAACGAGAATAAAGGGCAATAACGGCCCAAGAAAAGCGTAGGGTATCATAAAAATTGCCGTAAGGCCCGTGATTATCATAGCAGGAAGCAGAGCTACCATAATAAGGCTCAACCCCACAAAGAGAACAATCTGCAATGGAATGCTGATGAGGAAGAAGGCGGTCTTAAAGATAACAGCCGCCACTTTGAAGGCCACGATCACCAGGATCAGAATCATTAAAAAGGCCACAATATCCATTATTCTTCCTCAGTCGCAAGCATCTTACAAAATGATACGCCTGAGAGAGTGATATGTTTCAAAAAATTTGCGGTTCCGGGAGATGAACCGCAGAAAGAAAATATGTTGGTTCATAGTAATGCTGGCCTTTCTTATCGGGCAGGAATCACTGTCCGGTCAGGAGAAGGATGTCTTTACCTTTTCCAGCACCCGGGAAGCGGTCATCCTGGCAAGCGGCATCGGATTGCTGGCCGGCGGATTGGCACTCTATTTTGAGACAAGCCCTCCGGATCCAGCTCTTCTCCATGAAAATAATCTCAGGTTTCCGGACCGATTACCCGAAAAGTTCCTGCCGGGAACCAAAGTGCCCAGTGACATTACCAGCGGAGCATGTGTGGCCCTGCCTCTTATTATTCCCTTCCTGGGCGGGGATGATAAAGAATGGCTCATTGATCTGGGCATGTATGCCGAATCCCTCATCCTGGTTCAGGGACTGACGGAAACAGCCAAGGGCCTGAGGCGGAGACCGCGTCCGTATGCCTACCGCGCGGAATCCGGTACGCTGAACAGGTCCGCCTCACGTTCTTTCTGGTCCGGTCATACTGCTGTTGCGTTTCAGGGAGCGGTTTTCGCCGCTTGGGTCTATGAAAAGAGGCATCCGGATTCACCTTTGGTTATGCCGCTTTGGGCCGGGGGACTCTCTCTGGCCGGTGCCACTGCGGTATTCCGAGTGACCAGCGGCAATCATTTTGTTACCGATGTGCTGGCAGGAGCTGCCGTTGGAGCCCTGGTGGGCTGGCTGGTGCCGCGGGCCCATTGGCGGCCTCACTCCGGGTCTGTCAGAATGACGGCAGGATCGAATTCACTGGGGATCATTCTTTCCTTCTAATTTAAAAGAGGATGATTATGAGAAGGGTGTATTCAGTAAAAAAGTTGCTGCTCTGTCTCATCCTTTTGCAAGCGGGATTACTGTTGCCGGCGCGTTCGCAGACAAATATCGAGCAGATCCGCAGAGCCATCCAGGAGAAGGGAGCTCACTGGACTGCCGGAGAGAACTGGGTCACCCGGCTGGACGAGGCATCCCGGCTGCGCCTTTTAGGAAGCGTGAAACCCGATGCGGCCCTGGCCAAAACACGTCTTCTCCCCATTCCGGCGCCGGAGCAGTATCCGTCGGACTTGGACTGGCGCAACTACAACGGCAACTGGTTGACCAGTGTGAGAAATCAAGGGAACTGCGGCAGCTGCTGGGCCTTTTCGGCCACGGCCCAGCTTGAAAGCTGGTGGAAGATACAAAATGTCAGGCCGGATTCGGCCATCGATCTATCGGAACAATTTCTCATCTCCAGCGGTCAGGCGGGGTCCTGCAACGGAGGCGGCGTGAACGACGCACTCACCTTTTTTCAACAGACGGGAATCCCCGGTGAAGATTGCATGCCCTACGCGGCGACCGATACCCTCACCCTGTCCGCGGCTTGCTCTGGCTGGGAATCAGAAGTAGTTAAGATACCAGGCTGGGGATATGTTACCACCTCGGTGGGAGAGGTCGATAATATAAAGGCCGCCCTCATGCGCCATCCGGTCTCGGCGACCTATACTGTTTTTGATGATTTCTATTCCTATTACGGTGGCGTATACGAACATGTCTCTGGAGAGGAAAGAGGCGGTCACGCCGTGCTCATTGTGGGCTGGAGCGATGCCGACTCCTGCTGGATCTGCAAGAACAGCTGGGGACGCTATTGGGGAGAAAACGGCTATTTTCGCATAAAATGGGGACAATGCACCATTGAGACCTTTATTTGTTCCATCTACGATGTCCTCACCCAGGGTGTCAGTCTTTCCCGCTCCCGGATCGACGTGGAAGTGCGCCAGGACGAGGAAAGGGTGCAGTCCGTCTTTTTACGCAATGCGGGGAGCGAACGGGTGGAGTTCTCCGCGGTCGATTTCAAGAAGGTGCTGGCATTCCATCCCGATACGCTCATGGCCTGGCAGGGGAAATCCATCTGGTGCGGTGATAAAGAGATAGGAGGATATGACAATCATTGGCTGCAGTATCTGGATACTCCCGAACTGGATCTATCCGGAGCGACCGATCCTCTGCTGCGTTTTATGGGCAGATGGGAGATCGAGGATCCGGCCGAAGCGCCTTCCCCCTGGGACGGCTGGGACGGCTGGAATGTCTGGATTTCAACGAACGGGGGGCAATCATTCCAGGTGATTCAGCCGGATTCGCCCTCCTACAACTGCGCCAGTCTCTGGAGTTTTGGTAATCCGGATCAGGGCTGGGACATGGGTACGGGCATTGCCGGCTGGGGCGGCAGCAGCGGCGGCTGGATTCCGGTGCGGTTCGATCTTCAATCCTACAGCGGCGCCTCCGTCATCATCCGCTTCGCCTTTGCCTCTGATATGGGATTTTGCACCGCTGATGATCCTACAGTAAACGGCCTCTTTCTGGATGATATCCGCGTAGAAGACGGCTCAGAAGTACTGTTCGAAAACGACGGTGAGAGCCTGGACGGGATGACCCGGCAAGGAGAGGGAACCCTGCCGGCCGAGTGGATGGAGCTGGGCAGCGGCGGCGGGACTATTGTCCCTGGGGATTCAATTGATTTAGATCTAACCGTTCGGCCGGGAGAGATGGATCCGGGCGAGTACCAGGGCATGGTCAGCGTGATGACAAACGATTCCCTGCAGCCTACCATAAAGCTGCCGGTAAATCTGACCGTTCTTGAGAGTACTGCCGTCCCGGAGACAGAGAATACGCCATCTCCCGCGGACTGGTGTCTGGGTCCGAACTACCCTAATCCTTTCAACGCCGGCACGGTCATTATATACGAAGTTCCCCGGCGCTCACGAATCGACCTTAAAGTATATGATATAAAAGGCGCCCTGGTGGCCGATCTGGCCCAGGGTATCGTAGAGGCGGGACGCCACCAGGTCCGCTGGGAAGGCCGGGACGACGCCGGGCGCCCTCTGGGCAGCGGCGTCTATGTGGTGCGGCTTCATTCGCTCGAAGCGGTTCGGACCTGCAAGGTATTACTCGTCCAATAGAAAATTAATGAGGAATAAAACAATAATGGTTGATTCAGTCCCCTTTGGCAGATTAAATGACGGCTCCGAGGTGAGACTGTACCGGCTGGCCTCAGAAGCAGGAGTGGAAGCACGGATTACCGATTTCGGCTGCGCCGTGACTTCCCTCATTGTCACTCTTGCCGACGGGGAATCGCGGGACGTGGTGCTGGGTTACTCATCTCTGAAGGATTACCTGACCAATCCCAGCTACCTTGGAGTGGTGGCGGGACGCTGTGCCAACCGTATCGCGGCGGGACGTTTTTCTCTTTCCGGAAAGGAGCGGCAGCTGAGCATCAATCACGGCCGGCATCACCTGCACGGCGGGAAGCGGGGGTTCAGTCATCGGCTCTGGCGCTCCCGGACGGGCCAGGATGCCGACGGTCCATTCCTCATGTTGGAATATGCCAGCCCTGATGGTGAGGAGGGGTACCCGGGCAATCTGGACTGCCGGGTAACCTACAGAGTCACCGGCCGGGATCTACGGATATCCTACCATGCCGTGACCGACAGCCCGACCATCGTCAACCTGACCAATCACGCCTACTTAAATCTCAGCGGCGACGAAACCATCCTGGATCATCTGCTCGAGATCAACGCTGAACAGTATACTCCGGTGGACGCGGATATCATCCCCACTGGCGAGATCAGGCCGGTGAAAGGGACCCCCCTTGATTTCAAGCGGCCCCGCCGCATCGGTGAGAGAATCGATGACGGTGATGAACAGCTTATCCGCGGGGGAGGATATGATCATAACTGGGTTTTGAACAAAGAGGATGATTCCCTTACCAGAGCGGCGCGGCTGATCAGTCCCGATGAAGAAATCAGTCTGGAAGTCTGGACCACCGAACCGGGAATGCAGTTTTACGCCGGTAATTTTCTGTCCGATGATCCGTCTGGGAAAGAGGGACGACGGTACGGCCCGCGGGGCGGGCTCTGCCTGGAGACCCAGCATTTCCCGGACGCCCCGAATCATGCCGACTTTCCATCCATCGAACTGAAGCCGGGTGAGGTCTACCGGTCCGAGACGGTGTACCGCTTTCCTGGTCCCGGGTGAGGAACTTTCATCGTAACGGATTTATCCAAATAAATACAAGTCCACCTGATAAGAGCCTGTCCCGGTACGCTTCTGGTTTGAAAGAATCTAAAAAAGAAGCAATATAAAACGGGCGACGCACCTCCAAGGTGCATCGCCCGTGGTCTTCCCGTATCGATTGTCGGGATAGAATCCCGACCTACAACTAATGACAGGGCCAAGAACCGTTTTATTAGACCTCCCGGAGGTTCAAAACCTCCGGGAGGTCTTGATTGTAATATCCAGGGCGATCGTATTTTAGCTGTATGTACGTTCCAAAACCGGAGTTTGGGAACGAGAAAAAATCCATCCAAGGCAACAGATGTCTTTGCAAACTTAGAGCCTTGGGGAACATAGGTATCTTTGGCACTCCTGTCTTCCTACCACATTATCCCGATAACTAGCTATCTTAAATTCTGAAGAATTAGACCCTGTCAGGGTCGGAAATCCTGACAGGGTCTAATGTAAATGTAAACCTGGAAGGTGCCGCAGCTGTCTTAATAGAAAGACGGCGCAGCGGGGATGATCGTTCGAAATTACCATTCGTAACCCCTGTTTCGTTCGAGATTACAATTCAGGACCACTTTTTTCATCAGACTACCGTATACGTACTTAAACGATGGCTGGATTACAGGGATTTACTAATAAGGAGAACACGCGATGAAGAAGAGCATTCTGGTTAGTATCATGGCAGCCGCAGTCATCGCCGCTATTCCGGCAGCGGCTGGATTGATCAAAACGACCGCATCAATCAATGCCCGGCGGGCAACGGAAAAAATAGTTGTTGACGGTGTCCTCAGCGAGGCCGTCTGGGCGAATCCCGGATACAGCAGTCTGATTATGCGTGATCCAATTGAAGGGGCCGATCCCACGGAAAAGACGGAAGTGTACATTGCCTATGATGACGCCGGAATCTATGTCGCCGGAAAGTGTTATCATACAGGGCCCGATTCCATCGCCGGGGGATTAGCCCGCAGGGACAAGTTTGTCGAATCCGACTGGTTCTGGTTCTGGATCGATCCCGACAACGACAACCAGACCGCTTTCGGATTCGGAGTTAATCCAGACGGCTCCATCATGGATCAGAAAATGTACCAGGATATTTATCAAGAGGATGACTGGAACGGTATCTGGGAAAGCGCCGCAAGGCGGGATGGTAATAAATGGACCTTTGAGATGTTCATCCCGTACACGCAGCTGCGATTCAGTAAACAGGATGAATACGAATTCGGCATCAATTTCAAACGGTATGTCATCAAGAACGCGGAGGGGGACTGGTTTGTAATGGTACCGAAGAAAGAGAATGGATTTGTCTCACGGTTCGGCACCCTGACCGGTATCCGCGGTATTTCTCCTCCGTCCCGCTTGTTCATTGCCCCTTATGCTATGGGGAAGAGTGATTACTCTCCCGCTGCCCGCGGCGGCGCCTTTTACCAGCAGGACCGCTGGGGATCGAATATGGGCCTTGATCTCAAATACGGTATCACCGGTAACCTCACTCTTGACCTTGCCGTCAATCCCGACTTCGGCCAGGCGGAAGTTGATCCCGCTGTCATGAATCTGTCGGCCTTTGAAACATATTACTCCGAAAAGAGAGAGTTCTTTATTGAAGGAGCCGACATATTCAGCTTCGGCAGCAATCCGGCTGGCGGGGTCTGGAGTTGCTACTGGAGTGATCCACGAGCCTTTTACAGCCGGCGCATCGGCAGAACACCTGCCGGCAGTGTCACCCATACCGGTGAAGTATCCCGAAACGAAAATACGACGATCCTCGGTGCCTCCAAGGTAAGCGGCAGGATCGGCAGCTGGAAAGTAGGGGCGATAAGCGCCGTGACCCAGAAAGAGTATGGATTGGTTGATTCTGCCGGTACCCGGTTTAAAGATCCAATCGAGCCGCTGGCCACCTACAACGTGCTGCGCGGCATGAAAGAGTTCAATGACGGAGACCAGGGCCTGGGATTTATCTTTACCGGCGTTAGCCGCAAGCTGGACGAAAAGCAGCTGGCTGATATCAACAACAGCCGGGCCTTAGTAGGCGGCATCGACGGCTGGACCTTTTTCGGGAAAGAGCGGGCCTGGGCTTTTATGGGGAATTTTATTTATTCTAATGTTCATGGATCGGAAGAACGGATAGCGGTTCTGCAGCAGTCTTCGACGCACTATTTTCAGCGTCCCGATTTAGAGTATACGGATTTTGACAGCACAAGAACAGCGATCTCCGGGTATCAGGGGCGGTTCGGCATAAAGAAGATGAGGGGCAACTTCACGATGCAGGCGGCGCTCGGCTTCATTTCCCCGGGATTCGACGTCAATGATGCCGGCTACATTCAGTCGACAAACAGAATAAACTGGCATGTGGTGGGTCAGTACCGCTGGCTGGAACCGAAATCCTGGTACCGCCAGATCTATCTCAGCCTCATGACATCCCGTAATTTCGATTTTGACGGCAACCTGCTGTTTAAGCAAACCTACGGAGCACTGACGGTGGTCATGCCGAATTACTGGGTGCTGAACAGTAATATTCAGTTTACTCCCGATGGCTTAAGCACGACCCTGACCCGGGGAGGTCCGCTTATGGGGTACGCGGGCTACATCAATTCCTCTGCGAGCATCAATACAGATTCCAGAAAATCCGTACAGGCAGAAGTGAATTTTCAAAATCAAGACAGCAATGATAAAGGTTTTTACAGACAATTTGAAGTAGGACTGATCTACAAGCCCTCATCTTCAGTTCGGCTTACCCTGTCCGGTTCCGGCACTACAGCCAATGATAAGCAACAGTGGGTAAGCAACATTGCCGGCGCCGCCGCCCCTTACGGTGTCCACTATGTGTTTTCGACCATCGACTATAGGGTTACGGCGCTGACCATGCGTATGGATTGGGGCATCACTCCCCGGCTCTCCCTGCAAACCTATATTCAGCCGTTCCTGGCCGTGGGGCATTACTATGGCTTCAAGGAGCTGGCCGAGGCCGGGACTTACGAGTACAATCCCTACGCCTACAGCGGTAATCCCGATTTCAACATGAAGTCATTTAAAGCGAATATGGTCCTTCGCTGGGAGTATCTGCCGGGATCGCTGCTCTATCTGGTCTGGACCCAGAACCGCAGTAATTTCGACAATCCCGGTGATTACCGTTTTAGCAGGGACATGCGGTCGCTTTTCAATACCTGGTCCGACAATATTATCTTCGTCAAGTTTACCTATATGTTCAGAGGATAGTCCTTTCCGCAATAGTAAAAACAATCGCCGCGGCGGCTTTTCCACAGGCGTCGCGGCGATTTCGGGGCTTTCCATTCAATTATTCAATCCGGACACTCTCACCCGAAATGAACATTTTTCCTCATATACGCCCTGGATGAATATCCAGGGCGATCAGAAAGTTATATGAAAAAACGTGTGACGCACCTTCGAGGTGCGTCGCACGGTGCCCTCCCGGATGCAGCGCGAGGTGAGGTATCGTCGGGATAGAACCCCGACCTGCAAGATTACAAATCCGTTCATGATCCATCCCGATCAACGCGGCTGAGGAACTCCTGCCGCAACGCTGTGTCCGCCAGGCGCTCTTCGTCGATGACGGGGAGTTCCGGGAAGGATTCCTGAACTATCCGCGCAAATATTCCCGCGCCCAGGACGGCCGGCTCCTCCTCTCCGTTGCGGAATATGGGAGTATCCAGACTGCCGCAGCTGGGGGAGCGGGCCTTGAGGATCAATCCCCGGATGTCGTCTCTTTTCAGACTCTTGATTTTTCTCCTGCTCCACGTTTCCAGCCGCTTGGTATGATCCTCTCCCTTCTCAGAGCGCAGCCTGATCTTTCTGTCCCTGTCTTCCAGCCGCATGGGCTCTCGGGGGACGGGCAGGCCGCTCTCCCATTCCGGGCAAAGGGGCAGGAGTTCCAGCAGCGGCGCCATCTCTTCCACAATAACAGGGAAGAATTTTTCACCGCCGTCGTAGCGCACCGGATGCCCAAGCAGGCAGGCGCTGACCGCCACCCGGGGGCGGTCTTTGGTCCCTTCAGGCGGAAACGGTGATGTCCGTTGTATCATGGGAAGAATGCCTCGGCTGGACAGTCAGAAGATTTCCACAACGGTGTTTTCGGAAACCAGATCGAAGAGTTCTATCACGTCCCGGTTGCGCATACGGATGCAGCCGTGAGAGGAGGGAGTCGAGATAAGTCCTTCCTCGTTGGTCCCGTGGATGTAGATGTTGCGGCGGAAGGAATCCACCTCGCCTCCTTCATTGATCCCAGGCTCCAGGCCCCGCAGCCGGATGATGCGGGTGAGCACCAGATCCGCTGCCGCGTCCCGCTTGTCCTTCCAGATAGTCGCGATCTCTCCGGTGTTATGTCTGCCCCGAAAGATGGTGCCCTCCGGTGCCCCTGCGCCGATCTTGGCGGCCACGGCATGGGTTCCCGGGGGGGTTCTGTTGCTCCCCTCACGATTGCCCAGTCCGTGACTCGACGTGGAGACGGGCCAGGAGTTTTTCACTTCACTGTCCCGTACCAGATAGAGTTTCTGTTCCCGTGTGGAAACCAGCAGCACCGTATCCGCGGCGGAAATATGTCCCGTCTCCAGGGCATGAGCATAGGCCCGGTGCAGCTGCCGCGGCAGGGTTTCCCAGCCCGAAGAAGAGGAGCATCCTCCCCAGTATGTGAGGATGAAAAACGGAATAAGAAGCAGGGTAAAGACGATGCTACTCTTGATTCGGAGGTGCCGCCGGAGCAGGAACAACATTCTTTTTTCTCCTCCTGCCCAGAATGAGTCCCACTGTCACACCGACGATGAAGGTGATCAGCATGAGCAGCGTCCGGGAGATGTGACCCGTCCAGAAGAGAAAGGTCAGATCCACCGGCTGATTGTTCTGAAGCAGAGCGATGACCAGGAGCATACTGATCACGATAGTAATGATAATTGAGACTTTCATCCTTCGCCTCTTTTGAATAATGCGACAACGGCGGTAAAGAGTTTCTTGAGCCATTGCCAGAAAGAGATTTTTTTGTGGGAAGCCGCTTCCATTTGGGCCCGCCGGAGGCGGTAAGCCTCCAAATCCCCATCAGTGAGATCCCGGCGGCCCAGATTTTCCTGTAGCTCGATTTCGAGTTTCTTGAGCCGGTCTCCGCCGGTTTCGACGACGATTGCTTCGATATGGGTCCAGCCCAGCTTGCGGCAGACCTGGAGCCGGCGATAGCCGGCGATAAGATTGTACTGCTCGTCCACCAGGATGGGATGCAGCAGTCCGTGCTTTTCGATAGATTCGTTGAGACTGCCAGTGTCTCCTTCTTCCTGCCTGATACGGGGAGGAACGCTAATGTCACTTATTTTCAATCTCATCCCGTAGCCTTTTATCTATTTTAAAACGATGATGATGCTTTCCAGATCCTGGGCTTCATTGATGTTGGGAATGATGCCGGCGGATTTTATTTTCTTCATTTTCAGAGAGATCTCACAGCGTCCCTTTTTCTTAATATCGGTAATGGTCTGTTCCAAAGCGCCCCAGAGCTGAGGAATGTCTTTTAGGTGATGTCCGGCGAGATTGGAGTCACTCTCTCCCAGAAGAGCCTTGGCCGAATCGTTAATATAGCTGATCAGCAGATCCGCCGACAGGATGATCACTCCTTCTGTCACCTCCTCCATGACGCGCTGGAGAATGCGGCGGTTCTCGGCGATCTTTTCCGACTTGAGCAGGTTGAATTCCTGCAGTCTCCTAAAGGCGGTTTGAAAGGAGCGGGAGAGCAGTCCCATCTCATCCGGGGTATCCGTCTGGGGAATGGAAATATCGGTTTCACCCCGGGCGATTGCTTCCAGAGCGCGGTTGATCCTATAAAGAGGCAAAAAGATGTAACTGGGCAAACGGATGATGAGCAGGATGAGAAGCAGTGCCGAGATGATAAGCACCGTGATGGTGTTTCGCTGCGCTTTGAGGGTGTATTCCAATCCCTCCCGGATATGATCCACCATGGAATTTCGGGCCCGGGCCGTGATCTCTTCGCTCAACTGTGCCAGTCCATTAGTGATATTTTTAATCTCGTCGAAGAGCTGGGTTTTTTCCGATGACATTTTGGCCCCGGCATTATAGAGCAGCAGATTAATATCGCCGATCCAGTCGGGAGCAATCTCTCCGTCGCCCGTATCTTGCCGGCTGTTTTTCTTCAGTTCTTTTTCATACGCCAGGGCCTGCTGTTGCAGATTGATCAGAGCCCGGGGATCCTCCTGCAGGATATCGGCCAGTTGATCCAGCCTGTCTTCATACTGCTTCAGCAAGGCATCGATGGAATCGAGTTTTCCGGGCTCAACCAGGTAGATGGAGCGGGCCTGTTTTACGTCATATTCAATGCGGCGCAGGATGACTTTATTGCTGGTCAGATAGGTGGTATCCAGATAGATAATGAAGTTTTTCTCTTCCCTGCGGGCCCGCAGCAGGTCCAGGGAGATTGATTCGCCCAGATTGGCGAGACGGGCGTCGCTGAATCCGATCTGATCTACCTTGGCCGCCATGCGGCTCAGGTAGGAGAGAGAAAAAAGAGAAGTAGAAAGAGAGATGGCACAGACGATGATCAGCGCGAATCTGATTTTCCCCTTGCCGGTCTTTATCATGATTATTCCTTGCTCAACGCTAGTTTCTCGATATCCGTTTCGTTGCCCACTACCACCAACACATCCCCGGACTGGATGATGTCATCCGAGCCCGGCAGATCGTTGAGCTCCACAGCATGGACGACCTTGCCCTCATCATCGATCTTAGTCACCGTTTTCTGAATGGCGATGACATTGACTCCGTAATTACGGCGGATATCCAGCTCCTTCAGGGTCTTGCCGATGAAATCCTTGCGGGCTTCGATTTCCACCAGACTGTGACCGGTGGTCAATGATATCTTTTCCTTGATTTCAGGAGCCAGAATTCGCTTGGCCAGATTAATCCCAGCCTGTTCTTCTATAATGATGACCTGGTCCGCCCCTACCTGTTTGAGTACGTGAGCGTAGAGGCTGTTTGCCGCCCGGGTGATGATGGGATGAATACCCATTTTTTTCAGGATGACGGTGGTCAGGATCGCTTCTTCCTGTGCTTCACCGAGAGCCACGACCGCCGCGTCTACGTTTTCAATATGGGTCGCGTTCATAGCGACCTCGTCAGTGGAGTCCAGTGACAATGAGATGGCCACTTTATCCTTGATCATCTCGACCTTGTTCATGTCACGATCTATGGCTATGACCTCGGAACCGTATTCCGTCAGGGTCTGGATGATTTTCATCCCGAACGTTCCCAAGCCGATGACCGCAAACTGCATAGATCCTCCCTGCTTAACCAAGCATTATTTTTGTTTCAGGATAACGTATCTTGCTGTAGCGGACGCGTCCTGCCAGAGCGAGAGCGAAGGTGAGGGGGCCGATGCGGCCCAGGTACATAAGAAGGCTTATAAACAGTTTGCCCTTTACCGTCAATTCCGGGGTTACCCCCATGCTCAGTCCCACGGTGCCGAAGGCGGAAATGGTTTCAAACAGGAGCGGGAGGAAGGGTTTGTCCTCCGTTGTCAGCAGGAGAGAGAAGATGGTGAGAATCAGCACCAGAGCGCAGACCAGAAGAGCCACTACCTTGAGTACGGCTTGAGCCGGAATAGTACGGTTAAATACTTCAACCTGGCCCCGGTTGCGGAGCATGCTTCTGAGTGAAAGGATGAGGACAGCGAACGTGGACGTCTTAATGCCGCCGCCGGTGGAGCCGGGAGAGGCTCCGATAAACATCAGCATCATGAGGACAGTCAGCGTAATCTGATTCATGGCCGCTATGGGGATGGTGTTGAACCCGGCCGTACGGGGAGTTACCGATTGGAAGAGAGCGGCCCATAGCTTGCCGCCCAGTGACAGACCATGTAACGAGGTGTCGAATTCGAAGAAGAAGACAATGAAAAAACCCAAGACAATCAGGGAGGCGGATGTAATCAGAACCAGGCGCGAATGAGATGAGAGGCGATGATAGACTCTGCCCCTCTTTTTGGTGAGGTCGGCTACCACCAGGAATCCGATGCCGCCGATAAGGATGAGAGCCATGATGATGAGGTTCACCGCCGGATCATTGACGAATCCCTGCAGTGAATCGGAAAAAAGAGAAAATCCGGCGTTGCAGAAGGCGGAGATGGAGTGGAAGAGGCTGAAATAGAGGGTCTTTCCGACTTCATGGAACCGGAAGATCCAGCGGGAGAAAAGCAGCAGCATGCCCACTAATTCGATGATAACAGTCATCTTGAAAATGTAGAAGATCATCTGAAAGATATTGCGCTCTTCCTCGAACATCTCCTGCAGGATCTTGCGCTGTCCCAGCCCGAATTTGCCGATGAGCAGCGCCACAAAAGCGGAGTAGGTCATGATGCCAAGTCCGCCCAGCTGGATCAGGGTAAGGATCACCAGTTGCCCGAAGGTGGAAAAATAGGTTGGAGTATCCTGCACAATGAGTCCGGTAACGCAGGTGGCCGATGTCGCCGTAAAAAGCGCGTCCACTAACGTTGCGCCTTTGCCGTCTGCGGTGGCAATGGGAAACGTGAGCAGCAGAGTTCCGATGAGGATAGTTCCCAGGAAACTGACCAGAACGATCTGAGGAGTGTTGAGCCGTACCCGGCGCAGAAGACGGGAGAAACGGGGTGTCTGGGTAAATGTGACCAGGAGGCGCATAAGCGAAAGAAGCACGACAAGCCCCGTCAGTGTCTTCAGAGAGATCAGCTGCATTATGAAAATGAGGATTATCAGGATGTCTATTGCCTGGCGCCGGAAAAAATCAATGCGGAGAAAGGAACGGGATGCCAACAGCACCAGCTGAATGATAAAGCCGGCAATTACGATGAGGTCGATAACAGAGGATATTAGGATTACGAAACGCGGCAGTGATAATCTCATCCCGGCCTGCAGGATGAGCAGAGTGAGAGCCGCCAGCACCGGCAGATAGAACCAGGCTTGGAATGCGCGTATCCAGGGAGGCATCTTCTCAGCCGTCTTAATAATTCGGGGCTGCCTGCTTTGAAAGATCCTTCTGAAGAAATTGTCAAAAGGGATTTTCATTATTGCTGTAAGTTAGAGAAAAATTACCTAATTTCAAGTGAATTTTTGTTTTTATCGGACGGATGTATCTATCAGCGGAGATTTTTTGCCGCAGCGCAGGCAGCAAGCTGACCGCACCCTCCCTGAATATCGTCCCCCTTGCTCAATCGCCGGGTAACCGGCGCCAGAAGCGGCCTGATCGATTCGGCGAAGGTGTTTATGGTTTCTTCATCCGGCGAGGCATAGCCGGTGCCTGTTTCGTTATAAGCGATGATGTTCACCTTACAGGGGATGCCTGAAAGGAGTGAGAGCAGGCGGCGGCCGTCCTCGGGCTTGTCATTTATTCCTTTCAGGAGCAGATATTCAAATGTGAGCCGTTTCCCTGAAACGCGGCAGTATTCTCTGGAAACGCCGATTAGATCCCGCAGCGCAGAGTTCCTGTTCACGGGCATAAGAGCAGTCCGCTGCTTTTCGGTAGTGGCGTGGAGCGAGATGGCCAGTTTAAAGGGATGACTTTCCCTGGTATAGCGACGCAGCTGATCCACCAGGCCGGCTGTGGATATGGTGATGCGGCGGTGGCTGAAGGCCAGTCCATCCTGATCGTTGAGTATATAGAGAGCCTTGATGACATTATCGTAGTTGAGGAATGGTTCACCCATTCCCATGAGCACCAGGTTGGTGGGTTTACGGCCGATGTGACCGGACGCCCCGGTTACCTGATTGATGATTTCATGGACGGCAAGGTTGCGCGTGAATCCCAATGTGCCCGTGGCGCAGAAACGGCAGCCCAAGGCACAGCCGACCTGGGTCGAGAGGCAGAGGGTGTGCCGCCTCGTTTCCGGGATGTAGACAGACTCTATACGCTGTCCGTCCTCGAGCCGCCAGAGAAATTTGCGGGTGCCGCTGCTGGGGGAAACGGCCTCTTCTTCCAGGCATAGACTGCTGATATAGGCCTGCAGAGCCAGGCGTTCCCGCAGAGGCCGGGATATATTGGTCATGTTTTCAAAATTTTCTTCCGATCGGACGTACATCCAGTTCCAGAGTTGATCCGCCCGGAAGCGTTTCTCTCCCAGAGAACGAACGAAATCTTCCAGCTCGGAGCGCGACATTCCCTTGAGGTCGATCTTTGTCACGAATGGTTCTCCGCTTACCTGATGCGCAGTACAACCAGAGTCAAATCGTCGGCATAGATGGAGTCACCGCTGAATTCCCTCACTCGGGAAAGGATGAGATCGACGATTTCGGCAGCCGGCACGCTACGAGTTAAGTTTTTTATGAGGTCGAGCAGCCGTTCTTCGCCGAATTGCTCCCGGTTTTGGCTGAAGGCCTCGGTTACGCCGTCGGTATAGAGAATGAGCAGATCACCGCTTCCCAGAGTCAGAGATGATGAAATAAAATTAAAATTCTCCCTGGCTCCGATCATAATATTGCTTTTTTCCAGGAAGACGGGCACCCGGCCTTTCCTTTTCAGAATAGGATAATTATGTCCGGCGTTGCAGTAGCTCAGCTTCAGAGTGGTGAGATCGAGAGACGCGAAAAAGAATGTGGCGAATTTTTCCGCCGTTGTCGTGCGGGTAATATGGTTGTTTATCCGTGACATGACATCACTTACTCCACTGCAGCCTGAGACCGAAAGGCGCAGGGCAGCCTGCAGGTTTGACATGAGAATCGCCGCAGGAACCCCCTTCCCTGAAATGTCTCCTATGGCTAATCCCAGACAGTTTGGAGTAAGTTCCAGAAAATCATAGTAATCTCCACCCACTTCGCGGGAGGGAAGGTTATATCCGGCCAGTTCAAAACGGTCACCTTCCGGGGTCAAGCGGGGGAGAAGATTGTTTTGAATCTCTCTGGCGAAGGCGAGTTCCTCCTGCATGCGGCGTTTTTCCAGCATTTCCAAATAGAGACGGGCATTCTCCAGGGCAATAGCAGCCTGCCCTGAAAGCACGGCGAGGAGGCTTTTCTCTTCAGCCGAGAAGGGAGTGCCGTTCTTTTTTCCGCCAAGCACCAGAATGCCGCTTATGCGCTCACGGTAGAGCAGAGGAACCAAGAGCACGGGGTGGAGCTGGCGCAGCATTTCCAGAGAACCGTCTCCTCCGCTGTTCAGAACGAGTTCATCGAAACTGAGGTATCCGCCGCAATCCATAAAAAATTGTTTTCCGCGCGGTGAGGGAGTGTATGTCAGTCTCTTCCCTTTCAGAAGTGTGCTGAAGGATTTATCCCTGTCAGGAAGGAAAAGCAGCGTCTGATCCAGATAAAAGGCATCCGTCACGGTAGAGGTAATCTGGGAGCTCAATTCTTCCAGTTCCAGAGTGGACATCATGTTCCGGCTTAAATCGTTCAGAATGTTCCGGTAGTCTCTCCGGTCACGGAGAAGGAATTTTTCAAGCAGATCCGAGATGCCTGTATAGAGAGGCTGAAAGAAGAGGAGGGCCAGGATGATAAAGAGAATCTCCAGGACCGGGATATCAATCCCAAAAATTGAAGTGATAAGAAGTTTGCCGCGGCTGTAGATCAGCAGGTAGAGACCGATCAGCACACTGAATATCACCGAGAGCAGAAAACCGCGCCTGATGATGAGACGGATGTCCAGGAACTGGTAACGAATTATGGACCAGGCGATAGAGCCGGAGCCGACCAGCAGAGCCAGTGTGGTGAGCAGGTAGGTTATCAGCGGACCGGCATGCCAAATATGAAGGTGGGGGAAAATAAACGCCACGGCATAGAGCCCCACACTGATGCGGATTCCCCAAAGGACGACCACTACCTGTTTTTTCACCCGGACATCGGGAAGGGAACGATACCCGATAGTCATCAGCGTGATGGCACTGATGATATAGACAAGATTGACCAGGGCAAAAAAGTTGGTATGGATTTTATAGATGTATTCCAGCTGTGAGAGGATGAATCCGGTTACCAGGGTGAACGGCTTGACAATGAGACCAAATCGGGCATCCAGCGCCGGTCCGTTGACCAGCGCGGTAATCTGCTCAGGATTGGTAAAGGTAACGATCAGCAGGAAATGGATGATGTGAGGGAGAAAGATTAGTGACACTAAAAAAAAGTTTCGGCGCGCCAAGGGGAGTTCCCGGGGATAGATGAAAGAAAAGAGCAACATCTGAGGGAAGAAGAATTCCCAGATGAGAAAGATCTTACGGAAAGGAGCCAGGTCCATGGGGAGGGGTGAAGAGATCTGGACCAGAATGCCGAAGGCGGCGAATAGGGGGGCGGTACCGGCAAACAGCATCATAACACTGGTGACCCGGTTTAACCGGCGGCGGGGATTTTCCCGCAATATAATCAGCCCCAGGATGATGATCAGCAGACCCAGCGTCAGGTAGATCAGGGCGATCAGGTAGGAAAAATTCATTAAGAGCCGCCTTGTTTAATCAAGGTGAAAGTGAGCGTGGTGCCTCCGCTCTCGAAAGAGAAGTCGGTTTCGTCGGTAAGACTCTTTAAAATGAAAATTCCCCGGCCGTGCTCCAGCATCAGGTTGGCCGGGTCCAGGGGGTCGGGAAGCGTCTCTGGATTAAATCCTTTCCCCTGATCCTGCACTTTGATAGTAACGCGGTCAGCATAGAGAATAATGTCAACCGAGACAATTTTATGGGGATCCTGTTTGTTGCCGTGTACAATGGCGTTGCCCACTGCTTCAGTAAAAGCGATGGAAAGATTGTTGCGCTGGTCTTCCGAAAGCTTCAGTTCAGCGGCAATATGTCGACTAAGCTTATCGATTTTTCTCAGCTCTTTTAGATTACTTTTAAGGGTCAGGTTCTGGGTGACTGGCTCGGATTTCATGGCATACTCGCGAAATAGTATTATTATAGAAAAAGTTGACAGTTGACGGAGAGACGGATCAACCGGCGGGGCCGGTTTTCCGTTATCCGGGTGAGAACGCTGCTGGCCGTCAGGTTCCAGTAGAGCGAATCACTCAGGTAACGCAAAGTAATCCTGGGGCCGTAACTCTGAAAAAAAGTGGTTCGGTCCCTGGTCGTGGCAAGAGCGGCGTAGATAACATATTGCAGTCCCTTCCTGGTGAAATAAGAATATCCAGGAACCAGGGAGATATGACCCCAAAGGGTGTGTTCTATTTCCACATCGATTGTATGGCTCGTCCGGTTCAGGAGGGGTTGCTCCTCCCAGGAACTCCAGAGAAATTTTCCATTCTCATCCAATTCCAGGCGATAGAGACCCCGCAGATTCAGGTGGTCTGAAAGCCGAACCTGGGCCGAATCGATCAAGGTAAATTTGCGATAGAGAAAACTTTTTACTGTGGGGAAGAAATCTTCGAAATCATAACTGACGTAGTTTGCCAGAACCTCGGCCGACTGGGAAAGACCGACTCTCGAGCTTGGCCTCCAGGTAACGGAAGGTTTGAGACGAATGACACGGGTCCAGTTGTTATCGGCGCTCCTTTGTCCGTAGATATAGACGAGATGCAGCAGATGCAGCTCCAGTGTCAGAGAGCTGTTCAAATTCTCGGCCAGTCGATGATGTTCTTCAAGATTGATATGATAGCGCAGTTCATCGCGGTCGTCGAAGTTATTTTCTGAAGGGGTGTCGTACTGATACTTGCGCACGCTGGCAACCATATCGAGTGAATCGCTGAGACCCAGGCGCCATCTCAGACGCAAGAGCATTCTCGTGTCTATGGAGCGGCTGTCCGGTGTCGCCAGTAAATTGCTCCCCGAGAAGGGAGAAGAAGGCTGGGCCTGCACCAGTTTATATTTTTCTTCAGAGCTGCTGCGGCGCAGGATAAGTTCACCGGCAAGACCGTGGGAACGGTAAAAGAATCCGGCGGCCAAGTTGGTGGCAAAGTCATCCCTGCTGCGCTTCAGACTGGATGATTGCTCTCGCAGCAGATCGATATTCAGATCCCTCCAGGAGACAGTAGAATAAAACCGGAAACGCAGATTTGAGTTAACAAGGTAGTGCAGCCGATTCTCAAGTGAACGCCGTTTTTCCAGACGGCTCTCTACGGTTCCTTCGGATGAAAGATAGTAATCGTTTCTCTGGCTGTCCATACTTAACAGCAGACTGTCGGCTGTGCCCGGTTGAAACTGACGGCTGACCAGGTAGGTGGCGCTTAGTCCTTGATTGCGCCGTCTCCCCAGCAGATCAGAGCCGTGGGCCGCCTGCAGCTGGTGCCGGTACTCGCCTGTCGACAGGTCTGGAAGAGAGAGGGACAGATTGTAGGTGAGGCCGACATCGCGCAGACCGAAGCGGCTGTCTTCCTTGAGGCCCACTCTCAGCGGAATATCCATGGTTCCATTGGAAAATTCCAGTCCAGCCAAGATCGTGTTGGTTCTGATGTCATTATCATAGCCGGTCTGGCCGTCCGAGAAAAAGTAACTTCCGCCGTCGGCGCCGATACTCCAGTTTGGGAAAAGCAGCCAGCGCAAAGAGAATGAGAGGTTGTGCTGGTCTTTCCAGCGTCGCTCGATAGGAGAAACAGTGAGACGGGAGGCCGTAATCTGGTCTAAGAACGTCAGCCGGGTGTCGCAGGCGAAGGCATAGTCATATGCCAGCAGGGTCCTCCAGCGGTCGATATTGATACCTTTCTCATAACCGCTGGTGAATGAGCGGGCGCCTGTCACCTGGCTGTAGATACGGTCGCTCATCAATCCTTCCCAGAGAGCCAGGAATACCAGAAACTGTAATATACGCAATCTTTCATGGCCATTCATGCTTCTCTCAAGCGGATGCTGAATCTCTCCCCTTCATTGCTTTATCAGGTGATGGTGGTATACTCACCTCGTTCTTGAAATGGATGGAACCGCCGGAAATAATAAGCTTGAGAGCATCCTCCACCGATATGTCCAGTTCCGATACAGAATCCTTGGGAATAAAAAGAAGGTAGCCCGAAGTCGGGTTCGGAGTGGTCGGCAGGAAAACACTGACGACATCTTCCTGGATGCGTTCCTGCACCGGACCACTGGTATCCTGAGTATAAAAACCAATTGAATACATCCCCCGGCGCGGATATTCGAAGAGGACCACTTTTTTAAAGATCTCCCTCTTTTCCGCAAGGATGGCCTCGCTTATTTCCCGGATAGCCGTATAGAGTTTGTTGATTATCGGGATACGTCCCATGATGAACTCACCGGCCCGGATGAGTCTCTTCCCGAGATAATTTCTGGTCAGTACTCCGGTGATGAAAAGCAGGGCCAACAGGGCCAGGATTCCCAGGCCGGGGATGGTTATTTCCTGCTGGGTGTGGAAGACGCGGACGGCGAGAAATCGCATGACCGAATCCCGCAGCATGCCGTCCAGAAATTGAAAGAGATGGAACATGATATAGATTGTCAGGGATATCGGTGCCAGGACCAGTAACCCGGCCAGGAGGATACGCCGCAAGTTCGATACGATGCTCATTGCCGCCTCCTGTCTTTTTCATTTTCCTTTTGATCGGCTCCTTTTTTCTTTGCTTCGGAGGTATCGGGTACTACGTAATAGATATCCTCGTTATCCTTTGCCATGCCGAATTTCTCCCGGGCTATCTTTTCGGCATATTCGGAGGTTTGCAGAAGGTCCTGTTCCCGCTGCAAGCCCTGTTTCTCTTCCTTTAGCTGACTGATCTCCTGCTCGAGTTTCTTTTTTTGGCTGCGAATCCGGTATTGCTGGATGAAACCGCGTTTGCCCAGGGAGAGGAGAACGAAGAGGAGGACAAGCAGCAACAGCACGATCAGCCACTGTCGTCTTGAATCCCGATTTTTCTTTCCGCTGCCCGCCATACCTCTTTCCTTTCCAAAACAGAATCCCGCTTCACGGCCGCGGGATGGGCCCCTCAGGAGAAAAGAATATCTCTGCCGGCGTAGAGGGCGCCGTCTCCCAGATCTTCTTCAATACGCAGCAGCTGGTTGTATTTGGCCACTCGTTCACTGCGGCAGGGCGCCCCCGTCTTTATCTGTCCGCCGTTGGTCGCGACGACCAGATCGGCAATGGATGTATCTTCGGTCTCGCCGGAACGATGCGAAACCATCCAGGTGTACCCGTTGCGGTCGGCCAGCCGGATGGTTTCCAGAGTCTCACTTAACGTTCCGATCTGGTTCAGTTTGATCAGGATAGAGTTGGCCACACCCGTTTCAATCCCGCGGCGCAGTCTTTCCATATTGGTGACGAAGAGGTCGTCGCCCACTATCTGGATTCTCTTTCCCAGGGCGTCTGTCATTATCTTCCAGCCATCCCAGTCGTCTTCGGCCAGGCCGTCTTCGATTGAGAAAATAGGATATTTGTCAAGCAGCCGGGTGTAGTAATCAACCAGTTCGGCCGCACTCAGTTCTTTATGTTCTGATGACAGAATATAGCGTTTTTTACTCTTATTGTAAAATTCACTGGCAGCGGGATCGAGACAGAGATAGAAATCATCACCCGGGTTGTATCCAGCCTTTTCCACCGCCTTGAGAATAACCTGGATCGCCTCTTCATTGGATTCCAAATTGGGAGCGAACCCTCCTTCGTCACCTACTCCCGCGGCCAGTCCGGCATCGTGCAGTACGGTTTTAAGGCTGTGATACACTTCGGAGCACATGCGGTAGGCTTCGGTGAAACTGGGTGCTCCTGCCGGCGCGATCATGAATTCCTGCAGGTCGACGTTGTTGTCCGCATGACCTCCCCCGTTAAGGACATTCATGCAGGGAACAGGCAGAGTACGAGCCGCGACTCCGCCCAGATAGCGATAAAAGGGAAGGCCGCAATCCTCCGCGGCGGCTTTGGCGACGGCCAGTGAAACTCCCAGAATTGCGTTGGCACCCAGGTTCGACTTGTTTGCCGTCCCGTCAAGTGCGATCAGCATTTGATCTATATCTGCCTGGTAGCCGGCTTCTTCACCGATAAGCTCTTCGGCGATTGAACCGTTAACATTTTCCACGGCCTGAAGAACTCCCTTGCCGCCGAACCGGTCCTTATCACCATCCCGCAGCTCTACGGCTTCATGTTCACCGGTGGAGACTCCTGAGGGCACGGCCGCCCTTCCCATAACGCCGTTTTCCAGGGTGACTTCAACTTCCACGGTAGGATTGCCTCGAGAATCACATATCTCTCTGGCGAGTACATCTGCAATCATTGACATGCTGTAACTCCTTTCCTGAGTCCGGCGGTTTTCCGTTTTCAAACCGTCCTTTTTTATTCAACAGGCCGGCTCTTTCAGGAGCGGCCGATACCGAAATAATCGAATCCCAATTCTTTCATTTTACCGGGATTGTAGAGATTCCGTCCGTCAAAAATCACCGGACGTTTCATGATGGATTTCATGCGTTCGAAATCCGGCTCCCGATATTCCAGCCATTCGGTAACGAGGATGAGCCCGTCACTTTCCCGTACGGCTTCGTAACTATCCGAACAGAGCTCCACCACACTGTCCAGCCCCAACCGCCGTGCTTCATCCAGAGCGACCGGATCATGAGCCTTGACCCGGGCCCCCTGATCTTTCAGTTCATGGATGATCACCCTGGCGGGAGCTTCACGCATATCGTCGGTTTTTGGTTTGAAGCTGAGGCCCCAGAGAGAAAAGGTCTTTCCCTTTAAATCTCCCTTATAATAAGATTTGATCTTGGGAATGAGGATGAGCTTCTGCGACTCATTGACATCCTCGACGGCCTGGAGGATGCGAAGATCATAATTGAATTTTCGTGAAGTACGGATAAGCGCCGTCACGTCTTTGGGGAAGCAGGAGCCGCCGTAACCGACTCCGGGGAATATGAAGGAATGGCCGATGCGCTTATCACTGCCGATGCCTTTCCGGACGCTTTCCACGTCGGCACCCACCAGGTCACAGAGGTTGGCGATTTCGTTCATGAAGGAGATTTTAGTGGCCAGAAGAGAGTTAGCGGTATATTTGGTAAGCTCTGCGCTTACTTCATCCATTATGATGATGGGATTGCCGGTACGAACGAAGGGGGCGTAGAGTTCCCGCATCATTGTGGCCGTCTTCTCGTCACTGGTTCCGATCACAACTCTGTCCGGATACATAAAATCATCGATAGCCGCTCCTTCCTTGAGGAATTCCGGATTGGATACTATCTGGACTGGTATATCCGTTTCTTTCTCGACGGTCTCACGGACAAGCGCGGCGGTACCCACCGGTACGGTGCTTTTATCTACGACGATTTTGGGGCTGGTCATGTGTTGCCCGATAGCCTTGGCGACAGCAAGCACGTGACTGAGGTCGGCACTGCCGTCTTCATCAGGAGGTGTGCCCACCGCGATGAAGATAATTTCGGACTCGTTAACCGCCTTTTTAATATCCGTGGTAAAGAACAGCTTACCCTGCTCCACGTTATGCAGGACCAGACGGTCGAGACCGGGTTCGTAAATGGGGATATCTCCCCGTTCGAGAGCGTCGATCTTCTCTTTATTAATATCCATGCAGACGACGGTATTTCCAGCTTCTGCGAAGCAGGCGCCGGCCACCAATCCCACATATCCAGACCCGATTACCGACAATTTCATTAATAGCTCCTTTCGATTTTCAAGAGGTCATCATATCAGTATAATAATTTTATCAATATAACGAAAGTACATTAAAGCCGGCCAGAGCCACCAGCAGGGCGCCGGCCAGCGAACAGATGGCATTGATCTGGTCGTTACGCATCCAGATCAGACCGGAGATTTTCCTGATTTCCTTGCCGAGGCAGCAGATGGGTTTCTCAGTCTTTCTGCCGCAGACAGCGCATTGAAACTGGGCCTGAAGAGTAGCTCCCAGAAGGCTGTCTAAAAGGCTGCCGGCCAGTCCGGCTCCGGTGATAAGCCAAAAGACAGTGCCGGTTGGTCTCAGGAAGGGCTGACCGCTGACGAGCCAGCCGGACAGTGCGATTATTCCGGATCCCATTAAAGCGGCGAGGGTTCCCATGAGAGAGATCGCACCTGAGGTGCCGGTCTCAACCCGTCGGAAATTCCTCAGGGAACGGGGCGCGCCTTTAGAAAAAACTCCGATCTCGGTCGCCCAGGTGTCTGCGTTCACGGCAGCCAGAGCGCCAAGATACAGGGAGAACCAGAAGGGATAGGGCTGCAGGCGCCAAGAAAGGAGGATTACACCCGCTGCCAGACCGTTGGCCAGCACCTGGCCCAGATCGCGCTGTCCGCCTTTCTCAAATTGATGTATCTTGGCTTTGCGGGAGCGGCCCAGATGGGAGAGAAGGCTTGACGTAAGAAAAAACGTCAGAATGGGCAGGCTCCAGATCCATCCTCCCACCCCGAAGATCAGGGACGCCAGGATAAAGGTGGCGGCTCCGCCGCCCGGAGAGAGGAAACGGGCCTTGAGGGAGATGAGTACCACGATCAGCGCCAGGCCCATCCCCAGAGTCAGTCTCACCACATCATCCTGGGGCTGAGTAATTGTCAGCCAGAGGATAAAAGCACCGGTAAAAGGAGCGGTTAGATTATCCCATCCCCGGCTGGAGAGGGCCTCCACCACCGTGGCGGGCAGGGCGGTCAGCAGACCGATCCAGGCGGCCCGTGTGAAAGAGATAGTATAGCCGTCCAGCACCGCCAGGCGCGGCAGCAGCACCGTGACTGTCAGGAAGGAGACAAGAAACATGACGGCAGATCCCTCCAGCGATTTTTTGTCTCTACCGAGGCGGAACTCGTGGGGATGCGGCAGACTTTCGCCGGTGATAGCCGCCAAGCCGTCTCCAAAGGCAAGAAGGAGCATGGAGAGAATGAGTATTGATTTGAGTCCCGGCCAGAAGACCAGAACCAGAATGAAAAAGGTCAGGGGGTAGAGAACAGTTCCGCAGCTCGGGCGACCGGTGCCGTGCAGTCCGGGGAGTTTCCCTGTGCCTAATCCGACAGCAGTGATCAAAATGAAGATAAATGACATCCAAATAAGCGGAGCAGTGGACGTAAACAGTCTCGGGAGGAAGAGAATCATCACACCGATGCCGAGGTGCACCAGCTTTCTCGTAAATTCCGCCGGCCAATTCAGGCGGTGCCGCAGTAATTCGGCGGTTCCGACAAGAAGAAAAATGCCAGACAGTATCAGGAAGAAGGTGACCAATTCCCCTTTTTCTGTCATAGACGCTAATTCAATAAAATTCATCCATTTTTCCCGGTCAAAATCTTAATCTTATAGATAATCATTTTTCCACATATAAGCAAGAAATTTATCCTCTGGCGTCATGATAATTCCGAAACCTGAGAGGGAGTGCTCCTCACGAATGGATCCTTCGTCATGTGACCCTCCATCAAGCTGTTCCCAGCTCTTTTCTCAGGAATTTCCCCGTATATGAGTCAGGAGTACGCGCCACGTCTTCCGGGGTTCCGGTGGCCACGACTTCTCCTCCGGCGTCGCCGCCCTCAGGCCCCAGATCGATGATCCAATCCGCTGTCTTTATCACATCAGGATTATGTTCGATGACCAGGACGGTATTGCCTTTCTCCACCAGGCGGTTAAGTACGGAAAGGAGCATTTTAATATCTTCAAAATGCAGGCCGGTGGTGGGCTCATCCAATATGTACAGGGTGGAGCCGGTCGACTGTTTAGAGAGCTCGGTGGAGAGTTTGACTCGCTGGGCTTCACCGCCGGACAGCGTGGTGGCAGGCTGCCCCAGGTGGATATATCCCAGCCCCACATCCCGAAGCGTGATCAGTTTCTTCCTGATGGCGGGGATCGGTTCGAAGAAGTCGAAGGCTTCGTCCACTGTCATATTCAGGACATCTGCGATGGAACGGCCCCGGTATTTTACTTCCAGTGTTTCGCGGTTGTAGCGTCTGCCCTTACAAACTTCGCAGGGGATGTAGACATCCGGAAGAAAATGCATCTCGATCTTGATGATACCGTCACCTTCACAAGCCTCACAGCGTCCGCCCCTGACGTTGAAGCTGAAGCGTCCCGGCCTGTACCCTCTGATCTTTGACTCGTGTAGTTGAGAGAAGAGCTGGCGGATATGGGTGAAGACGCCGGTGTAGGTGGCAGGGTTAGAGCGGGGAGTACGCCCTATGGGAGATTGATCTATGTCGATGACCTTGTCGATGTTTTCCAATCCCATGATATCACTATAGGGGAGCGGATTGGTTTTGGAACGGTAGAAATGCTTTTTCAGGACAGGATAGAGCGTTTCGTTTATGAGGGAGGATTTTCCTGATCCGGAAACACCGGTGATGCAGATGAAAAGGCCCAGCGGCAATGAGACGTCTATCGATTTCAGATTATTGCCCGCGGCCCCGTGAAGAATAATTCTCTCTTCTCCTGCGGCCCGGCGAGAATCAGGTATGGGAATCACTTTCTTGCCTGAAAGGTACTGTCCCGTGAGGGAACTGCCGGAATTGATAATGGTCCGGGGAGGTCCGGCGGCAACGACCCGGCCGCCTTTTTCGCCGGCACCGGGTCCCAGGTCCACCACATAATCCGCCGCCATAATGGTATCGCGGTCGTGCTCCACCACCAGGACCGTGTTGCCAAGATCACGGAGCGCATGCAGGGTATCGATGAGACGCTGGTTATCCCTTTGATGCAGTCCGATAGAGGGTTCGTCCAGAATGTAGAGTACTCCCACCAGCTGTGATCCGATTTGGGTGGCCAGGCGGATACGCTGTGCCTCTCCCCCGGAAAGAGTACCGGAGGTCCGGTCCAGGGTCAGATATCCCAGCCCCACATTGCGCAGGAAGGAGAGGCGCTCGTTTATCTCCTTTAAGACTTGATGGGCGATCTGTGCCTGGCGCTGGTCCAGCGGTATATCTTTGAAAAATTCCACCGTCTCATCGATGGAGAGACGGCTGACGTCATAGATGGAGTGATCGGCTATTTTGATGGAAAGGCTTTCTTTTTTCAGGCGGGCGCCATCACAGGAGGGACAGGGGAGTACGTTCATGAAACCCTCGATCCAGCGGCGGATATGGGCCGACTGGGTCTGGTGGTAGCGGCGCTCCAGGTTTTCGATGATACCTTCAAATTCATTGATAAAGATGCCTTGGGCCTTACGGTTGGCTGATTTGTACTGGAAACGGAATTCTTTCCCTTGGGACCCGTTAAGAATTACATCCTGCTGTTCCTTTTTTAAACGGTTGAAAGGAGTATGCAGGGAAAAGCCGTATTCCTCGGCCACCGTCTTGAGTCGGCTGAAATACCAGCCGTCCCTGTACTCCCCCCAGGGTTTGATGGCCCCCTGGGCGATGCTGAGGGTTTCGTCCGGGACGACCAGAGATGGGTCCACCTTCATGATGCTCCCGAGGCCGCTGCAGCGGGGACAAGCGCCGTAGGGTGAGTTGAAGGAAAAGAGACGAGGGGAGGGCTCCTCATAGCTGATGGAGCAATGCACGCAGGCGAAATTCGCCGAGTAAAAGATCTCCTCACCGCCGACTACCTGAACCAGAACCGTCCCTCCCGATAGATCAAGCGCGGTCTCCAGGGAGTCCGCCAGCCGGGAGCTGATATCCGGCTCTATCTGGAGCCGGTCCACCACAACTTCTATATCATGTTTTTTATTCTTGTCTATCTCAATGGAACCGTCCAGCTGCACCACTTTCCCATCCAGACGCACCCGCAGAAATCCATCTCTGCGGATCTGTTCGAGCGCTTCGCGGTATTCGCCTTTTCGACCCCGTACCAGGGGCGCCAGGATCATGATCCTGCTTTTTTTAGGCAATCGCCTGATGGAGTCAACCATCTGCTCCACGGTCTGTTTTTCAATGCGCCGTCCGCAGTTATGGCAGTACGGTGTGCCGATGCGGGCATAGAGGAGACGCAAATAGTCGTAGATCTCGGTCTGGGTGCCGACCGTGGAACGGGGATTGCGGGAAGACCCGCGCTGTTCTATGGAAATAGCCGGAGAAAGACCTTCGATGGACTCCACTTCCGGTTTTTCCATAAGACCCAGAAACTGGCGGGCATAGGCCGAGAGAGATTCCACGTAACGGCGTTGACCCTCAGCGTAAATAGTGTCAAAAGCAAGACTGGATTTCCCGGAACCGGAGAGTCCGGTGATGACCACCAGTTTATCCCTGGGGATTTCCAGAGATATATTCTTCAGATTGTGTTCACTGGCCCCTGTGATGACCAGGTTGTTTGTTTTGCTCATGGGGACGAAAAAATCCTTGTGTTTTTAATTAAATATCACTATATATTGTCCAACACTTCCTTCCATAATGTAAAATCGTATTCCGTGTTCAATAAGAGGAGAGGATTATGAAAAAGAAATCGATTATCCTGTTGCTGATATCACTGCTGGTTCTTCCAACGCTCTCACTCCAGGCTCAGGAGGATTTTAAGACACTGATGAGTCAGGGTGACTCCTATGCGGACGCTTTCAAGTACGAAGATGCAGCGGTGGCGTACATGAATGCCCTGAAGCTGTCCCCGGATAACTATGAGGCACTCTATAAAGCAGGCGACATGTATACCGAACTGGCGGATCACTTATCGGACAAGCAAAAGGGGCAGAAGGAAACATACTTCAACAAAGCCGCAGAGTTATGCGAAAAAGCAGTTGAAGTCAATCCCGACGGCTGGGAAGGGCATTTCAAACTCTCTGTTGTTTACGGCCGCCTGGGGCTCTTCCGGGGAGGCAAGGAGAAAGTGAAGCTGGCTCAGAAGGTACGCAGTGAAGCAGAACGCGCCATCGAACTCAATCCCAATGCCGACCTGGCAATTCACGTTCTGGCCCGCTGGCATCAGGAAGTGGCCAGCTTGAGCCCGATCCTTAAATTCTTCGCCAAGACCTTTTTCAAAGAAGAACTCAAGGGATCCTATGACGAGGCCGTAAAACTTTTCCAGAGAGCAATCGAGATCAATCCCACCCACATTGAACATTATCTTGAACTTGCCAAAACCTATAAGCTGATGGGCAAGAAGGAACTGATGCGTGAACCTCTGGAAAAGGTGCTTGCCCTTCCATCCGTAGAAGACGGTGATGACGGATTCAAGCAAGAGGCCAAGAAGATGCTTGAGGATTTATAAATAGTTCCAACCGTTTTCCGAGCGGGCAATTAATGTTCAGGCGGCTTCCAGATAAGGAGGCCGCCTTTTGTTATTGCATCAGACGCGATGCAATTTCGTCCGCCAGAAGGAAGCCTCGATCGGTAAGTCGAATCCTGCCTTCCGAGAGCACTGCCAGCGTTGATCCAGACTTCCCTGTCAGGAGACCGGCCGCGGCCGGGGCCTCTGCCAGGGGAAGACCGCTGCTGGTTCTAAGCCCCAGCCCGATCCGCTCGGTATGGAGTTCCTCTGCAGTAAGAACCTCTTCTGTTTCCAGTGGTGCTGATCCATGAGAAAGAACGGTACAATATTCTATTACGTCGGGAATATTCCAGTGACGAATGGGTTCCTTGAACGAGTGGGCCGAGGGCCCCAATCCCAGATAGGGGCTGCCATCCCAATACCCCTGATTATGACGGCAGGCGTGGCCTGGGAGACAAAAATTAGAGATTTCATAGTGTTCATAACCGGCTTTTCGCAGTACCCGTGCGCCTTCCAAATACATCCGGGCAATGATGCCATCCCGGGGAGCGGGAAGGCGGCCGCATTCAATCTCACAGCCCAGGGGGCTGCCGTTCCTCCAGGTAAGAGAATAGGCAGAGATATGGTCCGGTGCCAAAGCGACGGCCTGTTCCAGCGTTTGCAGCCACTGCCGAACCGTTTGGCCGGGAATTCCATAGATCAGATCGATTCCGACCGAGGAGAATCCCGCTTCTTTTGCTGCCGCCAGCGCCGCGGCTCCCTGTGCGGCCGTGTGCCTGCGGCCCAGCAGGATACATTCGGGATCCCTGAAACTCTGCACACCCAGGGAGAGACGGGTGATACCGGACTCTCTGATATTTTTCAAATAACGTTCGGAGATGCAAGAGGGATTTGCTTCAAGGGAAATTTCCGCTCCAGGTGAAACAGAAAAGGTATCCCGTAACAGGGAAATGATTTCTTTTACTGTTCCGGGATTGAGAAGGGAGGGAGTCCCTCCTCCGAAATAAACGGTACCCACTTCTTCCGAGCCTGAGGGGAACCAGTCCCTGTGCAGCGTAATCTCCTGTTTCAAGGCTGTAAGAAAGGCCGGGATAAGATCATTCCGGCCCGCCAGAGAGAAGAAATCACAATAGCGGCATTTGGACTCACAGAAGGGAATATGCAGGTAGATGCCGGACATGCCCCCCCTTTTAGTGGATCAGTTTAAGAATCCTGTTCCATCTGATCTTGTGGAAGAGACGATAGAGGGGCACGTCATTATCCCAGGACCAGTAGATGATCAAGGCTTCTCCAACGATGTACCGTTCCGGCAGAAAACCCCAGTAGCGGCTGTCCAGGCTGTTGTCCCGGTTGTCACCAACCATGAAATAATGTTTATTGGCGACCGTGTACACATAGGTGTCCAGGGAATGTCCGTCCACCTGGAAGGATGCGACGGGATATGTCTGGATGGCAGGCTGCCATTTATACTCATTGTCCAGGGTTAAATCCACCGATTGGCCCTTGTAGCTCAGTTTGAGCCGGTGGCCGGCATAGATCATCAGTTGAAAGCGTTCGAACCATTTGCCCTTGTTGGAACTGGTGAAATGAAAGGTGTCGCCGGGCGCCGGCACTCTTACCGGTCCGTAAAAATCCCGGTTGCCGGAACCGGGAGGGAATATATCGGGTTCCCGGAAGTCTTCCATGTACATGGTACGGATATGTTTGCTGCCGGGGGGCTCGGGAATACGTCTCCCGTTCACGTACAGCTGCTGTGCCCGAAACTCGACGGTGTCACCGCTGAGAGCGATACAGCGCTTGATATAATTCTCTCTGTCGTCACGGGGAAATTTGAAGATGACGACGTCTCCATGTTTCGGATCACGGAATCCTTTCGTCCTCGCAAAGGGAACCTTAAAGCCCAGTTTTGTTGAAGGGATGCCGATCCAGTCAGGGCTGCGGATACCATAGACGAATTTGTTGGCCAGGAGAAAGTCGCCGATGAGGAGTGAATCCTCCATGGATCCTGTGGGAATCCGGAAGGGGTAGATGATCAGGGCCCTGATCACCAGGGCGATGCCGATGGCGATTGCCAGGGATTCAAAGTATTCCCTGGCCGCGGATTTCTTCTTCGGGGCGTTTTGAGGTCGATTCTCTTTGGTCTGTTTCATGATAATCCCTTGTTGATGGATTAGGTTATTTTCAGTACGGCAAGGAAGGCGTCCTGAGGAATTTCAACTTTCCCCACTTGTTTCATACGCTTCTTCCCTTCTTTCTGTTTCTCCAGTAATTTTCTTTTTCTGGTAATATCTCCGCCGTAACATTTGGCGGTTACATTTTTCCGCAGGGGTTTGACGTTGGTGCGGGCGATTACCTTTGATCCGATAGCGGCCTGAATCGCCACTTCGTACAGTTGACGCGGGATGAGTTCCTTTAGTTTTGAGGTCAACTGGCTCCCCCAGCGAAAAGCCTTGTCACGATGGACAATCATGGAGAGGGCGTCAACCGGTTCGCCGTTTATGAGTATATCCAGTTTTACCAGATCCGAGGTACGCACTCCGATAATTTCGTAATCAAAAGATGCGTACCCCCGTGAAAGCGATTTAAGCTTGTCATAAAAGTCAAAGATTATCTCGGAGAGCGGCAGTTCATATTCCAGACTGGCCCGGGTTTGATCAATATACGTGGTGTTCCTGTATACTCCTCTGCGTTCTCGCGCTAATGTCATCAGATTGCCTACATATTCTGAAGGGGCTATTATCTGGGCTTTAATAAACGGTTCCCGGATCTCGGCCAAACTGTTGGCCGGGGGAAATTCTGAGGGATTGTCGATGATGATTTCCTTCCCGTCCTTCGTCAGGGCGGTAAACTCGACGGTGGGTATCGTTGTTATCAGATTCTGCTGGTACTCCCTTTCCAGACGCTCCTGCACAATCTCCATATGCAGCAGTCCCAGAAAGCCCACTCTGAAACCGAATCCGAGCGCCACCGAACTTTCCGGCTGTATCACCAGGGAGGAGTCGTTCAGCCGCAGCCGTTCCAGGGCATTCCGAAGCTCTTCCAGATCATCAGGATTAGCGGGGAACAATCCCGAAAATACCATCGGCTTCGGTTCCCGGAATCCCGGCAGGGGCCGGGCCGCCGGGTTGGCGGACAGCGTGATGGTGTCTCCAACCCGGGCGTCATTCAGATTTTTCACATTGCCGATAAGGTACCCTACTTCTCCAGCGCTGAGAGAATCCACGGGCCGGCGTTCCAGTCGCAAGATACCGATTTCATCAGCTTCAAACTGTTTGCCGTTGGACATAAGAATGAAACGGTCACCCTTTTTCAACTGGCCATCGATCACTCTGATATAGGAGACTGCGCCGCGGTAATAATCGAAAATGGAGTCAAAGATCAGGGCCCGGACAGGGGCGCCGGGATCACCCTTGGGAGGAGGAACGCGATCGATGAGGGCCTGGAATACCTGGTCGATATTTTTCCCTTCTCTGGCGCTGATCTGCAGAATCTCATCTTCCTCAACACCCAAGAGATCGCTAATCTGGGTTTTTACAACATCGGTGCGGGCGTTGATCAGATCGATTTTATTGATCACCGGAATGATGGTCAGGTCCTGTTCCAGTGCCAGGTAGATGTTGCTTACCGTCTGGGCCTCTACTCCCTGGGCCGCGTCAACCACCAGCAGGGCACCTTCACAGGCAGAGAGGCTGCGGGATACTTCGTAGGAGAAATCGACGTGGCCGGGGGTGTCGATCAGATTCAGGATGTAGGTCTTGCCGTCCGCGGCTTTGTAGTGCATGGTGACGGCGTGCGCTTTGATAGTAATTCCCCGTTCCCGTTCCAGATCCATATCGTCCAGTACCTGATTCACCATGGACATGGGGGAGAGGGTGCCGGTGGCCTCCAAAAGCCGGTCAGCCAGGGTGGATTTGCCGTGATCTATATGAGCAATAATACAGAAATTTCTAATTTCTTTTTTCAGCATAACCGGAAAATATACTGATTTTCCGGCTGATAGTCAATTTTTAAATCAAACACAACTAGTGGACCGTGAATCGTAAAGCAATAAATGCCTCAGGTACGGATCATATACTGCATTTTTAAGAAGAACTGCCGGTTGGTGGTGCTGAATCCCCAGGGATTGCCGTAATCCACGGAGTTGTTGCTCATGCCGGCATAGAAGGTGGTAAAAGGGCCGGCTTTGTAGCTGAAAAGGGGATAGATATTTAGATTTTCGGCAAAAGAGTTATATTCGGCAATGGTTCGCAGCATAATTTCCGGAGTGAGCTGATACTTGATGACCGTACGGTAGATATCCCCATCGTAAAAAAGAGCGCCCGTCTCGTTGTCCGATAACCGGGCCCGGGAGTAGGAAAAATATATGTTCAGTTTATGTGTCGGCAGCAGGGTCACTGAGGCACTGAGATTATGACCCCGGCCAATGACCGGCTCCGAGCTGCGGTAGATGAATTTCCCTGCCTGTCCGTTGAAACTGAAAGAGAGCATCCCCAGCGGCCGGGACGAAAAATTGAAGTGGATCCGGTTAATTCCATAGAACCAGACGCCACGGAACAGTTCATCATTGACAGCCAGATAGGATAGATTAATATTGGACTGTCCTTTGATGGTCAGGGAGAACTGGGGTTGAACCACCTGTTCTCTTTTATCCCAATTGTAATCATAGCGGACATAGCCATTGATGGAAATCGATCCTCTGTCCACGAAGGGATTTCTCGGATAGAAGGTGTAGCTTTGATTTATCATGTAACGGCGGTGATTAACCGCGGTAAAGAGGCCGTTATAGGTTTGATATGTCGGACTGTTATCGCTTAAACGGAAAAAGAAACTGTAATTTCTTCCGTTTCTTGAGAGACCCATGTTGGTGCAGGTGCCCGAATAATTTTCTCCGTCAAATCCGGCCGTGTGCCGGCCCTGGCCGAAATCCCGATCCGAGTTGAAAAGCGTGGTATCGTTGAGTTCCTTTGTCTGTGAATAATAGACGTCACCGCTGAAGAACCAGTTTCCCCAGAACTTGTAGTTCCAGTCAACCCCGTAGACATAATTATGGGCTTCCGATATATTCCTGGTCAGCAATAAACTTCCGATATAGGATTCGTCCCCCAGATCGTACCGCAGTCTCGCTATGTTGGCGAAAGACTCTCTATTGGTGGGGATGGTATTGCTCTCTTCCACACCTGGGATAACGAACACCGTGTTGCGGTCATAGGCCGTGAGATAAGTATAGGAGAGGGAGCCGTTCTTGCCGATGATCCGGCCCGCGGCCAGGGGATCGTTGATGGAGCGGGAATAGTACATGTTTGTCCGCAGGAGCTCATTCCCTTTCAGGAAGAAAGGCCGCTTCTCGGGATAATGCAGGGCAAAAGTGGTGTTGACGCTGATCTGGCTGGCATCCGATTCGATCTGGCTGAAGTCGGGATTGACCACGCCGTCCAGGGAAAAATTCGATCCGGGAACATAACTGAAGCCGACACCGATTCTGCCGGAGTATTCACTCTTTGCCAACCCTGAGCCGCCGTCAGCGTCGTCCCTGATATTAGCTTCGTTTTGGGTGATGGCATAGGGAAGCAGTTCCGCGGTGCGGTGAGATTTGATGCCGTCAAGTCCCTGCATGAGACCAGATTGGGAGAGGAAGCTGGGAATGTTTCTGTCGATAGGTGTCCATGATACCTGGATACGGCTGGCCCTGGGAAGGGTTCGGACCACGTTCAGGGCCCACGTCTGCTGTTCCCTGGCGGGAAAGCGGAGACTCTTGAAGGGGATCTTCATTTCGGCGGTCCAGCCCTGTTCGTCGATGGCCGCGGCGGATTCCCAGATGAGATCGAAATCCGAGTCCTCGTCATTGAGCGTTGCCAGCAGATCACCCTGAACCCCGAAGGGATTGACCGCCAGTTCATAGGCCTTTTGAAAGTCGCCATAGGTGTCGAGAGCGATAACGACGAAGTCGTCCTGAAATATATTATCGCGTTCGCAAAGATTCGCACGTATCTGATCCGGTTCGGTATCGAAACAGCGAAACCCGAAATAGATGTTATGATCATCATAGAGGATTTTTACGACGGTCTTCTGGGGCGCCGGAGTATTTTCTCCGGGTGTAATTTCATAAGAGAGCTCCAGGTCCTCCGCCTGCTGCCAGAGGGGATCGTCCAGTTTACCGCTGAGCATGATAGGCCGGTCCACATGCACGACCTGGACAGCCGGACGCATGTGTTTATTGCCGCTTTTTGCGAGAACAACCGTATATCCTGCCAGAATAATAAATACCGCTGCCAGCAACCGTTTCATCGTCTGCCTCTTCCGTTTCTTAAGCTTTTCGTATAGTCAAATATACGGATAATGTGAGCATCCTGCTTCCCTCTCGATGAGGAATTATCACCATTTTTGCTTTATTCAGTAAACGAAGATTCTGGAAAGTAGTTTCACGTTTTCGTTTTGAGGGCGGGATGAGGCATGAAGGGACAAGGTTTTATCTTTAACAACCCTGTCCCCTCATAGCGGATAGATTATTTCAGGTCCGCATCATATACTGCATCTTGACAAAGTACTGCCGGTTCGTGGTGGTGAATCCGAAGGGATTCCCGTAATCCACCGAGTTGTTGCTCATGCCGGCGTAAAAGGTGGTGAACGCACCCGCCTTGTAACTGAAGAGGGGGTATATGTTGAAATTCCTTGAAAATGAATTATACTCGGCAATTGTCCGGAACATGATCTGGGGAGTGAACTGATATTTGATCATTGTGCGGTAGATATCACCATCATAAAAAAGTATGCCGGTCTCACTGTCTGAGAGCCGGGCCCGGGAATAGGAAAAAAAGAGGTTCAATTTGCGCGTGGGCAACAGGGTAAGATAGGCGTCGAGGTTATGCCCCCTGCCGGTAACGGGACTGGAACTGCGGTAGATGAATTTCCCGACCTGTCCGCCAAGACCAAATGAGAGCAGGCTCAGCGGCCGCGCGTTGACATTGAAGTGCAACCGGTGTATCCCGCTGAACCAGACGTCCCGGAACAGCTCGTTATTCATCGCCAGATAGGAAAGATTAAAATTGATCTGCCCTTTGGTGGTCAGCGAGAGCTGCGGCTGCACCACCTGTTCTCTCTTTACCCAGTCATAATCATAGCGGGAGTACGCGCTGGCGCTGAGCGTTCCCCGGTCGATGAATGAATGTTTCGGGTAGAAGGTATAGGAGTGATTCATCATGTACTGGCGATAATTGATGAGGGTGAACAAGCCGTTATACGTTTGGTAGGTCGGGCTGAAATCATTGATCAGTACAAAGAATCCGTAATTGCGGCCGTTGCGGGAAAGCACCAGATGCGCTCCGGAGCCCGAGTATTTCTCTCCGTCGAATCCGGCGGTATGTTTGCCGCTGCCGAAGTCACGATCGGATGTGAACAGTCCGGGATCGTTCAGTTCCTTGGTATTGGAGAAAAACGCTTCGCCATTAAAGGACCAGTTGTCCCAGAACTTGTAGTTCCAGTCGAATCCGTACACATAGTTATAGGCATCGGATACATTCCGGGCCAGCATCATTCCGCCGATATAGGATTCACCGCCCAGATCCCAGCGCAGCCTGGCAATATTGGCGAACGATTCCCTGGACGAGGGAACAGTGCTGCTCTCTTCGATGCCGGGGACGACGAACACCGTGTTGCGGTCGTAGGCCGTGAGATAGATATAGGAGAGGGAGCCGTTTTTACCGATGATCCGGCCCGCGGCCAGCGGATCGTTGATGGAGCGGGAATAGTACATGGGCGTCTGCAGCAGTTCATTCCCTTTCAGAAAAAAGGGCCGCTTTTCGGGATAGAACAGGGCAAAGGTCGTATTGACGCTGATCTGACTGGCATCTGATTCAATCTGGCTGAAGTCGGGATTGATCACGCCGTCCAGGGAAAAATTCGACCCGGGGATATAGCTGAATCCCAGTCCGATTCTGCCGCTGTATTGCGCTTTCTCAAGACCGGAACCGGCATTCGCGTAATCGACGATATCCGCGCTGTTCTGGGCGATGGCATACGGAAGCAGCTCGACGGTGCCGCTTGAAGTGATTCCCTGCAGTCCATTAACCAGCCCGGACTGAGCCAGAAAACTGGGGATATTCCTGTCGACCGGTGTCCACGATACCTGTATGCGGCTGCTTCGGGGGATGTTCCGGACAATATTCAGCGCCCAGCTCTGTGTTTCCTTTCGGGGGAAACGAATGCTTTTAAATGGAACTTTTATCTCGGCCGTCCAGCCCTGATCATCGATGGCTGCCGCGGATTCCCAGATAACATCGAAATTGCTGTCTTCATCATTGATTGTCATCAGCAGATCACCCTGAACACCGAAGGGATTGACCGCCAATTCATATGCCTTCTGATGGTCTCCGTAGGTATCGACACAGACGAGCACAAAATCATCCTGAAAAATTTGATCTCGTTCAGAAAGATTTGCCCGTATTTTGTCCGGGTCAGTGTCGTAACAGCGGAAACCGAAGTAGATATTATCCTCATCATACAGTATTTTTACGGTTGTCTGCTGCGGTGCCGGTGTGTTGTCCCCGGGGCTGATCTCATACAGCAGTTCAAGCGGTTCGGCCTGTTCCCAGAGGAGATCATCCAGTTTACCGCTGAGATCGATGGGCCGGTCAATTTTTGTAATGGTAAAGGCCGGTCGGACCCGTTTATTGCCGTTCCCGGCCTGCACGACCGACAGCCATGAGAATACAATCAACAAAGCGATGATTAAACGTCTCATC
Organism: uncultured bacterium; assembly: GCA_964621645.1. Lineage (GTDB taxonomy): Bacteria > Zhuqueibacterota > QNDG01 > QNDG01 > JAGLOF01 > CAZUMH01. Next base: position 37,351 of record CAZUMH010000011.1, read on the forward strand.
TGTCTCCTCCCCGGAAATGGTTCCTCCCGTGATACCTCTCATATTAAGACACGTAAATTTTTAAAGAAGGTTACAATTCTTTTCACGAAGAGCGGCTGGAAGTCATGAACGTCAAATATATGGCCTGAAAGAGTTTCCATCCTCAGATATTGCAGGATATCCCGATGTTCCGTATATTGGGACAGTATCAGAAGTCTCCGCTGAGAACGGAGTGTCCATTTTGAAAGGGCAAAAAGGACTAAAACCCTGGTGCGGCTGAATGGTTTTTCACAGGGGCGTTCCCATCCCGATCGCCCAGAATATCCATACCGGACACCGTGAAGGGGATATCCGTTTCTGTTTAGGAATGGGCTGTCCTTTTTGACGGGGCAAAAAGGACTCAAAACCCCTGGCGCGGCTGAATGGATTTTTGCGGACGCGCTTCGATTCTTTGTGTTTCTCTGTCCCGACCCGGCCTCCGGAGGCGGTGTTTCTCTTGCTGCGGCGGCCCGAAAATGAGACGGGCCGCCGATTAATATCTTTTTCACCAACCCCTTTTTGGGTGCGGGATGTTTTGCGGCGAAAACGCAGCAGCCGCGCCTTCGGGCCGGAGGCTGGCTCGAAATGGGGTATATTTTTCTTTTGGCAAGCACCGTTTCTGGAAATGATTCACATAATACAGTCCAAAATAGCGGAGGTGAGATGCGCTTTCCCCGGCCTTTGATAGCAGGGCGGATTATGAGACGGGAAAACAGATTTGTTGTCTCGGCGGTTGTGGAGGGGGAAGAGATACGGGCCCATCTTTCCAGTTCGGGCCGCATGACCGGACTTATCGCCGAAGGACGGCGGGCCTGGTTTATCCCAACATCCGGCGCCGGCCGTAAAACGACACATCGTATCCTGCTCGCAGAAACCGCTGACTCCACCCTGGTCTCGGTGGACGCGGTGCTGCCCAACAGATTGTTCCGCGAAGCCTTCAGTGAAGGACGTCTCGGAGAGTTTGCCGCCTATGATACCTTCCGTTCCGAAGTCACGAGAGGAAATTCGCGGTTTGATTTTTCCCTCAGTGGTGAAGCAGGCGACTGTCTTGTGGAAGTAAAATCGGTGACGCTGGTCGAAGATGGCACCGCTCTTTTCCCCGACGCGCCCACACTGAGGGGGACGAAACATGTGAGGGAACTTACGGAACTGACGCGCTCCGGTGTCAGCAGCTGTGCCGTCGTCTTCGTGATCCAGCGCGGCGATGCCGAGCGCTTTCGCCCGCATGCGACCATCGACCCTGATTTCGCGGAATTGATTGCCCGGGCGGTCCGGGCCGGGGTGAGGATGTATGCCTATGGGTGCGAGGTAGGTACCATGAACGTGAGGATTGCCGAGCGGCTGCCCGTCGAAATAGATACGGTAATCAGGTCTGCATAAAAGAGACCGATAACCGTGAGCTGATTATTCCCCTGCTTTTTGAAGACAGTGCCCCCATCAGGGGAGGTATTCTCCCTTTACCACATGCAGGTATATTTCCGGATCAGCGGCGACCGCCTTCTCGAAGCCGGGCCGTAACTTTTCATCCTCCTTATCAGGATCGGGACTCGCCAGCACCAGACGGCAGCGGTTCAGCCCTTTCCTGTCCCGTTCCTCGCGGCATTTCTCCACCAGGCTCCGGAAAAGAGAATCCTCCTGCTCTTCGGGCGGTTTCCGAAGAATGTAGATGAGCAGCCTGCCGCCGATGATCCATTTCTCTGAAAGCGGGCTCTCCGGATGTGCGTTTATCTCGATGCTGCGAAACACTTCTTCAGGGCATTGACAGCCGAGCTGTTCCCTGACGAACTGTGTGATGGTTTCCTTACGTCCCATTTCCTCCCCTTAAAAGAGTCGTGCCATTCCGAAGCTGAAAAAGAGACCTTTGCCGCCGATCTCCGTGGTCACATCCAGACGCAGGAAATCAAGGATGCCGCTCAGGGAGATGCCGACCTCGTGATGCCAGTCCCTCAGCGTGAATACGGATCCGGCTAGAGCCGCATCCTGTTCCATCCAGGTACGGCCGGATGCCCCGTGCAGGATGATGGAATACCCCATCCGGGCCAGTTTCCGCAGGCCGAGCAGTTCGAAGGGAACGGTGCGGAAGTTGTGTTCCCAGAAGATACCGAGGTAGCGGTCCCCTTCCAGAGGCCGGTTCGCCAGGGTGCGGAAGGTCCCGAAGGGGGCGAAGAGACCGAGCCGGGTGTCCATGGAGCACAGTTTCTGCAGGGGCGGAGAACCGTAGCTCGTTCCCGCCACCAGGCGGAAATCCAGAACGTTGGGCAGAAAACGGCGCCGCAGAAAGGTGGAAAGACGACCGTCCAGAATCAGACGGATCGTGGTGTAATCGAAATCACTGCTCAGGAAATCAGGACTCGAGTGTTCCAGCTGCACTTCAACATGTCTGGCTCCCACAATTCCCCAGGGAGGCAGTTCTTCGCCAAGCTCCAGGGTAGCCGTCAGAGCGCGTATACGGCCGGCCGCAACGGCCGGATTGTCGCGGAAGACGATGTCCCTTTTAAAGAGGGACCAATCGGTTGTTTTCGCCAGTGATGAGTGGGTTTCAGCGTTTATTCCCAGAGTCAGCCTGACCGGCAATCCGGGATGAAAACCGCGTCCGATCCGGAGTGAGAATCCTTCCCGCCAGTAGTAATCATAATAATCCGCCGCACCGATGAGAACGGCCAGAGAGTTGAAAATCCTCGGATAGTTAAACGAGTCCTGCCGCAGGGCTGATTCTGTAAAGAGATTGAAATCACCGCGCAGCGCGGATCTGCCGCTGCCTTCATACTGCAGGGCGGCGGTTCCTCCCCAGCGCTTCAGTCCGGTCCGATAATCCCCGGATAATTCCAGCCTTAATCGGCGGGTAATCTGTCGAGACAGGGTGAGGCCGGCGCCCAATCCGTCCACCCGGTCATAATAGAGTTTGGGGGAAAGACCGGAAAGTGGTCCAGAATGTCCCTCCGGTCCCGGACTCTCGACGGAACGCCCCTCTCCTTCAGCCTCAATCCGCATGAATCGGGCCAGCGGTCCGGTGGGACGGAAAGCGGTCTCCAGAGTCAGCGTGGAATCGGGATTTGTATAGGCTTTTTCCTCCTCAGCGGTAAGCGGCACCATCTGGGTTTCCCCGGCCAGGAGGGTATCCCGTGCCATTGTCAGTGAATCGACCTGAAACGGAGTATGACTTTTGAAAAGAGAGTCGGGCAGGATGGCGTTGGGCGTGTAATCACTGAGACGGGAGACCTGGCTGTAATGGATAGTGGGGAACTGCAGGCCGGTGAATCCCAAACGTATTTCTCCCTGGATACGGACATCCACGGGCAGCCAGAAATCACGGCCGAAATCGGAAAACTGCTGGCGGAAATGAAGGTTAACCTCCTGAAGAGGAGGCGGGAAGAGAATGGCATCGTTGGGCTTGACATCAACATCGATCATGATATAGTCATCAAGCAGTACGGAAATCTGTCCAATGAAAGTGGGCTGCAGTTTCCCATGAGGGGCTATGGAAATATCCGCTACCAGCTTGTCGTCCAGATAGCGCTGTCCGATCAGGCTGAAGTCATAATACTTCAGGGCATCGGGATGAGTCGGTCCCACCAGCGTAAAGCCGATGATATCGATGTCATCATCATAGAGATTTGGCAGTACTCCGGCAAAGGCAAAGTTTTGATCGGTCGTTATATTGGCGGTTTCCCGCCGGGAGGTGACCACTTCCCTCGTTCCTCTCTTTTTGTCCCAGAAGAGATCGGAAGTACTCTCGGCGATGGAGACGATCATGGTGTCGTTGGCAACGACGGCACGGGTATACGCTTTGGCGGAATAGGTGTTCAGCCGGTCCAGCCACTCTCTTTTTTTCTTGATGACCTTGCGCATTATGCTTACCGCCGGATTCTCTCCCGTCACCACCACCGGCTGAAGTTCGATGATGGTGGGTTCCATTTCCACATCCTGACGGGGAGTCGATTGTTCCGTTATCTCAATATTCTCGGTGAGGTAGCCGATATAGCTGAAGCGAAGGGTGGTGGGCACATTGGGCAGTGAGATAACGTATTCACCTTCGCTATTGGTTATCGTTCCCAGATAAGTGCCGGTAATCTGAATATTGGCATAGGAGAGAGGATATCCTTTTTTAGCGTCGGTGACCCGGCCGTGGATGGTGATCTGCCCCGGCAGGCGAGATGAAATTAATACGGTAACAATAAAAAGGGGCAGGACCTTCCTGTACATGGGTGAATCCTCCTCATTTTCAGATGCCGGGATCAGATTGGTATTACGGCGGCATCCACGCTAATGTTTCCAGTATTCTCTATACATAACCGCCTCAGACATTGAAGCGGAAATCCATGATATCACCGTCTTTAACCGTATACGTTTTACCTTCCAGCCGGACCTTTCCCAGCCGGCGGGCTTCGGCATAGGAGCCGGCTCCCTCGAGATCAGCCCAGGAGACCGTTTCGGCGCGGATGAATCCCTTCCTGATGTCCGAATGGATGGCTTCCGCAGCTTCCAGAGCGGAGTCGCCCTCCCGGATCGTCCAGGCCCGCACCTCATCCTCTCCCACGGTAAAAAAGGATATGAGTCCGAGAAGCCGGTACGAAGCCCGAATGAGACGGTCCACAGCGATATCACCAATACCGTATTCGTTGAGGAATTCAGTCCGTTCTTCAGCCGAAAGCAGCGCTATCTCCCGTTCCAGACGGCCCCGGATTACCAGCATCGTTTCCTCGGTCAGTCTTCCTCCCAGCTGCGGCGGTTCCGGTGAATCGTCTTCATTGTTCAATACCACCAGGCAGGGTCGGGCGGTGAGAAAGGCGTAGCCTTTGAGCAGGGGCGAGGAGGCTAATTCCCGATCCCGACGCAGAGGAAGCTCTTCTTCCAGAAGGACGCGGCAGCGCAGGAGCTGGTCCATCTCCTCCCGGTTTACCTCTCTGTTGCGGCTCATGTCGGCCTCCAGCCGCTCAAGTCTTTTTTCGACTACGAGCAGATCGGCGAAGATGAGCTCCCGCTCCAGTTCCAGAAAGCTCTCTTCCAGTGACGGGGCGGGCAGGCCGTGCAGAGAAAAATTTCTCACTATATGAATAAGGGCGTCACAGTCCCGCAGAGAGGCCCAGGCCAGGCCTTCATCTTTTTTTCCCTGCCGGGTTCTCATACCGGGCAGCTGATAGGTTACCGCAGCGTAGGTCGTCTTGCGGGGACGGTAGAGGGAGCTGAGCCAGTCGATGCGCTCGTCAGGAACCGTGATCGTTGCCAGACGGTCTTCCAAATTACCGTCCGGAGTGAGGGTTGTCTGGATCACCGATTCGAAAATGGTTTTTTTGCCGGATTGATCCAGGCCGAGGATGCCTATTTTCATCTGCCTTCCCTTAACGATATATGTGTGGGCGGCAAGATACGCAACCAGATGAACATTATCAAGAAATTTAATCCTCATCCTTCATGTGGAACCAAGTAAATCTTTTTGAAGTATAAAACTACCGTATTGATTTAACGTGAAAAATGTATATATTTAAAAAAATATCCATAAAAAATTAATGAGAAACGCATTCATTCCACCAACTTGTAACGCGAGGAAATGCTATGATCGAACTGAAGAATGTCAACAAGTTTTATGGAGAAACCCGGGCCCTGCAGGATGTCAGCATCTCCGTTAAAAAGGGGGAGATCATCGGTTTTGTGGGACCGAACGGGGCGGGGAAGACTACCGCCATGAAGATCATCACCACCTATACGGCGCCGACTTCCGGGACAGCGTCGGTGGACGGGTTTGATGTGGTGAAACAGCCCCTGGAGGTCCGGCGCCGCATCGGCTACCTGCCGGAACGAGTTCCGCTGTACGAAGACATGCTGGTGGCCGAATACCTGGATTTCATCGGGCAGGCCCGGCACCTTAACGGGAATTACCGGGAACGGCTGGAATGGGTCGTGCAGGCCTGCGGTCTGGAAAGCGCCCTTCCCCGCAAGATTGGAGTGCTCTCCAAAGGCTACCGCCAGAGGACCTGTCTGGCACAGGCGCTCATTCACGATCCGGATGTTCTCATCCTCGACGAACCCACGTCGGGTCTCGATCCCATTCAGATCATCGGGATCCGCAATCTTATCCGCGATCTGGCTCACGATAAGACCATTATCCTCAGCACTCATATCCTTCCGGAAGTATCGAATGTGGCCGATCGGATCCTGGTGATCAGCGACGGGCGTATCGTGGGGAACGGTTCCTTCGATGAGCTCATCAGCAGGGTCACCCGCAAGGGTTCTGTCTATATCGCCGTAAAATGCGGCAAGAAGGATTTCGAGAAGACGCTGCAGGACCTGCCTGCCCTCGGTGAAGTGTCGTACGACAGCACCGCTCCCCGGGGAGTGGTGGGCTGCCACCTCTACCATGATCCCAAACAGGACATTGTCCAGGCGCTGAACGATATCATCCGCGCGAAAAAGTGGGATGTGCTGGAATTCCACCGGGAACGGCTTTCGCTGGAGGAATCCTTCATCCGCCTGACCGGAGCTGGCGAGAGCAAGGAGGTGTCCGATGAATGATATAGCGATCATCTTTAAAAGGGAATTCAAGGCCTATTTCTATTCCCCCATCGCCTACGTCTTCAGTGTTATCTTCATTTTGCTCAACGCCGGCATCTACATGTTCCACTTTTTCTTTATGGGCAACGCCGACATGCGATCCTTCTTTTCTACTCTGCCGCTGGTGCTCGGTCTGGTATTTATTCCGGCCATCTCCATGCGGCTTTGGTCCGAAGAGAACAAACTGGGAACAGTGGAGCTGCTGCTTACCCTGCCCATTCGCACGGAACATATCGTTCTGGGTAAATACCTGGCCGGCCTGGCCTTCTACCTGGTGGCTCTGGCGGGAACGCTGACCATCCCCATCATCCTCGTCATCCTGGGCAGACCGGATTTCGGGCCCATAGCGGGAGGCTATATCGGGGCGATAATGCTGGGAGCGTTCTTTCTGGCTGTGGGTATTTTCATCTCAGGATTCTTCAGCGACCAGATTGTTTCCCTTATCATCACCAGTCTGGCCTGCGGTTTTCTCACCCTGATCGGATGGCAGTATGTTCCCATGGTCATCGACGGCTGGATTCCCGGGCTGGGAGAGTTTTTTTACGATTATATCGGGGTGACGCGTCATTTCAATGATATCGAACGGGGCGTGATCGATATCAGAAGCGTCATCTATTTCCTGTCCTTTACCGCCTTGTTTCTCTATCTGAACGCCAGAGCACTGGAGAGGAGGAAATACTAATCATGAAAAATCTCAAGAAGGAGTTTTTAATTACTTTTATCAGCGGCGCGGTGCTGCTGACGGGCATCGTTGTGCTGCTCAATATGATATCCGGCAATTTCAACATCGGCCGGTTCGATCTGACCGCTGACCGGATATACGAGCTTTCGCCATCGGTGAAAAAGGTTCTTTCCAGCCTGGAGGCTCCCATTGAATTGACCTATTATGTCTCTTCATCGGAAAAGATGCCCACCCGCTGGAAGAACCTGGAACGGGACGTTATCGACAAACTGGAGGATCTGCGCCAGGTTTCGGGCGGCATGATGACGTACAAGGTGTTTGATCCCTCCGCTGAAGAGGAAAAGGAAGCCCTGCGCCAGAGCAAGGAAGAGGCGGATACCAATAATCTCATGGGCGAAGAAACTTCTCATACCACCAAAAAAGTCATCGCCCAGCGGCTTGCCGAGAAGGGAGTGATCCCATTCGGAGTACAGAGCACCAGTCAGGATGAATTCGCCATCAAACGGGTATATTCCTCCATCGTCCTGTCCTATCTGGACCGCAAAGAGGAAGTCATCGAAGAGGTGCGGCCTGAAAGTTTCGGCAGCCTTGAGTACGACATCATTTCCCGGATTTATAAACTCATTAATACCCGGCGCCCCCGCATCGGTTTTTATCCGGGGCAGCCCGAGATCCCGCCCCAGTACCGGCAGTACTACCAGCAGGGGCCCCCGCCGGATATGTACTCGGACGCGGAAAGCCTGCTCAAGGACGCCGGATATGACGTGACCCGCACCAATATCACCAAGGACGATCCGGTTCCCGAAAATATCAAGACCATGATTGTTATGGCCGACGGCATGCTGAATCAGCGGCAGCTCTTCGAGATCAGCAAGCTGGCCCATCAGGGGGTGCACCTGATCCTGGCAGGGCAGCAGTACAATTTTCAGATCTCGCCGTCCTCCCAGCCGGGAGAGTATATGCTGCAGGGAATGCCCACCGGATCGAATCTGAGCGGCCTGACAAAGCAGTGGGGGTTTGAATTTGACAAGGATATCTTCATGGATCGCAGCTCCGCCTATATCCAGATCCCCGTCTATCAGATGCGCAATCTCGGCGCGTTCCGGGTACGCCAGCAGCGCATGGAACCGGTCACCAAACCGGTCATCATCAAAATAAACGCCGAGAATATCAATAACAAACTTTCCATATCCAATAAAATTTCGGAACTGTTCTATCTCTACGGCGGCAAGTTGGATCTCGACCGTGACCTGTTAAACAAGAGTGATAGGAAGGTCCAGACCCTATTCACCTCCAGTAACTATTGCTGGACGACCAAGGCATCCGGCTACGGCCCGGTGAATGACAGACCTCCTACGCCGGATCAGATATTGCGGAAGCAGCCCCTGGGGATCCTCGTTCAGGGAACCTTTGCCTCCGCCTGGGCTGATTCGACGATGCCTTCCTGGCCTGCGGGACCGGGAGAGCAGAGTGATACCACGGAGGCCTCTTCAGGCATCACGGGCGAGGCCCAGTCCAACAAGATGCTGGTCTACGGCTGCACCAACCTGTTTAAAAATGATGTGCTGAAAGCGGTCCCAAGCCATCAGGCCCTTCTCTTGAATTCCGTTGATGCGCTTACCCTGGGAGATGAACTGATAAACATCCGTTCCAAGAACATCCAAACCAGACGTGTCCGGGAGGTGAGCAGTTTCAGCAAGGCCCTCTCCAAGGCTTTTGTCGTCTGGTTCGCTCCCCTGGTAATGGTCGGCCTGGGACTATACATCAACGTGCAGCGAAAAAAACGAATCAGCAAACGATGAGGTGAACAGGGATGAAAGAAAAGCATCTAAAGATTCTGGCGGCGGTGTTCCTCGGACTTCTGGTAATCTTTTTTGTGACCAAGCCGCGGCACCGGAGCGTGAACATAGAGGAACTGGTTCAGAACGTCATCATTGGGGTGGCGGCTGATGATGTGGGACAGATCGAGGTTTACCGGGAGACGGGAGGCAAAGATCCGGCCCGAATGGTACTCAACAAGACAGAATCGGGCTGGCGTTTGCCCACCTATTTCAATGCCAAGGGGCAAAAAACTCAGATCGAACGTTTGATCAAAGACGCCATCGATATGACCGGAACGGTCAGGTCGACGGATCCCAAGCATCACGATACCTACGCGATAACGGACGCAAAAGGAATTCATTTTCTTCTCAAGGATGAAAGCGGAAAGGTCATGGCTAATCTCATCATCGGCAAGAAACCCGATGATCAGGGGAGCAGTTTCGTGCGCTTCTCAGGCAATGACAAGGTGTATTTCACCGACAAGGATCTGCTCTCCGATCTGGGTGTGTACGGAGACATCGACACGGTATCGCATTTCAACGCCCGCAGGTTCGCGGATCTGCATGCCGTGGACCAGAAGAAAGAGGATCTTGAGATGATCGCCCTCGTCTCCGGCGCCAAGAGGATCATCCTCAAACAAGTCGAGCGGGAAGAGGATGCTGCCAAGAATGATTCCACCGCTGCCGGGCAGAAAAAGAAGGTCTGGGTGCTGGCCCAGGGTAAAAAGGAAAGCGATCTGGACACAAAGGCGGTTGATTCATTCCTGCGGGATGTGACGTCCATCTATGCCAGTGAGGTGGTGGACGGGATCGGAAATTCCCTCGCGGATTTGAACAAACCGGCCCGATACGGCACGGACAAGCCGGGGCACTATATCGTGTTTAAAAAACCGGACAGGCCCCAGGAGAATGTGATCTTCGGCAAGGAATACGAGAAGGATGCCGGATATTTCCTGGAAGTGCAGAGCGACGGACTCGTGTACAAGGTGAGCAAGGCGAATTTCGACCGTATTTTCAAGTGGATCGATGATCTTCCGAAGAAGATCGTAAAAGGCTGAAACCATTTAACTTGACGGATATATACTGCGCGCGGTTTCACGTGCGACGCACCCTGGAGGTGCGCCGCACGTTTTTGTTTTGTAATGAATTTTCTGTTGATTCCATTCCTGTCATATCGTATCTTTTATGGCAAGAACTCCAGCGGTGACGACTCGCGGCCCCAAGAGTGATCAAACTAATTATCGTGTGGCAGGGGACTTGTCCCATGCCTGCACAGCGTTAACTCAAGGATGAGTGAAATCGGATCACCACATCGCAGAAAAGTTAACCATTACGATATCCCATTTCATGCACATGAATTGATATTTTCATGCTATCACGGAAATAATTATCTAAATGATACCGCAGTATGTGTTTTATTTCTTGAACAATTAGCGGCCGCCAGAATTCAACTCGACTTTAAAATATGGGCATATGTTTTAATGCCCAATCATGTACATCTTTTACTATTCCCGAAAAAGGAGAAATATCAGACCGCGAAGATACTCCAGCATATCAAAGCAAAGACAGCCCAACGCTATCGAAGAAAAATACTTGCTGAATCGCCGGAAAAGTTCGAGAAATACTGTATACCATCCAAAGGAGTCAGGAGATTCAGATTATGACAACCTTACGTGTTTTTTGTATATTTATAATGATCTTGTAGAATTATATCAGCATGGGAGAAGTTCCATGCCACACGGACCTCGAAGGTCACGGGCACGTCTATAGATGTCGTCATGAGTTTACGTGCGACGCACCTTGGAGGTGCGTCGCACGTTTTATTCAATCATTCGCTTTCATGATGGGGAGGCGAAACAAATGTCCACGATCAACTATCGAGCTATTCAGAGATTTCTTGCATACCTTTTCCTGGTGATGTTCCTGTTTACCGTCAGGATTCTGACCGCCCAGGATTGCAGTACCAACACAAAAACCAGTGAAAACGATACTCTGTCGACGGTTACCACAGCAGATTTGACTGTATTTGTGGATTATCCAAATGGGGATGACGCTTCGGACTTTAAAGCAACTGCAGTGGATTCTGCCACAGGACAGCAGTACCCTATGACTGTAGTGGGCAACAAGGCAACTGTAGAAGGACTGAACACGCCTGTCATCGATAATCCAACATATCCTGCTACTTTTGAGTTAAGTGCTCCATATCCTAATCCGACAGTTAATGATTTTAACATACAAATAGGACTTCCAAAACAATCAAACGTCACAGTAGGAATCTATGATATATTGGGCAGAGAAGTAGATTCTCGAGATTATGGCCCTAAGCTAGCCGGCCATCATGCAGTGGCTGCCGCAGGTCTTGACCTGCCGGCAGGGGTGTATATTATTCGGGCAATGGTTGATGGCAAGGCAGTGACTGAGAAAGCAGTCATACTCCAGGGCAATGGACAAACAAGTACTAAAGTCAACTATAATGCACAAGGCAGGGTATTGGGTGACTTATCACCAATAGATTCAAATATCCCTGTTCTAGATAGTTACAAAACTGAAAAAGCAAGCACCAACGGAGTAACGTATTTTATCCAGCTTCGAAGCCAGGCAAATCCCAAGGAATTTGAGGACCAGGATATTCGAGTTCATTTAGTTAATGATACTACAATCTATGCTACTGCTAATGAGCCGATTAATTTTGGCGGCAATGTTTCAACAAAAGAGGATTCTGGCTTGGTTGTGTCTATCGATTCATTGGTTCAGGGAAATTACGGGTTGCAATCCGTTGACATAAGCTCAGGAAACAGTGTCATGTACACAGATAAACAGGGAAATAACCTTGTGATTACAACTGACAAGGATGTTAACAGTTCTGATTATGGATTACTGCCCTTGAACATAACAGCTGTAGCTCCTCATGGTACAGAGGCATCTGGAACAGTCTATGTTGATGTCAAAGAGATGACTGATTTTCTAGCGCATGTTGTTGATAACCAAACCCTGGAGATATTACAGCACGGACGAGTTATGATAAACGGCAAGGAGTATGCAACAGACAATGGATTGATTGATGTGCAGGTCGAACCAACTGATTCAGTAGCAGTATCTGCCTGGGCTGTAAGCCCTGACACAGTCAACACCTTTGAAACAACCTATCAGAAAACCCCAATGGCACAAGACTGGGGACTACCTGCTGGCCTTATGGTCACAACCTATAACGGCTTAACTAATGCACCTGCAGATAAAGCAGTATCCCCTGAGTTGTTCAGGGAGTGAGCACAGGAAGCAGTTATGTACAATGCTGCAGCCCCCGCCCACGGATTAAGAGGTATTGACTTTCAAAACGCAAGCAAAGACCGCTCAGAAGGTGGTTATGTATATTGGATTGATAGTGATTATGCTTCGAGGATGTATCCAGGGACATTCGGTTCTTTAAGTCAAGCAGAACAAGAGTATATACGAGATATTATCCAAGCAGA
>CAZUMH010000012.1:0-48817 GCA_964621645.1 uncultured bacterium
GGAATTCTGCCTGAAACGGCCGGTGGGTGAGGCGGATATAGGGTGATTACCCTATGCCAGCATAAAAAAATAGCCCTTCTTTTTAAAAAGAGCTATTTTCGATGCAAGACATGTGCGCCCACAAGGATCAAACGGCTGACCGCCGTCAGGCGGCGAAGGGCAGGCGCAGCCTGACCGGTGAGTTTAAGAGAGAAGCCGCGGTTCTATCGCGGAATCTCTCAATCGAACCTCATAAAGAAAAAGCTCCTTCTAAAAAAAGGAGCTTTACTTCTGATACTTAATCGTGCGCCCACAAGGAATCGAACCTTGAACCTACGGATTAAGAGTCCGTTGCTCTACCAATTGAGCTATAGGCGCAAAAAAAATGCCACTGAACAAATCCATACTGAACCTATCCCGATAAAGAGAATCGGGATTGCTCCACCAGTTGAGCCATAGGCGCTGACAAAGCTGAAAAAATATTATCAAGTGAGGGTGCAGGGGCTCGAACCCTGGGCCCACGGCTTAAAAGGCCGTTGCTCTACCAGCTGAGCTACACCCTCATATTATCAAAAGAAAGAACAAAGAACATCCCACAAAATTGAGCAGTTAAAGTAATAAATCAATTCATCAAAGTCAATACTAAAAACACAATCTTTCAGGGTCGATCACAGGTCCCCGCGCATGATCGTTTCCTCCCGCCCGGAGCCAACGGAGATGATTCCCATAGGCACGCCGCAGAGCTCCTCCAGCCTGCCGATATAGTTCCTGGCCGCTTCCGGCAGCTCCTCGAAACTGCTGATGCCCGCCAGGCTCTGCTTCCAGCCGGGCATAGTTTCGTACACCGGTTTCACATCCTCCCAGTAGGCGCAGGTCTCGGTCCAGTCGCCGATGACCTCGTCGCCGACCGTGTAGCCGGTGCAGATCTTGATCTCGTCCAGGTCGTCCAGCACGTCCAGTTTCGTCAGCGCGATGTAGTCCACATCGTTGATCTTGATGGCGAAGCTGACCACCACCGCGTCGAACCAGCCACAGCGCCGGGGCCGGCCCGTGGTGGCGCCGAACTCGCTGCCCGCCTTGCGCAGAAAATCGCCCATGTCATCGGTAAGCTCGGTGGGGAAGGGGCCGTTGCCGACCCTGGTGGTGTAGGCCTTGGCCACGCCGATCACCTTGTCGATCTTGCGGATGGGCAGACCCAGACCGCTGCTGGCTCCGCCGATGATGGTGTGGCTGGAGGTCACGAAAGGATAGGTGCCGAAATCCACATCAAGCAGGGTGCCCTGGGCGCCCTCGATGAGAATGCTCTTGCCCTCCCGGCAGGCGCGGTGCAGGTAGCCCGAAACATCCACGATGCTGTCCCGGAACCTGTCCCTGAATCTGAGGAGAGAGTCCAGCACCTCCGCCGCCGCTACCTCTTCGGCCCCGTAGGCCGAGGAGAGCAGATGGTTGTGCTCCAGGACGGCCCTGTCCACCTTATGCTTCAGACGATCCTCATCCAGCACGTCCTCGACCCGGATGCCCAGGCGGTAGATCTTGTCCGCGTAGGCCGGACCGATGCCCCGGCCGGTGGTGCCGATCCGGCCGGACTCACCCCGTTCTTCCAGACATTTTTCCAGGATAACGTGATAGGGGAGAATGAAATGGGCGTAACGGCTGATCTTGACGCGGCCCTCCACCCGGACGTTGCGCTTTTCCAGCTCCTGCATTTCCCCCAGCAGGGCATCCGGATCGATAACCACCCCGTTGCCGATGAGACAGAGCGTGCCGGACCTGAGGATGCCGGTGGGAATGAGATGAAGGATGAAGGTCTCGTCATCGAAGCGGACGGTGTGACCCGCGTTGTGCCCCCCCTGGTAGCGGGCCACGATCTGGGTCCCCTCACCCAGGAGGTCGACGATTTTTCCCTTGCCCTCGTCGCCCCACTGCATGCCCAGGATGAGACGAACGGGATATGTTTTTCTAGAATCCGGCAAGGGCCTCTTCCTCGCTCTGGTACACTTCGAACACGCCTTCAAGTTTGGTGATGCGCAGCAGGTCGATGATTTTTTTTCCGGCATTCAGCAGTTTGAGGTTGCCGCCTCCCTCGCGCACGGTGGATAATCCCCCGATGAGAATCCCCAATCCCGAGCTGTTGATGAAATGCACCTTTTCCATATTGAGAATAAAGTTCTTGGCGCCGGACTGAATATGAGAACGCAATTGCTCAGTTAGCTGACGGGCACCCGGCCCGCCGACCATGTCCCCATTGATGGTAATGACGATCACGCCGTTTTTTTCATGTTCGGAAAATTCCATGGCGAGCCTCCTCGTTCGATTCATCCCCACCGGGTTTACAGCTTCTTCTTGCTCATCCGCAGCCGTCTTTTGCCGCCGTGCTTCATCTGCCATTCGAGCACCAGGCTGCTGGCCACGAAGATGGAAGAGTATGTTCCCACTACGATACCAACCAGCATGGTGAAGGCGAAGCCCTTGATTACTTCCCCGCCGAAAATGAAGAGGATGAGCACCACGATAAAGGTCGTCAAAGAGGTGATGACCGTTCTGCTCAGCACCTGGTTGATGCTGGCGTTAATAATATGTGACAAATCATCGCTGCGCATGACTTTGAGGTTTTCCCGGATGCGGTCGTAGACTACGATGGTGTCGTTGAGGGAGTATCCCACGATGGTGAGAAAGGCAGCGATTTCCTTGAGGGAGAGCTCGAAATTCATCAGGCTGAAAATACCCAGGGTGATGAGAATGTCATGGAAGAGCGCGGCGATAGCCCCCACGGCGAAAATAAATTCGAAGCGCCAGCCGACATAGATGAGGATTAGGAGCAGGGAGACGAGTACGGCCATGATGGTCGCCCGGCGCAGTTCCTGGCCGACCTTGGGACCCACGTTGTCGGATTTACGGACCGTAAAATGAACATTGGGAAGCGCTTCACTGATGGTCGTTTTTACCTGTTCTTCGATCTCAGCCACACTGGCTTCTTTCTGCTGCTCCACGTAGATAAGGTATTCATCAGAAGAGCCGAAATGCCGGATCTCGGTATTCCCCAGCCCAGAGTTGTCCATGGCGTCCCGCAGCTGGCCCATGGTGACCGGATCGTGAAACTTGAAGATGATTTCCGTGCCACCCTTGAAGTCGATTCCCATATTGGGCCCGCCAAGAAAAACCGCGGTAACCAGCCACAGGAGGATAAGGGCTCCTGAAATCAAGTACGCGAAACGCCGTTTACCGACGAAATCTATTGATGGTGTTTGAAAAAACTGCATATCTATCCCTTTCTTTCATCCAGACTCATGCTAGCCGGCCTGGTTATATACTGAGGCTGGTTAATGTCCTTCGTCCCGTCATGCCGTCAAAGATCACCCGGGTCACAACCAGAGCCGTGAACATGCTCACCACAATACCGATGGACAGCGTGACCGCGAATCCGCGCACCGGGCCCGTTCCGAACTGGTAGAGGACCAGAGCGGTGAAGAGCGTCGTCAAGTTGGCATCGAAAATGGTGCGGAAGGCCCGGGAGTAGCCGGCATCGATGGAAGCACGCACCGTCTTGCCGGTACGCAGCTCTTCCCGGATACGCTCGAATACCAGCACATTGGCGTCGACGGCCATACCCACGGTCAGTATTATTCCGGCAACGCCGGGGAGAGTCAAGGTGAATCCGAACTGGGCCAGCACGGCCATGAGCAGCACCAGATTGAGCATCAGGGCCAGGTCGGCGATGAGGCCGGCCAGGCGGTAGTAGACCGCCATGAAGAGAATGACGATGGCCAGTCCGATAAGGGCGGAATAGCTGCCCATGCGGATGGAATCATTTCCCAGAGTCGGATCGACCTGATTTTCCTGCACGATCTGAATAGGCGCGGGAAGGGCGCCCACTTCCAGGACGATGGAGAGGTCCTGGGCCTCCTGCATCGTCCCGATTCCGGTGATGCGGCTGCGCCCGTTGGGGATTTTCCCCTGAATCTGGGGCGCGGACATGACCCGGTCGTCCAGAACGATAGCCAGGAATTTCTTGGTGTTGGCGGCGGTTACCCGGGAGAATATTCTGGCGCCCTCCCGGTTCAGGGTGAAATGCACCTCGGGCAGCCCGGCATACTGGGGATCGCTGGAGATCACCACCCTGGTCTCGGTAAGATATTGTCCGGTAAGCTCCGCCTTCTTTTTCAGCAGATAGAGATAGCGGTATGATTTGTCTCCCAGCTGGAACGGTTCGGCGCCCCAGAGGAATTGGGTTCCCTCGGGCAGCAGCGCCTGAATTTCCGGTTTGCTGATAATTCTGTCGACCGCGGCTTTGTTTTCTTCGGGAACGATTACTTCGCGGCCCGGCTGTCCGGTGGTGCGCAGCAGGGACATGAAGGGATTTTCCTCGAAAAGCTGCTCGTCCACCAGCAGAGAGGTATCCTGACCCGCGGTGTCTCCCTGAGCTTTGGTGGTTTCTCCGAAGAGGTCGTTCACGCTGATCACCTTGTCCTTGCTCGCTTTCTGGTCTATCTGTTTTGTCGTGTCTGTTTCAGCGGCCGCTATTTTCGTCGTGTCGCCGCCAGACCGCATTTTGACCACTTCCCGGTCGATCTTTTCCAGGGTGCGCTGGTAGGTCTCCGCGTCCACCAGGATCTTCAGTTCCAAGAGAGCGGTCTGGCCGATGCGCTGCTTGGCCAGCTCCGGATCCATGACGCCCGGCAGTTCGATGATGATACGGCGCGCTCCCTGACGCTGGATATTGGGTTCGGAAACACCGAAACGGTCGATACGGTTGCGCAGCTTGCGCAGGGCCCGGTCCACGGCGCTGGAGGCCTGGGTCCGCATGAATTGCAGTACCTTCTCATCCGTGTCGCCCCGGTCCCCCCAGTAGCGGTTCAAGCGGATATTATCCGCTTCGGTCTTCTTTTGCAGGATATCCAGGAAGGGCTCGCTGCTCACGTTCATTTCTTCCCGGCACTGCTGCAGCAGTGAATCCAGCTGTTCATCGGTGCTGCGCGCCAGCTGCTTGATCAGTTCCGGGAAATCTACCTCGTATACCAGGTAGATGCCGCCCTGCAGGTCGAGGCCCATGTGAATGGCCTTCTTTTCCATGGTTACCAGTTTCCCTTCCCGATTCAGCTGCTGCCGTTCAGGGGAGCCCATGGTCCACAGCTTCAGACTGGGCCAGAGAGCATAGGCGGCCCAGATGAGAAGAAGAAAGATTAAAATTGTCTTGAATGTGTTTTTTCTACCCATACGAATCTCCTCACTTCCACGGGCGTCTTCTTCCCCTCATAAGGCCCGTGGAACCGATGAGGGGGATAGCGGTGTCAATCCTGCCCTTTTTATCAAAGAAATAGTATATATGGGCCGGCTTTAGCCGCGATTCTCGCTGAAAACTCAGACTATGAATATACTTTATATACTAAACGTTTGCAAGGATTTTTTCCTGCTCTTCTCCCCGTCCGGATGGTCTATTGGCCCCGGTAGGGTGCGCCTTTTTTCAGCCATTCCGGAGCCGGAGCGCCTTTACAGTAGTGATCCAGATATTCCTTCATCCTGATGGTATAATCCAGTTTATTGGCGTATTTCTGGGGATGGTGCGGCTCATCCCGGTATTCCAGAAAAACGCAGTCCTTCCGCAGCCGCCGCATGGCCAGGTAGAGCTCGATGCCCTGATACCAGGGAACGGCGTCGTCCTTGTCGCCGAACATGATGAGCAGCGGCGTGTGGATCCGGTCCGCGAAAAAGACGGGAGAGTTCTCGATGTAGAGATCCCGCCGTTCCCAGAGACTGGCACCGATGCGGCTCTGGGACTGCTCATACTGCATCTGACGGGCCAGTCCCGATCCCCAGCGAATGCCGGAATAGGCGCTGGTCATATTGGAGACCGGAGCGCCGGCGACAGCGCAGGCGAACATATCAGTCCTCGTTATCACAAAGGCGGTCTGGTAGCCGGACCAGGAGTGGCCGTGCAGGGCGACGCCCTTGGGATCGGCGATCCCCATATCGATGAGCTTCTGCACGCCAGGCACCAGACATTTGACCGCGGAGGGTCCGGGGGTGCCGATTTCGAAACGGATGTCCGGCAGGAAGACGGCATAGCCGTTGCTGGCGTAGTAGGGGAAATTGGGCCGGTGGTTGATTACCATCTGGTTGAACTCGTGCAGCCGCTGGGAGAAGAAGCGGTAGTAATAGACCAGGACGGGGTAGCGTTTTCCCGGCTCATAGTTGCCCGGTTTTATCAGGACGCCGTCCAGGGGGATGCCGTCCTCACTGTCCCAGTGCACTAGCTCAGCCGTGCCCCAGGCGAAATCCGCTATCCGGGGATTGACCAGGCTGATGCGGCGGGGATGTTCGAAATTCACGTCGCTTACCCAGAGGTCGGGGAATTCCCTGTAGTCCTGCCGGGTATAGAGGATGGTGTCGGACTTCTCAGCCTTGGCCAGAAAATCGAATTTTTTATCTTCCTCCAGGACTTTTTCAACATTCGCTTTGGAAATATCGGTGCGGTAGAAGCCGAAGTTTTTCCGCTGGTTCTGGTAGGACCGCAGGAGCAGGTCCCCCCGGGAGGGCAGGGCCCGGCTGCGGGGATCCATCTGCACCACCCGGAAGGTGTAACCGTTCTGCCGGCCGTAGCCGCCGGTCAGATTCACGGCCCGGCCGTCAGCGGTCGAGAATTTCCACAAGTCGTATTTATCATAGATAAGCACCCACTCGTCCTTTTGGGTCCAGCCGGCCAGGCCGTAGCCGGGGGCCGGTTCGGGGTAGTCATGATCCTCGTTGTAAAAGGGTGTTGTGATCCCTTTGGTCAGATTACGGGCCGTCCCTTCGCGGACGTCATAGAGATACCAGTTCTTATTGGCATAATAGGCGACGTACCTGCCGCCGGGGGAGAGGTCCGCGTTATACATCTGTCTCGCCGCGACAAGTTTCTTTGCCCCTGTCTTCAGGTCGATGAGGTAGATGTCATCCAGGTTTCCATACCAGGTTATTAATTTGCGGTAGGGCAGGTTGGAACGGGCCAGGGCAAAGCGGGAATTGTCCGGAATGGAGACATTCGGCACGGTTTCATCGGCGAGCGGGACAAGCCGGCCCGGGCCCGGATAGTAGACGGCGAGGTAGGTGCGGTCCTTTTCCCGGGGCCACATTTTTTTCTCCTGGGGATTGATGTAATCGTCGTTCCAGTGCCAGACGTCCACGCCCCGCTCCCGCAGAATGGAATCGATATCGTAGACGGCGGTGGAATCGGCCTCCTCTTTTTCCGGAGGGATCTGGGACTGCGGTTTCAGTCCCAGAAAGAGCCGTTTCCCGTCCCGGGACCAGGTGAGGCGGTTTTTATGGTAGACGACCCAGCCCGCCGGACCCGCCTCATGCCGGATGACGATGTCCGCCCCGGTGGCGCCGCTGTGCCATAATCCCACACAGGTCTCTTTCTCCCCGCCGCTGTCGTCCAGATCGGCGGCCAGAAAGGCGAGGGTCCCGCCCTGGGTATCCCAGGATAGATTCGATACCCGTCCCTTGGTCCGCTTCAGCAGAACCCGGGGGCTCTCTTCCGCCTGGGACAGGGGAAGCGCGTACAGGCCGTTTTCCTCACCGGAGGTGTCCTCGACGGCGCAGGCCAGCCAGGAGGAGGTGCTGTCAAAGGCGTATTCGGTGACGGAGGGTATCCTCCTGCGCAGGGATGAATCCAGATTCACCAGCAGGAGATCCGTGCCGCATTTCTTTTTCTCGGATTTTTTCTTTTCCCCGTCCGGAGGGGAGAAGAGCAGCGCCAGCCAGCGGGAGTCAGCGCTGAAGGCCCGGGAAGCCACCCGGTGGAACAGAGTTGTGTCTCCCGTTTCAGTCCGCATCAGGATCACTCCCTTTTCAGGGGCCGCTTCGCCCTTTTTCGTGTTGATTGTCCGCTGAAATTCGGGAAGAAGCTCCACGGCGGCCCAGGATGCGTCATCGGAAAAGGTGATCGCTCCGCCCCTGGCGAGTGTGTAGGAGGCCTCGCCGTTCAGGCTGAGAATGACGGCTTCTCCGTCACCGCGGCCGGGACGGGTGGAGTAGGCGGCCCATTCCCCGTCACGGCTCAGGGCCGTCCGGCTGATCTCCTTGAATTTCATGATATCGGTCAGGGTGAGGGGCTTCTGCTGGGCCGCAAGAGAGCCGGCAAGCAGGAGCGTTCCCAGAATAAGGAAGAGGGATTTTTTCAGTAAAACGGGTACACGTGACATGATCATCCTTTCTCTTTCTTGGTATTCAGGATTTTGCCGGGAAGAAGATGCTGACCAGCGGATTGAGGGTCAGGGAGACCAGCATGCCGATGGTGCCGGCCTCGGGAGAGGAGAGTCCCCCGGCATAGAGGGCGATGCAGACGGCCAAGCCGCCCAGGGATGACACGATGGCGCCGGCCCTGCCGGCCCGCTTCCAGAACAATCCCCAGATAAAGGGCCCCAGGAAGACCGAACCGATGGCACCCCAGGAGATGCCCAGGATGGCCACGATGGTTGTCGGTCTGAACCAGGCCAGGACGACTGAAAGCAGAATGAAAAAGGCGGAACAGAAACGCATCAGCAGGGTGAGCGGGCGGTCCGCCACCTTCTTATTGATGAAGCCGGCGTAGATATCCTTGGCCACGGCGGAACTGGATACCAGCACCAGAGCCGCCAGGGTCGACATGGAAGCGGCCAGCACCAACAGCAGGATGATGACCGAAAGGGATTCCGGAATGATCCGGGCAATGAATTCGGGCATGAGGGCATCGTACACGGGAGCGCCGTTATGGAAGGCCCCCGGCGTTGTTTCGGGCGAAAGAAAAATGCGGGTGGTGGCACCGGTGAAGTAGGCTGTGCCAACCACCAGTACGGCAAAGAAGGTGGACGCGATGGTGCCGACGCGGATGGCCCTCCTGTCCTTTATGGCGTAGAATTTCTGCACCAGCTGGGGCATGCCGAAAGGAGCCACGCTGGTGAGGAATACCAGGGAAAAGAGGGGCCACAGGCCCGGCGGGCCCACCGCCCCGGTGAGGCGGGGATCGATGGCTCTGAGGCTGGAAGTGATCCGGGCCAGCCCGCCTCCATGACTGATGGTGCCGGCCAGGAGGATGACCACGCCCGCTGTCATGAAAAATCCGAAAAAGAGATCGATGACGGTCATGGAGCGGTACCCGCCCAGGACCAGATAGACGGCGGTGAAGAGCCCCATAAAGAGAAGGGCCAGGGAGTAATCGATGCCGAAGTTGGAGCGGAACAGGTAGCTGAGGCCCATAAAGACGGCCGCCGAGTAGGGAATGAAGAAGACAAACACGGCGACAGAGGAGAAGAGTTTGAGAAAGGGGCTGCGGTAGCGGACACTCAGGTACTCGCTCATGGTGTAGATACCATGCTCCTGCGACATTTTTTTAACCCGGGGTCCGATAAGCAGCCAGACAGCCAGCACTCCCAGCAGGCTGTTTCCCACCATAATCCAGAGGGCGGAGTAGCCGAATCCCCAGCCTACCTTGCCGGCGAACCCGATGAACAGCACCGCCGAGAAGTAGGCTGTGCCGTAGGTGAAGGCGGTCATCCAGGCGCCTACTTTGCCGCCGGCCAGAAAATAATCCTTAAACGACGTCGTTTTCCGGAGGCCCAGGATGCCCACTACTATTGTTAAGAGAAAATAGGCGGAAAGAACCGTAATTTTCAGCATCGCTCACCTCCTCCTCAGAGTGTATAATCAAGCTCAACATGCAGATAGTTGTAGGAATCCGCGCCCGCAAAGTAGTAATCCCCGGGGGTGAAGACGTCCCAGAACAGGTGACCCCGCAGGTGGCGGTTCAGCGTCCATCCAAGACGGGTCACCAGAAGCAGTCCCCGCCGGGTGCCGCCCCCGATGAGAGGATTGCCGGAGTCTCCGGCCTGGGGCGCGAAGAGGGCGTAGGCATGCACCTGCAGATCCAGGGAACGGTTGAGCCGGGCCAGCAAGGCGGTGTAGACGGAGCTCATATTGGTCCAGTAGGCCACCCGGCCCGTTTCGGGGATGAGAGCCATGATGTAGGAAAAACTCCACTTGGGCCAGCGGGAGAAGAGGGGGTCCCAGGTGGTGTAGGTCGAGCTGGCCGGATCGTCTCCCGAAAGATAGATGGTCCCCAGGCGCAGCGTTTTGGGCCTCTTCCCGTTGATGAAGCGGTAGTCCAGATAGGCGTAACCCCCCAGGGCCGCGAGCCGGCTGGAGGCGTGACGGCCGCTCTGCCAGGCTCCCTCGCCGGTGAAACTCCAACCCTTCCCGAAAGACACGCTGCGCCGAAGGCCGAGGGTCCGGACGATTTGTTCGGGCCAGGCGTCGGTTTCATCCTCTTTTTTGGCCAGAAAGTAGATTTCCCACAGGGATTTTTTATTGTTGATCTGATACTGGATGCCGGCCGCCGTCTCCTGCTGTTCCGTCATGGGCTGATCCTGAGAATTCAGCAGCGGGAGCCAGTCGTCCACCCGGGGCTGGGCGCTGGCGAACAGCAGCAGCGTTTGATTGGCAGCGGGGGAGATCGTCAGTTTCAGGGCGTTGAAGTATCCGGAACGGGAACCGTCCAGGGGATGTGCGTCCATGACCAGGAAGCCCTCCCCGAACATGATATCCTGGCGTCCGGCGGTCAGGGTCACCGGTTTCCGGAAGGGAAGATCCCATTGAAAGAAGAGATTGTCGAAGAATATTTCGTGTATGGTAAAATCCCTCTCCGGCTTAAAGTAAAAACGGAATTCATTAGTGATGCGGGTATAGAGGCGCAGAGCGGGGGAGGCCTGCAAGTCAAACCAGATACGGTTGCGGTGGCGGGTAAACGATTGACCCGTGTCCGCGTTTCTGTCCAGTCCTATGGCATTGTCCCAGTATTCATAACGGGAACGCTGGTCCAGGCCCCAGTGGAAGGCATTGCTCCTTGATTGAGCCCGGGAGATTCCCGGCACTATTAATACAACGAGGAAAAACATCACTGTCAGCTTTTGTGTGCGCATGGCACCTCCTCATGGCATAGTAAACAAGTGATCAGAAAGGGGGAAGCCGCAAAAGCTTCGATTAAATATGACCATTTTTTTCGGCATATACAATAAAAATTTCCCACTTTATTGCTGCTAAAAGACGCTGATGTAATTGAAATGTATGTCGTTGTCTGGGATCAACGATGAGGCTTGCCGGCTTCGGCCCGATAGAGGCCTTCCCGGTCCTGGAGGGAAAGCGGGATCAATCCGCTTTGTTTCAGAAGCTGTTCCATTTCCCAAAGACCGGGGAGCAGGTCGTAACAGACCGGTTCAGGGAGGGAGGCATGGAACTGGTTCAGTGTGCTGCTTGAATCCGTGTGCAGGATCAGCAGCCGCCCGCCCGGGAGCAGAACCCGCCGCATCTCTTCCAGGGCGGCGAGTTTATCCGTGAAGTGAGGGAAGGCGGAATAACAGATTACCCGGTGGAACACCGCTGGGCGCAGGGCCAGCGTACAGGCATCGTCACAGAGCCTGAGAAGACGCTCATGCAGTTTTCTCCCGCCTTCCCGCAGCATCTCTTCCGCGATGTCCTCCACTACAACCAACCCGGTGTTCCCCACCAGCTCAGTCAGATGGCGGCTCACTCTGCCCGTGCCGGCCCCCAGATCCAGCACATACTGACCCTGAGACACAAAGTCCGCCATGTACCGCTGCAGACGGGGATCATCTGCCATGAGCTCATCCCACTCCCCGGCCAGCCGGTTAAAATAGTCACGGTGCTCCCTAGACATTGCCGCCTCTTTCAGGCGCGGGAACCGCCGTATGCAGTTTTCTCAGAAGCAGGGGCAGTGCAATGAGCATGAGTGCGACTCCCGGCAGGCTGGACAGCAGATTGGCCAGACTGTAGAAGGCCGCGGGCAGACCCAGAATGGGTGCGAGGAGGACGGCACCCGCCAGGCCTCCCAGCAGGGCCGCTGTCAGACCGATCAGCAGGGGAACGAAATACCCGGCCGCGTACCGGTTTCTCGTCAGCGAGACTATCCAGCCCAGGAGGGCCAGTTCCAGGATCATTTTATACAGGATGGGCGGCGGCGGCATACCGGTCAGGAGCGATGAGAGAACGGGAGTGAATATTCCCACCAGCACCGCGGCTCCGGGCGCGAGATAAAAGCCGCAGACGGCGATGGGCCAGAACATGGGCAGCAGGAGCGCCCCCAGCCCGAGGCCGTGAAAAAGAAGCGGGATGGATATCCCCAGGGAGACGAACATGCCTCCCAGAGTTGTTATCCGCGTAAAACTATTCATAGAATTTTATACCGCAGATCCAGACTGATATTCCGGCCGGGCATGGGATAGCCGTACATGGCCTCGTATCTGGCATCCAGCAGGTTGTTCAAAGAACACTTTACCTCCAGCCTCCCGGGCAGCGGGGCCAGCATGGTGATATCCAGAACCGAATAATCAGCAAGAGGATGAAGCACCGGCGCCGGACTGGGTCCGGGGAAATCAGCGCCCACGATATCCTTCAGAAGACGGAAGCGGGTATCCAGCACATACCCCCAATACTGCAGCCGGGCGTTGAGGGTGAGCTTTCTGGCCGGAATGTTGTAGGCATTGGGATCCAGATCGATGTCGGACCAGGAACCGCCGAACTGAACCCAGCGGGCCGGCGTGCAGTGCAGCACCAGTTCATAGCCGGTGTGCACGTAGCTGCCTGAATTCAGCCAGCGCGGCGGCGGACCGCTGAGCTGAATGAGATTGCTCCCCTTGGTGCGGAAGAGAGTCGCTTCCCAATACAGAAAGGAGCCGGTCCGTCCCGAGGCGCCCACCTCGATATTATTGACTCGGTCCGGGCTCAGCTGGTCATTGGCCGGCATCCAGAAATAGAGTTCACGGATGGAAGGGCTGCGGAAGCCCTTGGCCGCCGAGAACCTGAGCGCGTAGGCTGAAACCGGATGCAGGACGATCCCCACTTTCGGCAGCATCTCCCAGCCGAAGAGCTGGTGATGCTCGGCCCGCAGACCGCCGCTCACGATGAGATGCCCCAGCAGAAGCTGTTGGCTGTGAATATAGGGCGCGTATTCCGAGAGAAAGATGGAGCCGTAGTCGGAAGTGCTGTCCACCGCGCTGCCCCCGTACCGTTTGATGTCGAAGCCGAGGGTTGTCTTGTTTCCGGAGACCAGGGCGGTATTATGATACACCATAGCGCCCAGGAGCCGGTCCCGGGAGCGCCAGCCGTCGAAAAATCTATGCTTGCCGAAATTGGCGTGCAGCTTCAGATTGGTCTCTCCCAGGGGGCCATTGTAGATCAGATTGACGTCGCCGCCGCCGCGAAGGATGTCATACCAATTATCATCCCGCGGCGCGCTGACCGGGCCCGGATCCAGCAGATAGATGTCCGCCATATTAGCATTCATATCCAGCTGGAGGCGCCGGTTGGGGTTGTAACCCGCGTGGAAGGTATAATGACGTCCCCGGTAATCGGCGTTCTCCCGGTGGCCCTCCGTCTGACGCTGGTTTGCCGTCAGATAATAATCGAAACTGCCGACTTTACCGCCGTGGGCGAGGGAATAGGAGCGGGACTGGTACGATCCGCCTCCCAGCGAGAACGTCGTCTCGAATCCCTCTTTATCCCGCCTACGGGGAATGAGGTTGATGACGCCGCCGGTGGCGTTGGTTCCGTAGAGAAAGGAACCGGGCCCGCGGATCACTTCAACCCGCTCGATTCCGTCACTGGTAAATTCATCGGCGATGGTGCAGCCCATCAACCCCATGAAATCCGGACGGCCGTCCCGGAGGATGAGTACATTGGTGTTGGCGCCGCCGCCGACTCCCCGCAGGGAGATTTTGCCCGCCGATACGCCGGCCACTCCGAATCCCATGACG
This sequence comes from uncultured bacterium, assembly GCA_964621645.1. Lineage (GTDB taxonomy): Bacteria > Zhuqueibacterota > QNDG01 > QNDG01 > JAGLOF01 > CAZUMH01. The sequence goes on from CAZUMH010000012.1 coordinate 13,761, forward strand.
CCCCACTCTGTGAGATAGAATGAGGGAACCTCCTGCTGCAGGCTGCTGAGCACCGAGCTGCTCCCTGCCATCTCCAGGTCGCGTGACGAGAGGACCGAGATGCTGGCGGCCAGATCACGCCGGGCGTTTTTCAGTTTTGTGGCGGTGACGATAACCGGTTTGAAGCGGTAGCTGATATGTATCGTGTCGGATGGAGCCTCCGCATTCGGCGTCTGTGCCGTGAGGGGGCAGATCAAGGCCAGGAACGCGGGAAGCAGGAAAGCGGGCCGGATTTTCATGATAATTCCTTCCTGACGGTAATATAATTCTTGAATGTGTAGCAACAAGTGCGAAAAATCTAAAATCCGTAACACAATATACGTTCACCACTCCCCATTGTCAACATATATTTTCGATATTATTGGGAGATAGGATGGGGTGGAGAAATTCTATTTCGTCCCTGACGGGACTATTATATTCCGAGGATATCGTTAGAGCTATACATATGTCTTCCCTGACGGGTCTCGGGTTCCATGCATTTTAATGTTTTTGTTTTACAGGTGGTCTTATTGCTCATTAGCATGGCAATCCGAGATCACAATTAATTGTATAAAGTGGGATCAGAGGGCTGAAAGCGGCATCCATGTATCCATATAAAGGCAATCGGTATTTTATTTCTCCAAGGATTGTTCTTCACACATTTTGGCATACATCCTGTTTCTTTTTAACAGTTCTGTATGGGAACCAATCCCCTGAATTATCCCTTTGTCCAGAACGATAATCTTGTCCGCTGCGGTTACAGTGGAAAGCCTGTGAGCGATAACGAAGGTTGTTTTCCCCAATGATTTATTGAAGATCGTATCTTTAATCGCTTTTTCCGTGATCGCATCCAGAGCGGAAGTCGGTTCGTCAAATATGAGAATATCCGGGTTCTTGAGCAGTACCCTGGCAATTGACAATCTTTGCTTCTGACCGATGGAAAGCCGAACGCCGCGTTCACCGATCTTTGTATCATAACCTTTTTCAAGTTTGCTGATAAATTCATGAGCAATGGCCGCTTTGGCTGAGGCGATTATTTCAGCATCATCGGCATCAATCCGGCTGTATTTGATATTAGTGCCGATAGTGTCATCGAATAAAAATGTTTCCTGTGATACTATTCCTATTCTTTGCCTCAAGGATTCAAGGCTGATATCGGAAATATCCATACCATCGAACAATATCTGTCCTTTTTGGGGCTTATAGAGACTGATTATCAAATTAACCAGCGTGCTCTTACCTGCCCCGGTGGGGCCGACTATGGCGATCATCTCTCCGGAATTTGCCTTAAAATTGATATCCTTGAGAACCGGGGCATGATTATAGGAAAAAGAGACATTGGAAAACTCCACTCGACCCTTAAGTTCTTTTATTTTCTTTTCTCATTGTCACGCTCGTCTTCCGGGATTATCGAAAAAAGAGCGAAGACCCGCTCCAAAGCAGCGAATGATGATTGCAGATGTATATTTATTTGGGTGAGAAATTGCGCCGAACCGTATAATTTAGCAAGGTAGCCGTTAAATGCAACAAAGCCGCCGATGGTTAAACGATCGGCAATAATTTCACGGGCTCCATACCAGAGAATTAACGTCGTGCCGGCTGCGGTTACCAGGCCGATGATAAACTGGGAAAAAGAATTAATCACATTTTGTTCTACACTGGCGTCTACCGAATCCTTGAGGGAATTATATATTTTCTTTGTTTCATTTTTCTCTGTGGCAAAGGCCTTTATCAAAACCAAACCGGAGATTGATTCATTAAGATAACGGGAAACCTGGGCGCTTTTCTCCATTAACTTATGACTGAGAATACGCATTTTTTTCCGAAAACGCGTACCGAGATAATGAGAAACGGAAGAACAAAGACTGAAATAAGCGCTAATTTCCAATGCAGACAAAATATGATGTCAACTGTACCTATGAAAATAAATATATTGGTGAATACTTGCACAATAGTACTGGAAAACAACAGGCGCAGCTTGAAGACATCTCCGATAAGACGTGACATCAGATATCCGGTGGATTTGCTGTCGAAAAATGATTTGGGAAAACGGAGTACTCTGTTGAAGAGCTTGTGCTGAATCGCGAGAATTATTTTTTGTTCAAAGGTAAAGAATACATAATTTTGGAACAAAGTTATTACGGCTCCGACCAGAATTAAGCCTGCCAGGCCAAGTATTATTAGGGCCAAGAGATCGACATTCTTTTTAATAATAACATCATCGATGATGAATTTGGTGAATAAGGGCCGCGGCAGGGTCAGCAGGGAACCTGTGATTAGTAGAATACTCGCTGCCAACCCATGTTTCCAATATGGTTTGATGAAGGGCCATAATTTTTTAAAATAATCTAATTTTAAGGAAGGGCTCTCTGCTGTATCGATACCGGAGCTTTCCCGATATTGTTCTGCAAATGAAGTGTCCCTGAAGATATTTAATAGTATGCGGAATAATACCATTTGTAACGAACTTTTATTACGTGATTTCAGCTGAAAATTTTACATTAAGTCAGTAAAATCAATACTTTATTTGATATTTTACAACATAGGGATAATCATCTTCGGGCCGGACGATGTCGTAGATATACTCACCCATAAAAACCGCATCTTCTGAAATGTATCTCATGCGGGACTTACCGATCTTTTCACCTTCAGGTGAATATACATGATACTCACAATTATCTCGATTGAGTTTTCTCCCCTGTAGCATTATATACCCTTTTTCATCTATAAACAATGCTTCACAGATTGGCTTGAATTTTGATATTGTTAGATACCTTTTTAAATTTTTAACATTAAACTTTTGCATCGATTCATCATTAAAGTACTCATCCCTTTCTTTTCCGGTCACTGGTATTCTTTCAATATCAAGGGGAAATTGAGTCAGTTTCTTGCCATCCTGAGTATAAATTTCCCCAAATTGTTCGTGTGAATCGATGGTGACAATCGTTCCTTTTGGCTGTAGCCCCCAAAGTAAATCACCAGGAAACGGTTTGGATACCATATAATAGCCGATGACGAATACCTGACAGACTTCACATGAATCTATTATATCTACCGCCGATGTTGAAAAATTCAGCCGACCAAGATAAAGCAAAGAATTCTGTTCAGTCGGTTTCGTGGATTCAAAATCATGGCCTTTCAACCGTCGTAACATTGTTGCCTTGAAAATAATTGTTGTATCGGTTACAGGGGTAAAGCCCTCAATATGAACCCTGTATTTCCGAATTGCTTGATCGCTTTTAATATCTAAGAAATCACCCTCCTGAGAAAAGAATGAAAACCTGTAATTATAATCATAAATTATTATGTTTCCTTCGGGGCTGATCTTCATGCAGGTGCTGTTCATGATTTCGCCGGGACCTTGACCCTTCCCGCCAAAGTATCCTGTGTATTCACCGAAAGCGTTATATCGCTTTATCCTCCTGTCATCCTGGTCATACACAAAATACTCAGCTGATTTACTGACAATCAACTCTCGCGGTTTGAACAATATTGTTTCATTGTCTCCGCTGTTTCCGAATTTCAGGATTTCTTGTAATTTGATTTTCTTCCGGGCACTTAGTCGTCTAAAAGTACTGTTCTCATCAAGAGCAGATTGAGAATAACTGTTTGAATATAATAAATGAAACATAACGAGGATTAATAAAAAATGTAACCTTGGTCTGGAAATTTTCATCATTGATGTATTGATTTCCTTGTTGAATAAATGTTATAGTTATATACTCTTTCGGCCCAATGCCCTGGTAAAAATGAAACCAATTACTTAAATCATTCGGATGAATTTCAAATTCCCTGGCTATTTCCGCTAAATAACAAACTGCACAGATGTGTTCATCGATATATTCCTTAACCTCCTTCATTTTCAGCTTCCAATCAGAAGACATCCTTTCCTCCTCAATTGGGTTTTTTTTAACTCCTATTCTTTTAGTTCCGATAACAAAAAATTTGGCCGCTATAGGAGATATCGCGGTTATTGTTGGTTCATCCTATATACCAATCAATCGGCTTTAAACCAGAAAGCCGGTATTCTTGGCGCCTTCCTGGCCGCATTTGGCTGATAGGGATAAATAGACACACCTTAACTTCTGCGGCCTTTCTGTCTAAACCCAGCCTCTTCCCGGGTATGGTATTGCAGCAGTGCAGATGAGCGGTGCAGTTGATGGAATAATTGAAAAATTCTATTAAAATAATATATTAATTATAATTTGTCAAGGACTATTTTAAAGAGATTATATATGTGATTAGAGATTCTTATTTATTACAGAATAAAAAAATTCTTGTGAGATAAATAAAAGGTCCGAATTCTTTTTTCCTATATATCGTCCCTAGCGGGACTTGGACTTTTTTGTAGAAAGGCTCTATGGTTTATCTTTCTCCTGAGGTCCCTCATCCTGCTATTCATCCAGGGTAATGAATATGCCTCGTTTGCGGTCCTTTTTTACATTATCCCAGCTGAAAACCCTGCCGTTCATGGCCAGGTACACTCCATGCGGCAGCAGCTGCACGGCGGACAGGCCGAATCCAAGATTGAAGAGCGCGTCGCTGCCGCTGACCGCGTAGGGAACCATGGCACCGGTGAGGACGATAGTCTTGGAAAGAGCATTGCTGCCCAAGAGGGCGGCGGTTTCAACCATGCGGTCTGTGCCGTGTGTAATGAGAATATAGTCCTCCCGGGCCCGGCGGCAGCTGTCCAGAATACGCTCCCGGCAGGCATCCCCCATATCGAGACTGTCTTTCAGCTGATTGATCTCCAGCCGGTAGGGAGTGGTGAGACGCACCTGTTTGATGATATCCGGCAGATGGGTACCCTTGAAAGTGAGTTCACCCCTGATTTCATCGTAACTTTTATCGAAGGTTCCGCCGGTGATGATAATGAATATGCTCATCCTCTTCCTTTCTTGGTTGACGATTGCCTGCTATACGGCATAACCGTGCAATCCGCACTCTGAATATCACGAGACGCTGAGCAGGTAGGAAAAATCCAGGGCGAAAGAGTGGCAGCCGGGGATGCGGCGCAGATCGTTGAGCCGGGCCCTGAAGGCGTAGTATATGTCCGGATATTCCTTCTCTCTTGGCACAGGGATCGCTGCCGCCGATCGTCCCATATTCTCCGGGGCCGGATCAAATTCCTCCTGCCAGTTTTTCTTGAGGGGAAGAAAACCGGCGTTTCGCATCCCGCGCTTGAGACTGCCGCTGCGGCGCCGTACTATCCTGAACCCGGTATTCCGCAGCAATGCATCCTGGGCCCGGGGGGAGATAAAGAAAATATGACCATTGGGACTGCGGGCCGGACGTCCTGTCTCTGTCCAGTAGCGCCGCCGGGTTCCGGACATGTTCAACAACATTATTGATGTGAATAAAATCGAAGGAGGCCGGCTTAAAATCAGCCTGGGCCAGTTCGCCGGACCGTACATCCAAACCCAGAGAGTTCCGGGCGAAAGCGGCGGCGTCGGCGCCGAATTCCAGACCGGCCACTTCCCAGCCGCAGCGTTCCCGGATACTATCGATAAAATGTCCCAGGGCGCAGCCGACATCCAGAAAGCGGCCCGTAGGCTTGAACCGATTAAGCCTGCGGGCCCAGATGCGACCCCGGGCCCGGTCGTGCCAGGGGTCGAAACGGTAATAGGCGGCGGAGTAAAAACGGGTCAACTCCTCCTCTTCCGGCAGTGGATCGAAGAAGTAGGAATCACAGGCAGAGCAGTGCCCGAGCCGGTGCTGACGGGAAGGGATGAGGTAGACACGGGCCGCTTCCGTATTTCCGCCCTCCTGTCCGCAGAGGGGGCAGATCATCCGGATCGATTCCGACAATACGGGTTCAGCCTGGCCCATTGCCTTATTCCACAGAGATGTAATTATTGATGTTCCGGTGCATTTGTATTTCTGGCGACGCGCTCCACCTCACGGAAGACGCGCAGGAAATTGCCTCCCAGTATTTTCTCTATATCCCTGACAGCATATCCTCTCTTTAACAGTTCGGCGGTAATCGCCTCTATCTTGCCGGCGTTTTCCAGACCCTGGGGCGTGGAACTGATGCCGTCGAAGTCCGATCCCAGGCCCACATAATCGGCGCTGCCAGTTACCTTAATAACGTGATCAATGTGATCCACGATAGTACCCACATCAACCACGGGAAGGGTTTTCATCAGCGCCTCCCGTTCCCGGTTGTACTCTTCCCGGAACGCGGCGACTTTTTCGTCCTTCGAGTTGCGGGCCCTGAGCTGCTCCCGGGTGAGGCCGTACTTATTGACCAGAGCGGTGCGGAGGGAATCCAGCTTGCGACTGTTGGAACTGTTCAGGAAGGAGGGCAGGAAATTGATCCCCACCACGCCGCCGTTTTTCGCCAATGCCTTCAGCATCTCGTCACTGAGGTTACGGTGGTGTTCAGAGAGAGCCCGGCAGCAGGAGTGGGAGGCCACCACCGGCGCCTTGCTGACCCGCATCACATCCCAAAACGTTGAATCGTGCGCGTGGGAGACATCGATGATCATTCCCAGGCGATTCATTTCCTTCACCACATCTTCACCGAATTTGGTCAAACCGCCCAGCAGAGCCGCACTGTCCCCGGACGCGTCGGCCCAGGAGGTCCGGTTCCAGTGGGTGAGGGTCATGAGTCTGACGCCGCAGCGATAAAAGGAGCGCAACAGACGCAGGTCATACTCGATGGCATATCCGCCCTCGATACTGATAAAAGCGCCGATTTTCCCCGTTCCCCTCAGCCGGTAGGTATCACTGAATTCTTTGACTAGCATTAGGTCATCCGGGTGTTCTTCCACCAGCTGGTGCACGGCGTCGATCTGCCGGAAGGCTCTCTCGGCCGCCTGCTGTTTCTGCTCTTCGTTGCGGGGCACGCCCACATAGCAGGCGAATATCTGCAGGTCGACGGCTCCCCGTTTCAGTTTGGGAATATCGATGTGGCCGTGGTCCAGATCCTGGGAAAGGTCCTCTCCTTGCAATACCCGGCCGATGGTGTCGCAGTGAAGATCGGCCACGAAACTGTTTTTATGGACGGGCTCGCTCTGATATTCGGGGGCGAAGAGATCCACTGACGTGGTGTCCAGGTAGGTAAGCATCTGGTAGTAGTAATCGGCGGCCTCCCGCAGAATTTCGGGATCCATAATCTCGATGGTATCACCGGGCCGGTGATATTCCGGATGCTCGTCGTCCAGACGGCCGTTGAGGGGATCACCGGTGCGCAGACTGAGGGCCTTTACACCCTTGGCGAGGAAGGAGCTGTGATCCGATCCCCCGTAATCCAGCCGGTAGCGGAGACGGCTGACTATTTCCAGAGAAAGATGTTCCCTGATTTTCCCGAAGAGGCGGGAATTGGAGTACATGCCACCCACGAAAAGATCCTTGTCCCCGCTGCCCGCCATGTCGATGTTCAGATAGACGGCCGTTTTTTCCAGAGGAAAGACAGGGTGATTGGTGTAGAAGCGGGAGCCGACTAATCCCATCTCCTCGCCGGCCCACGATGCGAATAGAATAGTGCGGCGGGGCTTGAAATTATTGGCCTGAAGCAGACGGGCCAGTTCCAGGATGATCGCGGCCGAGCCGGCATTATCATCAGCACCGTTGTAGATCTGCCCTCCCGGTCCCACACCCAGATGGTCCAGGTGGCCGCCGACGATGATATATTCCCCGCTCAATGCTGCGTCGGTCCCGGGAATAACACCCAGTACGTTGGGAGCTTTGATTTCACCTCTGCGGTAATGAGCCTCCATTTCCAGGGTCACATCGAGCTCTTTCGTAAAGGATTTCCGTTTCCGCAGGGTCATGCTGGTAAGCCATCGCCAGCTGGAGCCGCCGGCATAGAAGATATCATCCGCTGTCTCTGGAGAGACGGTGAGAATGATGAAATTTTCGGGAACGGTGTCGTCCCGGTTCAGACGAAGTCCCCGGGACATCCTGCGGTCCAATCCGGGATTGATCAGGATAAGACCGGCGCCGCCTCGCTTGATGATCTCCTTGACCTTGCTGGATGTGGACCTTTCCGAGACGGAAATTCCCTGCACCGAATCAGGAGCGCCGGGCAGGATGATGACGATCCTGCCGTTGAGGTCCAGATTACGGTAGTCATCCCAGCCGGCCTTCTCTGAAATGATGCCATACCCGGCGAAGACAGCCGTGCCCCGGCACCTTCCCGAGCCGCTGCCGCTTACGGGACTGTAGTCCCGGCCGCGTCCGGGGATGTAACTGTACTTCCTGGGGGCCGTCATTTCCAGCCGGGTGGGCGGATCAAACTGTTCCCAGCGGGGGAAATCCACTTCCTGATAGTAAGCAGAGTCCCCCAGAGCCGGACGCAGTCCATAGAGTTCCATGGATGTTGCGACATAACTGGCGGCCTGCAGATACCCGGGATTGCCGGGCCGGCGGCCCGCCAGATCATCCGAGGCCAGATAACGGACGCGGTCGTATAGTTGCTTCCCGTCCGCTGTCTCCTGGGCGCTTGCCAGCACAGGGAGAATCAGTAATACAAAAAATAGACATTGTCTTGCTGCCTTCATTGGTTTTACTCCTTTCAGTTGGGGAGATCGGGACCGGAATCGACCGGTACGAAGTCATGTAGATTCCGGCGACATAGTCAAGGGTACAGCTTTTCCTCTGGGGAACGGTTCCCCATTCGTCAAACGGGGAGGATTGCATGTCCTCCGTGTATTCTCTCTACACCGCCGAGAACACCTCTCCATAGGGCCGGCGGTTATTCAGCTTCTTCCAGTTTATCCAGGCGCCGCTGATGGCGGCCGCCTTCATATTCGGCGTTCAGCCAGGTATGGACAATCTCCAGAGCTTCATCCCGGGAGAGAAGGCGTTCACCCAGAGAGATCATATTGGCGTTGTTATGTTCCCGGGCCAGACGAGCGCTGTCACGGTTCCAGCACACGGCGCAGCGGATGCCCCTGACTTTATTGGCGGCCATGGCTTCACCGTTGCCGCTGCCACCCAGGACAATGCCGAGATCATGGTCGCCCCGGGCCACGCTGCGGGCGGCCGGCTTGATGAAATCGGGATAATCCACCGATTCTTCGGAGGAGGTGCCGAAGTCCGTCACACTGTAGCCCCTGCTTTCAAGCTCCTGTTTGATCAGTTCTTTATAGCGGAATCCGGCATGGTCGCTGGCGACGGCTATTTTCATCATCGAGTCTCTCCTCGGCTTTTAGGTAGAACGGCTTTCAGGTCAACATAGTCCGCTTATATGTGGCTTGCCGCATCTTGTGATTCAATCCGTTCCGGAGATGTATTGGATACGGCAGACAGAGAAAAAATAACGATGGATGTTTTCCGGACTGCTGTTGACGATTTATTTCCTGAAGGAAAATTCCCTATTTATTCTGAAGACACTGGTTCGTGAATATATAAAGTGATCTCAACAATGTCAACGGATTAATGGGTGATAGATGAATTCCATCGGCGCTGTTGTAAAAATTAACTTGACAATCTGATCCGGACTGGATAATTTATACCAGCCAATTCTTACGGTGCAATCCATTTATCATTCAGCGGCTTGATTTTTCTACTGATCAGTTAATAGACTGTTTCCCCTGTATTGTTATACAGAGGGAGGGAATATTTTTCTTAGAAGTGAACTCTCACTCTGCAGAGAGATCGCTTTTCACTAAGAACGATGTATGGTATATCCATTCAAGGATTCGGTTCACTCGGATAACAAAAAGGGAGGGAGATATGAGTAAAAGATTGATACCATGTACGGTGATTGTTCTGCTCTTCTTATCTGTGGCGGGTGTGATGGCACAGGGTGGTCATGGCAATCCATTCCCCATATCCACGGCAAATGGCATGCAGGGATGGATTCAGACAGTTTATAACTATTCAGGGAAGGAATACCTGGTGGTGTGGGAGGATTACCGCAGAGATGGCTGGGATGCCGATATCTATGGACAGTTTGTTAGAGTTGACGGTACTCTGCGGGGCGGGAATTTTCGGATAACGACAAACGACAGCAGTCAGTACTGGCCCCATATGGATTACGACCCGTTTCTGGACCGGTATTTGATCGTATTCGAAGATTACCGGAACGGCTGGACTAATGGAGATATCCGGGGCATCTTTATCGGAAGCAATGGGAAAAAGATCGCCGCCCCCGGGAGCGATCCCAATGACAGCACCTTCGCCATTTGCAGCAATTCGGGAAACATCTATTCATGTGCGGTGTCCTTCAACTATGACGCCAAAAAGTATCTCGTGGTCTGGGGTGATACGCGAAACAATCCCTATAGCTGGATCGGCGAGGATGTGTTCGGCCAGTTGGTAGCCCAGGACGGCACGCTGCTGGCGCCGCCGGCTCAGCCTGATCCCGCCGTTAATTTTCCCATCGCCAACAGCGCTGAGAGGGAAGAGAGTGTCCCCGATGTCACTTACCATCATGTGACCGGCGAATGGTTCGTCGTCTGCGGAACCGACGACGGCTATGTGTTGGGATACCGGGTGAATAATCAGGGCCAGCTGGTTTTCCCCAACGGGAATGTCATGAGCAAGCCCGGCGACTTCGGAACAGGCATGCAGCTATCACAGCAGTTTAACAGCGGGGCGGACGACCTCCAGGCAAAAGTTCAGGCGAATTACGAAAACGACGGCACAACTCCGGCTGTCGGTGATCTGATCGAATATGAGGTCGTCTGGATGGGAATGCTGCTTCCCCGCGTCGATAACGATATTTACGGCCAAAGAATCGGTTTCTTCTGGAACGGCGCCAAGTTCGTGGCCAAATACGTGTCTTTTGCAGGAGATACCAGCTCGACCCAGCTGGCCAACCATGAGATCAGTATTCAGGATAATTGGCCCGATCCACCTGAACTCGCTTTCAGCGCCTATGACAATGAATTCCTGACAACCTGGGGCGATTACCGGGACAACGATGGTGATCTCTACGGGCAGCGGCTCTGGTGCAACTATATCAACGATAACAGTATGCTGAGACTGAACGACACTCGGGATGGGTCCGTGTCCGAAACCGAAAACATCGAATTCGTAGGCGGCAATAATTCGGATGGAGGCATTATCGGCATGGCCCACGATTTTCATCGCAATGATTTTCTCATCGCGTACAGCGATTACAATATATCCTGGGATATATACGGTATTTTTGTGCATGGCACCACTCCCGCGGGAGTAGATGGTGATGCAGAGGCCCAGCTTCCGGAAAAATTCATGCTGGAGCAGAACTATCCCAATCCCTTCAATCCGCGTACCACTCTTCGATTTGGCTTACCGCAAAGTGCAAGCGTCTCCGTTAAGGTCCTCGATATTCTGGGAAGAGAGGTAAATAAACTCCTTGATGAAAAACTGGCAGCCGGGTTTCACCAAGTCGATTGGGACGGCACCGACATGGACGGTCGGGCCGTATCGTCGGGGCTGTATTTCTACCAGGTGGAACAAAACGGGCAGGTGCTCACCGGCAAGATGACGCTGCTGCGCTAACGGATAACGGGAGTGAAAAATAAAAAGGCGGGAGCATTTCTGCTCCTGCCTTTATTATTATCGGCGAAAATAATCCCGGATGGATCGATTATAGTGATTAATCAGGATAGTTATCGTATGCGTTCCAAAGGTTTTTCTATTGTCAAATAACCCGATCGCCCGGGATATCCATCCTGGGCGAACCATACATGGGGTATCCATCCCAGGTTGAACATAGGCTGTCCTTTTTGACGGGACAAAAAGGACCAAAAATCCCTGGCGCGGCTGAATGGTCTTTCACGGGTGCTTTCTCCTTCTTCGTATCTCTCTGTCCCATCCCGGTCCCCGGAGGCTGCTTTTCTCTCACTGCGGCGGCCCGAAAATGAACCGGGCCGCCGATTGTTTTCGTTTTCACGCCGGCCCCTTTCCTGGCGCGCGGTGTTTTGCGGCGATAAAGCAACAGCCGCGCCTTCGGGCCGGAAGCAGGCCCGAATAAGGTATATTTTCTCCTGACGGTTACATTATTATCATTAATTCGAGACTATGGTAGTTAACGCGGTTCGTTGAATTTTACTCATTTGCGTCAGGTGCGGGTTTGCGGCGAAGTTTTTTCAGAAGCCCCCGTTTTTTCTTTTGTTCCAGCCGGGCTGCTTTTTTGGCTCGCGGGATTCGGGTAGGCCGTCGGGAGGGTGGCGTCAGGCTGGCTTCCCGGATGAGATCGGCCAGCCGCTCCCGGGCCTCGCGGCGGTTTCTGTGCTGGGAGCGATGGGCGGAGGCTTCAATGACAATGACTCCTTCACCGGTAAGACGGTTTCCGGCCAGACGGGAAAGGCGTTCTTTAACCGCGGGAGAAAGAGAAGGGGAGTTCAGCGCATGAAAGCGCAGCTGGACGGCGGTGGAGGCCTTGTTCAGATGCTGACCGCCGGGACCGCCGGCCCTCAGAAAGGATTCCTGCAATTCTTCTTCAGGGATAGATATTGTATCGGTGACGACGAGCATACTGTCCGGTCCATTCTCTTCACAGCATTAGGGCGTGACAGGAGACGGAATCAATCCTCCTTTTCCCATTTCGCCAGATGGGAGCTGATGAAATCGACAATCCGGTCCTGCTGTTCCCGGCCGTTTCCTTGCACCGTCATAGGATCACCGAAGGCGAGATGCACCGTGCGTTTCGGATCTATTTTGCCGAAATCCTTGATCAGTTTGCCGTTTCCCCAGGCGCCGGTCTTCAAGGCGATGGGTACTACGGGGACCCCGGCCCGGCGGGCCAGTTTGACGCCCACCGAGTTGAATTCGGCGGGATTGAATTTGAGCTGCCGGGTGCGCTGGGGAAAGACGATAATCGAAATGCCGCGTTTCAGTCTTTCCGTTCCCTGATTCAGCATAATCGGCAGGTCCTCCCTGGCTCGGGTGCGCCCCACGACCACGGGGTCTCGGGATCTCATGACATGTTTAAAGACAGGGTAGGTGACGAGCCCTTTTTTGACGATGAAGGTGACCGGTAGAAAGGGAACGATGAGACTGGGAAGCAGAAATGTCTCCAGCGTGCTCATGTGGTTGCCGACGAAAACGAAAGGCGGCTTTCTCCCTTGCAATCCGTGCAGGTTCTCCAGGTGTAAACGGATTCCCGCCTTTTCCAGAGCTTTTACCGTCCCGGAAGAGGCTTCCACCCAGGCGGCGTCGTCCATTCTGCCCCGTTTTGCCAGGCGGGCTGATGTTATGATAATATCGATTATGCGGGGATAGAACGCCAGACCCGGTGATACTTTCGCCAGGGCGGTCTGGCGGCCCGGAGCGGTACGATATTCCGGGAATTGGCGCACATCGAAGTAGAGTGAACTCACCGGCGCTTCTCCTCCATATTAATCAATGCGTTACTTCCCGGGGACGCAGTCGAGCGATTCGACCTCCCGCGCCGCAGGCCCAGCCTGTCTTCCCGGAGGGTTCGAACGATACGGCATGAAAGCCGTTGGAGGCGATCTCCCGCCAGGTGCGGCCGCCATCCTGGGAAAGGCTGATCCCGGAGGTGCCCACGGCTAGAAAAACAGGTCCCCGCCATTCCGGTATCAGGGCTACGGCGGAGCGGAATCCGGCAGGATATATCCGGGAAGGCTTCCAGGTTACTCCGCCGTCCTTACTGAATGCGGCTGTCCCCTGAGCATCCTGATCTTGCTGATAATCACCGCCGACGGCGATCCCACTGTTCCTGTTCATAAAAGCGAGGGAGAAAATTCCCTGGGAGCCCGCCCCGGATCGGAGCGGCGTGGCAGAGACGAGCCAGGTCTCACCCCAGTCCCGGGAATAGAATACCCGGGCCGCGCCGCCGCCGCTGCCAATCCAGGCGTATCCTGAATCGGCCGTGCAGATGGAACTGCCTGAGGCGGCGAATCCCGCTTCCCCGGCAAGCGCGGCAGGCAGCACGGCGGTATCGATTTCCCGCCAGGTGCGGCCGCCGTCCTCTGTTTTTACAATGAGAAAGGATCCGTCGACCGGATCGCTGAAGGCCAGGCCCCGCTTCCGGTCCCAAAAGGCCATGCCGTCAAAGAAGACCCCTTCCCGGTCATTGCGGTACACCAAGGTCCAGCTTTTCCCGCCGTCCCGGGTCCGATAAAAGAGAGCAGGGCTGCCCACTCCCATGAGCAGGGCGGTATTGTCGTCCCAGGCCTGTACATCCCTGAAATCGACACTCCCGGCACCCTCGACTTTCCCGGCCTGCCAGGTGTCACCGCCGTCCAGACTGCGCAAAAAGGTTGCCCCGTTGCCGCTGGCCCAGATTACCTGTGAGGAAACCACGCACAGGCCGCGCAGACTGGCCGTGGTGCCGCTTTTCAGCGGCTCCATGCGTATATCGATACGGCCGCTGTTCCGGCAGGAGAGGCCGGCCAGCAGCGGGACAATCCAGAAAATAACGCTTTTTTCCATCGACAATTACTCCATCCTGAACAGAGCGTAATACACATAACGTCGTCCCCGCGCCTTATTTGGTTATACCCTCCAGAGAGAAGATAAAGGCCATCTCCATGGCTTCTTCCCTGAGCCGCTCGAAGCGGCCTGAGGCTCCGCCGTGTCCGAATGACATATTTATTTTCAGAAGAAGCGGATTGCTGTCCGTCTTGAGGGCTCTCAGTTTGGCCACCCATTTGGCCGGTTCCCAGTACTGCACCTGGGAGTCATGCAGTCCCGTGGTTACCAGGAGCGCTGGATAGGCTTTTGCCGTAACATTGTCATACGGCGAGTAGGAGAGCATGTAATCGTAATACTTCTTTTTATTGGGATTGCCCCACTCGTCGTATTCCCCGGTAGTGAGGGGGATCGTTTCGTCCAGCATGGTGGTGACCACATCCACGAAGGGAACGTTGGCGATGATCCCGTGGAAGAGATCCGGAGCAAGGTTGGCCACGGCTCCCATCAGCAGTCCGCCGGCACTGCCCCCCTGGGCGTAGAGATGCTCCGGCGAGGTGAATTTCTGCTGGACCAGATAGCGGGCGCAGTCGGTAAAATCGGTGAAGGTATTGCGTTTCTTGAGCAGTTTCCCGTCCTCGTACCAGTAGCGGCCCATTTCCTGTCCGCCCCGGATGTGAGCGATGGCGTAAACGAAACCGCGGTCCAGCAGGCTCAGCCGGGTGGAGCTGAAGCGGGGTTCCATGCTGTATCCGTAACTGCCGTAGCCGTAGATGAGCAGAGGAGCGCTGCCGTCCTTGACCAGACCCTTGCGATAGACCAGGGAGATGGGAACCGGGGTGCCGTCTTCGGCCGGAGCATAGAGACGTTCGGTGTGATAGTCGGCCGAATCGAACCCTCCCAGCACTTCATCCTGCTTCAAGAGCGTTTTTTCCCGGGTCTCCATATTGTAGTCATAGGTCGTGTAGGGGGTGGTCATGGAGGTATAGGCAAAGCGAAGCTTCTTGCTGGCCATTTCCGGATTGATGGAGATGGAAGCGGTATAGGCTTCCTCACCGAAGTCGATATAGTAATCCGTCCCGTCCTTCTGGTCCATGACGCGCAGTTCCACCAGTCCGTTTTTCCGTTCATTGAGCACAAGAAAGTCGTCAAAGACTTCAATTCCCTGCAGGAGCACATCCTTGCGGTGAGGGATAATCTCTTCCCAGTGGGATCGTCCAGGGCTGCTGATGGGGGCCTGCATGAGCCGGAAGTTTTCCGCCTTGTAATTGGTCAGAATGTAAAATGAATCCTTGTAGTCGTACACCCGGTATTCATAATCGGGGGCACGTTTTTGAATAATGCGAAAATCATCCTCGGGCCGGTCCGCCGGAAGAAAGCGCGTCTCAGATGAGAGGGTACTGGCACTGGCAATATAGATGAAACGGTCCGATTTTGATTTATACACATAGGTGACAAAGGTATTGTCCGATTCATGATAGATTTCCACATCTTCTGCAACGTTGGTTCCCAGTTTATGGCGCCAGATCTTATGGGGCCGCAGGGTGGAATCCTTGGTGACGTAGAAAACTGTTTGATTGTCCGCGGCCCAGACGGCTCCGCCGGTGGTGTTGAGCAGGCGATCCGCCAGTATCTCTCCGGTATCCAGGTTCTTGAATCTGATGGTATATTTACGGCGGCTCACGGTATCCTCTCCAAAAGCCAGAAGATGATTATCAGTACTTACCGCCAGTCCGGTAGCCTGGTAAAACGAGTAACCCCGGGCCAGCTCGTTGACATCCAGAAGAACCTCATCCTCACCATCAAGCGCTTTTTTACGCAGATAGATGGGATATTCACCGTTTTTCACGTATTTGCTGTAGTACCAATAGCCGTTTTTAAAATAGGGAACGGATTCATCCGATTTCTTGATTCGCCCCAGCATCTCTTTGTAGAGTTTTTTCTGCAGGCCCCGGGTGGGAGCAAGCACGCTGTCCGTGTAGGCATTCTCCGCCTTCAAATAATCGATCACTTCCGGGTTTTCCCGCTGGTTGAGCCAATAGTAGTTGTCTATGCGGGTATCCCCATGAATTGTAAGTCGGTGAGGGATTTTTTGAGCCCTGGGCGGTATTGGAGAAAGATCCAGACTGGCCTGACGGCCGCAGCCCCAGACAAACAGGAAAACTACCAGGATGAAAAAAAGGCCCGGGACAAGTCTCAGCTGCTGATGAGTGTCCTGCATGGCAGTGCCTCCTTGAACGTAGGGATAGGTATTCTGATGACAATTATAGCGATTAACGGGCGTAATTTCAAGGAAAATGTAAATAGTCCTGATAATTCGGGGAATTATCGGGGTTTTTTCGTATAATAAGAGACATGAGAGATGTTCCGACCCGGATAGATAGTATAATCCAGAGCAGGACGACATGATAATTCGAGCCGCATAAAAGCTCGTTATCCAGCAGATCGCGGAATACCTGCGATTTTCTGGATAGACGAGAAAGGAGACGACTCTATGGACTCCATTATTCAGAGAAAACTGTTCATTGCCGGATTCATCGCTGGTATCATGGCGGCTGTACTTTTACCGGATGGAAATAAGCATTCAGGTATGGTATGTGCTCAGGTCCCGGATGCCCAAAACCAGGACAGGATCACAGAGCCCGATCGTGCCATCAAACAGGGGCTCGCCCTTATCCAGTCCGGTTCCACGGTGGAAGGGACCGATCTGTTTTACCGCGGACTGCGCCTGCTGGGTTCCCATCCCTATGCCGACTCTTTATTTCAGGCAATGAAGGATCTGTTTACGGCCGAGGAGGAGGACGCCTGCCGCCGCAGCTATAATAAAGGTTCCTTTATACTGGAGTACTGGCAGAAACACGATCCTACTCCGGCCACACCGGAGAATGAAGGCATCGCGGAACACTGGAACCGTCTGAGGGAAGCCCGCAGGCAGTTTCGCTCGCCGGTGCCGCGGGGATACGATGACCGGGGTATGATCTACGTGCGCTATGGTCCTCCCAATGATCGTGCCATACTTACTTCCAACAGCTACGGCGTTCCCAACGAATGCTGGGTGTACAACTCCTTCGGGGAAGAAGTTGTCTTCGATTTCGTAAAGCTGGGCGGTCATTTCGAGCAGCTGAACAGCCTGCGGGACATCGTAGCCGATTGTGACGAGGAAGAGACGATGCGAAAACTGGAGCTCTTCGTCGAGGACAGGAGAGGGCACAGCTCCTTATATGGATCAGCGGGGAATATATCCAATTACAGTGACGCTGAGCGCTACTTCGTCGGCAGAATTAAAGCCGCCGCCTATCGTCTGCCGGTCAGCATTTCCCAGCTGGAGCGCACGGCTCCCTCGTTACAGTCCCACATGAGTTTAAGCAGGTTCATCCGTAAAGATCTTACCCGTACCGAGATGTACATCGCTGTACCGTATCGTGAAATGAAATCCATGGAGAACGATCCTGAAAATCCGAAGAATCCGCGGGTGCCCCTGCGTATCGCGTATGCCATCCGTGACACGCTGGGACGGGTGCAGTACCAGTATGATTATCCGGGACTGATCCCCGCTCCCAGAAAAAAGGATGATATATTCAGGTTTCAGCTGGACAGCCAGATTCCGGAGGGAGAGTACGGCCTGGCCATTGAGCTGCAGAATCCTCCTTCAGGAAAGAGCAGTGAATTTCTTTTCAATCTGGCAGGATTGCCGGTGAGCACCGGGAACCTTTGTCTCAGCGATGTGCAGATCACCGATGTGATACAGCAGGTGGATTGGAACAGTCCGCAGGCTTCTGCCGCCAAGGGAGATCTGCAGTTAAATCCTATCCCATTCGATGAAATTGAATCCAGGCAGAAAATATATTGTTACGGTGAGATCTACTATCTCAGTCCCGACTCCGGCGGCAGACCCGAAGCCCGCGTGTCTTACCGTATCCTCAAGCAAAATAGAAAAGATGTTGTCCGGGAGGGAGAGGATATCTCGAATGTTAAGGAATCCTTTATTACGTCTTTCCGGCGGGCGGCGGGAAAAGTGGACTGCCAGTATTACTTCCCTCTGAAAATCCGTGATTTAAAACCGGGAACGTACACCCTGGAGATCATCGTCACGGACGTTGTCGCAGGCGGAGAAGCGCATACTCACTCCTTGCTTAAGGTAGTAAAATGAGCAAGAGCAGGGATAGACTCGGAGGGGAAGAGCCTCTGCGAGCGATTCAAGAAAACCATCCTGAATCTATCAATAATAATAGGTAATGGATCGGGATGGTCCAGTTACCTGTTCTACAGAGGAAGGAATTAATCATCGTCCCAATAAACGGGACTCAATGCTACACTGGTTTGACTATGTGAACCACGCTATCCCGATTCTTTCATTAACTATTATTATTGTTTCGGGATGGCGGCGGTTGACTGACGATCGTCAAACAAATCGATCAGCGCACCGTAATTTTCTCCACCTTGATTTCCGGGGTCGGTTGTTCCTTCCCCCGGTAGATGTCCCAGTAATAACGGCGGGCCGCACCAAGCTCCTCAAAGAGAGGATGATCCGGATCGCTTTTTTGTTCCCCGATGATGTTGTTGTCCCGGTCGACCAGTACGATTCTCTCGGCCCGGTTGAGAATACCGGCCGTGCCGATGCTGCAAACGGCCACGATTTCATTTTTTTGAGACCGCTCGATCAGTTCCCCATAGGTGAATTCCCTCTCCTCAACCGGTACTCCCCGGGAGCGCAGTATGGAGCAGATGCCCCCGATAGTCACCGAAGGCAGAATGAGCGGGCTTTCGGGAATCTTGACGACGGTACCGTCCCGCAGGGCGAAAAGACAGCAGGATGAATCCCACTCGGTGATGCGGCGGGATTCCAGCGGTTCATGGGGCTGATCATCCAGGAAGAGAGCCGCCCCCGCTGCCGGATCGATGGATTTGGCGGCATTTACCGCCTTGACGCTGATGAGATAATTGATTCCCAGTTTGAGACATCCGGTGCCGTTAATCCCGACGGCCCGTACCAGGTTGGGAATGACCACGCCGCTGAAGGGCTCTCCCAGATACCCCTCGTAGCTGCAGGTAACAGCCCTGATGGAAGGCTCTTCCGGAAAGGTGACACCGATGGAAACCGATTCATCGAAGGTAAAGGGCCGCAGATAGCCCTGGGCTTCCTGCAGGGCCATATTCTTGAGAAAATCCCTCATTTCCGGGTTGGAGAAATAGACGGAAAAGGATTCCATCAGTCTTTCTCGCGCGGGAACCAGGTCCTGTTGAGTGGAACCGAGGTTGAAGGAAACGGATCGCCGCAGCCGTTCCAGGTTTTTGTAGAGGTTGAGAAAGGTGATCTCCAGTTTTCCGCCGGGCTGTTCCTTGACGAAATACCGGATGCCTTCGAAGGCGAGAAAGAGTCCGTAGTGAACCGAGCGGGAGATCGAAGGGACGGGTTCATCCTTGGACAGGATTTCAAGCTTGTCCGATTTCAACAGCAGACGAAGCTGTCGGGTGGCCCATTTGGTGCCGACGAATCCAGCCATAGCGTGCTCCTATTTGACAGGTTCAGAGTTTGAAAGCAGGGTGAAATCATCGTATTCTGACGCAGGATGCTATTGCCTAATATATAAAAAAAGTAGCCGTCGTGAAAGGGTTTTCACCGCAGGAACGGCGGAATTTCCTATTCTTCCAACCGGACTTTCTGCAGTCGGCGGCTGTTGCCCACCACGGTAATGGAGCTGAAAGCCATGGCGATTTCCGCCAACAACGGATGCATCAGTCCCAGAAGAGCCAAGGGCACCATAATGAGATTGTAGAAAAAAGCCCAGAAGAGATTCTGCCGTATCTTGCGGAAGGTGGCCCGGCTGAGTCGCACCGCTTTGACAACGCTACTCAGACTTCCCTGCACCAGAACGATGTCACCGGATTCGATGGCTACATCGGTTCCGGTGCCGATGGCAATGCCGATATCCGCCTGGGTGAGAGCGGGAGCGTCGTTGATCCCGTCTCCGACCATGGCTACGATCTCGCCGTTTTCCTGCAGTTTTTTTATCTCGGCGGCTTTACGGCCCGGCAATACGCCCGCCAGGACCGTTTCGATGCCGACTCTGCGGGCCACGGCCCGGGCGGTCTGTTCATTGTCCCCGGTGATCATTACCGGAGTAAGGCCGAAGGATTTCAACGCAGCGATGGCTTTCGCGCTGTCTTCCTTGATCTGGTCGGCTACAGCCAGCATGCCGGCGAAACTTCCGTCCACCGCCACCAGCACCACACTCCTGGCTTCCGCTTCCAGTCCATTTTTCTTTTTCAGACTTTCGGCGGGAATGGCGACATTATTGTCTTCCAGAAACTGACCGTTTCCGGCCAGAACGGTTCGCTTCTCCACCCGAGCCGTTATTCCCTTGCCGCTGACCGCCTGAAATTCTTCCACCGGGGGGAGAGAGATGCTGCGGATTCCGGCGTACTCCACGATCGCCTGTCCCAGGGGATGTTCAGAACCGCTTTCCGCCGCAGCGGTCAGGGTGATGAGGTCCTTTTCGGTGAACGGTCCGGCTGTGTGGATATTGGTAACGGTCGGACGGCCCTGGGTAATGGTTCCGGTCTTGTCCAGTACTATGGTACTGACGTCCTTCATGATCTGGATGGCCGCGCCCTTGCGGATGAGGATGCCATTCTCGGCGCCTTTGCCCGATCCCACCATGAGCGCCGTGGGGGTGGCCAGCCCCAGGGCGCAGGGGCAGGCGATGACCAGTACGGCGATGAAGGCGAAGAGAGCCAGCGCCGACGGGGGGAGATCCGGATTGACCCAGGGGATATAGGCAGCGGCGGAGCGGATGATGGAGCCGAAGAAGGCCGGAAAGGAGAGCCAGGCCAGCAGAGTGGCCAGGGCCAGGCCGATAACCACGGGAACGAACACCGCGGTAACCCGGTCCGCGAAGGCCTGGATCGGCACCTTGGATCCCTGGGCCTCTTCTACCAGCCGGATGACCTGGCTTAGAAACGTCTCCTTGCCCACTCTGGTCGCCTTGACCTTCAGCAACCCCTGTTTGTTCATGGTCGCGCCGATTACGTCATCCCCCTTATTTTTCTCCACCGGCATGGATTCACCGGTCACCAGAGATTCATCAACACTGCTGGCGCCTTCAACCACCACGCCGTCGGTGGGGATCTTCTCACCCGGCCGGACCACAACAATGTCGTCCACGCTGAGCCGGTGCACCGGGACGCTGATTTCCTTCCCATCCTTCAGCAGGTGCGCCTCCTTGGCCTCCAGGGTGAGGAGTTTTTTTATCGCCTGGGAGGCCCGCCCCTTGGAACGGGTTTCAATATAACGGCCGGTGAGGTGGAAGGCCATGATCATGGCGCCCACTCCGGTAAAATTCTTAAAGAGCGGCAGGATGCCGGCAAGATTGAGCAGAGCCGCCACTCCTGTGGCTACGGCCGCCAGGGTTCCCATGGTGATGAGTACGTCCATATTAGGGGAGAGATGAGCAGCCGATTTACCGGCGCTCACCAGGGTAGGACGCCCCGGAATAATCAGGACCGCCATTGCAAGCAGGAACATGCCGGCTGTGTAGATAACGGTCCCTCCCACGGTGTAGCCGAAAAACATTTCCGGTATCATCCAAAGAATTATAGGAATGGTCAGGGCCCAGACCTGAATGAGGCGGCGCCTGGCCGTGTCGATCTTCCGCTGATCCCGCTCCAGCTCGTCTTCCACCACCTGGGCGTCTTCTTCCCGGGGGATGACTAGGGTGTAGCCGGCTCGGTCCACGGCGCGAATGAGCTCCGATTCTGATATAAGTGAGGGGTCATAGGTCAGCCGCACCGTTTCAGTAGCCAAATTGACCGGGGCGCTGTAGACGCCGTCCAAACCTAAAAGCGTTTTTTCCACCAGGGAGGAGCAGCTGGCGCAGTGCATGCCTTCGACCCGCAGGGTGCGGGTGATCCCCTGATCCCGCAGGGTGAAACCGGCGCCTTCCACTGCTTTTTTAATCTCGTCTCTGGAGGGCTTGTGGCCTTTGTACTCGATACGGGCAGTTTCGGTGGCCAGGTTGGCATGTGCCTGTTGTACTCCGGCAAGGGCCTTGAGAGATTTCTCCACGTTGGCCACACAGCTGGCGCAGTGCATGCCGTCAATGCGCAGGGTCTGGGCGCCGGTCCCGTCATCCGCCGGCGGCAGGGGGCAGCTTTCGCCTCCGCCGGTATAGGTATCAGGATCTGCTTCGAAACGGTCTCGGCAGGCCGTGCTGCAGAAGTAATATGTTTGGCCCCCATGGCTCATTTGGGCCGCCACTTTTTCTGAGTCTACCTTCATACCGCAGACTGGATCAATTGCTTTCATCATGAACCTCTTTCACTTGGTCCACCATTCATCCGGAGAAGTGCTGTCGCTCCTCTTTCTCCGGATATCGTTATAGCACAACACCCACAAAAGCCATACCAGATAGTCGCGCAGGAATAATTTATAGCTAAATCAGGGAAATTGCCAGGATAAAATAGGTCATTTTTTTCGGGTGACTGGATAATTGTCACCAATGACTGGGGAATAGTATACAGACTGGACCATACCTATCCTATGAATCTACAAGTGAAGGCCGGGCCGCATCTTCCTGAGAAGATCGGAGGAGACGGACGGTATGCGGTGGAACCATTCCGGGAAGGAGTTGAGGCGAAAAAAAAGACAAGAAACGGCGGCTTTCCGGTAAACAATTTGGATTTCTCTCACCGGATGATTATTTTTCAGTATGAGCGCTTCCCCAAAGGAATCATCAGTTGAAACGCCCCTCATGCGCCAGTATATGGCGGTGAAGGCCGATTATCCGGACACGATCCTCTTTTTCCGCATGGGTGATTTCTATGAGATGTTCAACGAGGACGCCAAGACCGGAGCCCGGGTGCTGGGGATTACCCTCACTTCCCGGGGGCACGGAAAGGCGGGACCGGTTCCTTTGGCCGGATTTCCCTATCATGCCCTGGACGGCTATCTGGCCAAGATGATCAAGGCCGGCTACCGGGTGGCGATCTGTGAGCAGGTGGAAGATCCCAAACTGGCCAAGGGAGTCGTGAAACGGGAAGTGGTCCAGGTCGTCACTCCAGGGACGGTACTGGAGGAAGGACTGCTGGAGACCAAGCGCAATAATTATGTGGCCGCACTGTGGCGAAATGAGGACGTGACGGGGCTTGCTTCCGCGGATGTTTCCACCGGAGACTTCCGGGTCACCGAGATCGCGGAAGAACATCTGCCCGAGGAGCTTCAGGCGGTAGGGCCGGCGGAACTACTGTTGCCGGAAGGTCAATACTCCCTCTTCCCGGATAAATGGAAGACGACCCTGGACGGTATGATCCTGACCAAACTGGATGACTGGATCTTCAGCAGTGATTACGGATACGAAATTCTGACGCGCCATTTCAAGACCGCCTCGCTGAAAGGATTCGGCTGCCAGGATCTCACAGCAGGTCTGGCGGCGGCCGGAGCAGTGCTTCACTATCTCCAGGAGACCCAGAAGACGGATCTTTCCCATATCCGCAGGCTGCTCCCTTACAGGGACGGCGATTTCATGAACCTGGACGCGGCCACCCGCCGCAACCTGGAAATCCTGCAGCCGCTCAGCGGCGACGGCCGGTCCGGGACGCTGCTGCAGGTTCTGGATCACACCCGCACACCCATGGGAGGCAGGACCTTGGCGGCCTGGCTGCAAAGGCCCCTGCTGCAGGCTGAAACCATCTCCCGGCGTCTGGACGGGGTGGAAGAACTGCTAGCCGAACGCCAGGAGCGGGAAAAACTGGCTGACGGTCTGGGTAACATGGGAGATCTGGAACGGCTGCTTACCCGTACGGTCACCCGCAGGGCCACTCCGCGGGATCTGGGAGCCCTGGGTCGCTTCCTGGGGATCATCCCCGGGATCAAAGCCACCCTGGCCTCCTTCAAACAGAAAATCATCCGGGAGATCAGGGACGGGCTTGATGAGTGCCCAAAGGTGTGCGACGCCCTGGAACATGCCCTGGTGGACGATCCTCCGGCGGTGTTTAGCGAGGGAGGAGTCATCCGCTCCGGGTATAACGCGGAGCTTGATGAACTACGGGATCTGGCCGGTTCCGGCAAGGAGTGGATCGCCCGTCTGCAGACCAGTGAACGGGAACGCACCGGCATCCCTTCCCTCAAAGTCGGCTATAACAAGGTCTTCGGTTACTATCTGGAAGTGACCAAACCGCACCTGTCCAAGATTCCGGATGATTATATCCGCAAACAGACCCTGGTGAACGCGGAACGGTTCATCACCCCCGCTCTCAAGGAAGAGGAGGAGAAGATACTGCGGGCCGAGGAGAAGATGGCTGAGCTGGAACGGCGGCTCTTCGAAGAGTTGCGGGATTATGTGGCCGGCTTCTCCGCCGCAATCCAAGAGGACGGCTGTCTCACCGGAATCCTCGACAGCCTTCTCTCTTTAACGGAAGCGGCCGAACGGAACCGGTACGTTAAACCGCGGCTGACGAAAAAAAACATCATCAGCATCAAAGACGGCAGGCACCCGGTGGTGGAGCGGCTCCTGCCGCCGGGGGAACCATTCATTCCCAACGATGTTGAGATGTCCAATGACGATAATCAGATTCTGATCATCACCGGGCCCAATATGGCCGGCAAGTCCACCTTCATCAGACAGGTGGGCCTGATCGTGCTCATGGCTCAGATCGGCAGCTTCGTCCCGGCTGCGGAGGCAACCATCGGCATCGTGGACCGCATTTTCACCCGGGTGGGGGCCCATGACAATCTCGCCGGAGGGGAATCCACCTTCCTGGTGGAGATGAACGAGACGGCCAATATTCTCAACAACGCCACACCCAAGAGCCTGATCCTCCTGGACGAGATCGGCCGCGGCACCTCAACCTTCGACGGACTCTCCATCGCCTGGTCCGTGGCCGAATATCTGCACACGGAAAAGAGTGTGGCGGCCAAGACGCTCTTCGCCACCCACTACCACGAACTGACCGAGCTGGCCCTGATCATGGAACGGGTGAAAAACTTTAATGTGGCGGTGAAGGAGTGGGGCGACCATATCGTCTTTCTGCGCAAGATCGTGCTCGGGGGCTGTGACCATTCCTACGGCATTCAGGTGGCCAAACTGGCCGGCCTGCCGGCCGCCGTTATTAAGCGGGCCAAGGAGGTCCTCCGTAATCTGGAAGAGAACGAGCTTACTCCCCACGAGACACCCAGGCTGGCGCTCTCCAAAGAAAAGACGCTGCTAGCGGCGGAACCGCAGCTCAATCTTTTCAGTAAAGAGGAACAAAAGGTGCTGGAACGGCTGAAATCCATCGACGTGAACCAGCTTACGCCGCTGCAGGCCCTGGAGATCATCGCGGAACTGAGAGAGATAATCGGCGAATAGCCCGGAGGAGCTGATTCCACTAATTCGCTTTTCATAATGTCTACTGATGTATCCATACATGAATATCTAAAGGAGATGAAAAAGCGTGGTGAGAACCTGGCGGATTATCATTCCATCCAGTATTATTATTAGCGGTTTTTTGAATATTTCCCCGCCTCACCGGTTATTATCATGTCCGGAGAAAAAATATGAATGAACAAACCGCTATTACCCTGTGTCTGAAACATCGTGATCCCATAGGATTCGAATTTCTGGTGAACAAGTACAGCCGTGAAGCCCTCTTTCACGCCCGCGCTTTAATGCGGAACGATGAGGATGCGGCTGATGCCTGTCAGGAATCCTTTGCACGGGCCTTTCAGGCCATGCCCCGCCTGCAGCAGCT
This sequence comes from uncultured bacterium, assembly GCA_964621645.1. Lineage (GTDB taxonomy): Bacteria > Zhuqueibacterota > QNDG01 > QNDG01 > JAGLOF01 > CAZUMH01. Next base: position 39,822 of record CAZUMH010000012.1, read on the forward strand.
GGATAATTTTTACCCCTGGTTTTACCGCATCCTGCGCAATTGCTGCCTTAATATGCTCAGCCGCCAGAAGACGGCAACGACATACCGGTCGCAGCAAATGAAGCTGAAGGAGGGCGGCAGGACCAGTGAGAATCCCGCTTCCCTCATGGAAGAAAATGAGGAGAAGGCGCACGTCTGGCGGGCCATCAAAACCCTGCCTCCTGAATCCCGGGAAATTCTCTGCATGAAATACATGCAGGGACTTTGTTACAATGAAATCGCCTCGATTCTGGCCATTCCCCGGGGCACGGTGATGAGCCGTCTCTATCACGCCAGGAAGAGATTCAAGACCGAATATGAAAGATTGAACCGGTCTGGAAAGGAGTGAAAAACATGTCGGACTGTGAAGAATACAAAAACCTGCTGGGGGGCCTGGTGGACCAGGAACTGACCCAGGAGGAATCACAACGAATCCACGAGCACCTGCGCGGCTGCCCTTCCTGCCGCCGGGAGTATGATGAACTGGTACGAACCGGGGAGCTCATCGGCGGCGTGGCCTTCAGTGAACCTGCGGATGACGTCCTCCGGAACCTCTGGAAGAGCCCCTACAGCCGCGGGATAAAACTGTCCGGAATGCTGTTGATGCTTGCCGGCTGGCTCACTCTGGTGGTCTACGGACTGGCAGAAGCTTTCCGTGACAGCAGTGAACCACTTTTATCACGCTTGGCCATTGGTGCCCTCATCATAGGGTTTTTCGTGCTCCTGGCCTTTGTCATCCGTGAGAGAGTAGCAACCTACAAGGTGGATAAGTATAAGGGAGTCGAGCGATGATCATAACCACGTCTGAAGGGATCGCCGGGAAAAAGGTAGTGAAGACCCTGGGGATGGTGAGAGGCAACACCATCCGGGCCCGGCATCTGGGCACCGACATTCTGGCCGCATTGAAGAACATGGTCGGCGGCGAAATCAGTGAATACACCAAGCTCATGGCTGAGTCCAGGGAGCAGGCCATCGACCGGATGACAGAAGACGCACAACGGCTGGGGGCCAACGGCATCATCTGTGTTCATTTTTCCACCTCTATGGTAATGAGCGCGGCTGCGGAGCTGCTGGCGTACGGGACAGCCGTGATTACGGAAGACGAATAGAATTATACCTCCCAAACAGAGTATCATTACCATCAATCCGGGATCACCGTGATCCCGGAGCGGGCCGGTTTTGCCGGCGGAAGGAGACAGCATGAAACGGGCGGGTATTTGTACCATTATCATCCTTACACTACTCTGCCTGGGATTGAGCCAGGCTCAGCTGAAAGAAGAAACCGGAGCTTTCAAGCTCTATAAAAACGAGACGCAGATCGGCCGAATCACCTATTCTATCGACAACCAGGGTGTCTACCGCCGTTCCTTTCTGATAACCCTGGCGGGACAGTCGGTGCGCAATAATCTGACGCTTCATCTGGATGCGGACGGCTCCTGGCATTCGGGCTTGCTGCAGACCCCCACGGATACGATTGCAGTGGAGCGTCAGGACAGCCTCGCCGTCTATACGGTGAGGGGTAAGGAGTACCGGATTACATTTGATCCGGGCTGCTCTCTGTATGACAACTACGGGCCCTACTTCGAATCATTATTCATTAAACGGTATGATCATAAAGCTGGCGGCAAGCAGAATTTCCGCCGCTTTATCTTCCCCAGTATGATGAGTGACTTTTCCCTGGAATATAAGGGCACCCGCATCGCAGCGGTTGGGGAGGATAAAATCAAGTTTTCCCTTTATGATATGACGGTAATGGGGATTGTCGTTCATATCTGGGCCGATCACACTTCCCGTGTCTGCATGATGGATGTGCCGGTGCAGTACGCCGTCTTTGTCCGGGAGGGATTCGAAGATCTGCTTGGCGCCAGGATGGAGGATCTCTCTGTCTCTCAACCGAAATTCGAGGTATCGGTGGAGAAAGTGATGATTCCCATGCGGGATGGAGTGCATCTGGCTGCTGACGTTTATCATCCCAGTCCAGATACGGCAAAATGTCCGGTGATCCTTATCCGGACGCCCTATAAAAAGGAGATGCAGCAGCTGGACGGCGAGTACTGGGCCCGGCGGGGCTACGTCTGTGTCATCCAGGACTGCCGCGGTCGTTTCAGCTCGGAAGGCAGCTGGGAACCATTCCTGAACGAGGCGGAGGACGGCTATGACACAATCGAATGGCTGGCCGGTCAGCCCTGGAGCAGCGGCAAAGTCGGCATGATCGGCGGCTCCTATGTGGGGTGGGTACAGCTCTGGGCCGCGGCTCAGATGCCGCCTCATCTCACCACAATCATCCCCCAGGTGGCGCCTCCCGATCCTTTTTATAATATTCCCTATGAATACGGCGCCTTCTTCCTGCTGGGATCACTCTGGTGGGCCGAAGTGCTGGAGAGCAAGGCCACCGGCGATCTTTCCGGGCGGACCCTGAGCGAGATCAACCAACAGGACTACGAAAAAGTTCTGAAAAGCCTGCCCGTGATCGATCTTGATAAAAAGGTGCTGGGAGGAGAGAATCCCTATTGGCGGGCCTGGATAAAAAACTATATAAACGGGAGCTACTGGCAGCGGGCCAATTTCATGGAAAAGCTGAAACAGGTTACCATCCCGGTATTTTTGCAGTCCGGCTGGTTCGACGGTGACGGCATCGGGACGAAGCTCAATTATCTGGCCCTGAAGAAATCCGGAAATAAAAACCTGAAGATGATCGTCGGCCCCTGGGGGCATACCAATCAATCCACCACGGTTCTGGGCACTAAAGTGCTGGGCAGCGAAGCCGCCCTCGATTTGCAGATCCGTTTTTTAAAATGGTTCGACTACTGGCTCAAAGGAAAGAAGAACGGCATTATGGAAGAGCCGCGGGTAATGCTCTACGATATGTTCTCTAACCGCTGGCTCACGGGGGACAGCTATCCGCTGCCCGAGACAGATTTTACGGATGTCTTCCTGTCCAGCCGTGAGGGGGCCAATACCAGCCGGGGAGACGGCACGCTGCTCTGGTCCGCTCCGGCAGAGGGCAAAGAATTCGACCAGTACAGCTATGATCCCGGGGATCCCACTCCTTCGCCGGAGTATTATTTCGAGAGCAAAGATGAGATCGAAAAAGACAAGGCCGAAGGGGTCAATCAGGATGAATTGATGCAAAGAAGGATCGCCTTTCATAACCGGGTAACCGATGAGCGCCGGGATATCCTGGTATTTCAGACTTCACCTCTGGACAGCAGCTTGACGGTGGCCGGGCCGGTAGCGGCATTTCTCTACGCTTCCTCCGATGCCCGGGATACGGACTGGTTTGTCAGCCTCACGGATGTGGACGAGAAAGGGGAGGTTTTTCAGCTCGTTAAAGGAGTGGCCCGGGCCCGCTTCCGGGAAGGTACGGACAGGGAAGTATTTCTGGAGAAGGGCCGGATCTACCAATATCGGATCGATATGTGGCATACCGGCATTACCTTCAAGAAGGGCCACCGTATCCGGGTGGAAATATCATCGGCGCTCTTCCCCTTATTCTCCCGCAATTTGAACACGGGAGGCCATAACGAGACCGAAACCGGCTACGTTACGGCCCGGCAGCGGATCTACCACTCAAAGAAATACCCCTCCCGCGTTAGTCTGCCGATCATTCATTGAAACGGCCGGGGAGGGGTTTAATCTGTACTATTAATCCGGGTCAGGCCATGAATATAAGCCCGATGCGGGCTGAAAAGATACCCAGACAGGTACCAGCCAGGACATCGCTGGGATAGTGCACTCCGTTATAGACACGGGAAAATCCGATCACTGAGGCCGTCCCGTAGAGGGGGACGGCCAGTGAGGGATAGAAATAGTTGAACAGCGTCGCCATCATGAAGGCGCCGGCAGCGTGTCCGGAAGGGAAGCTGAATTGGTCCGGAGCCTTCATAAGAGATTTCACCTGGGGCAGAGAGATAATGGGCCGGCGGCGCTTCGCTTTCTTTTTCAGAATTGTCTGACTGCTCATCTCGATAAGAAAGGCCAGCCCCCCTGACTGCAGCAGGGGACGGGAGTTTACCCGGTCGAAGATGGCGGTGAAAAGGAACACCACCGGATAGAGATACCCATACCCGATATGGGAAAAGGCGTACATGATCCTGTCCAGTGTCTTGCGTCCATTCCACCCTGAAATCCTCAAACAGAGCGATCTGTCCAGATTGTGAAGCTTATAAGCAAATTTCTTTAACATCGACCCTCTTAACGTACTGTTTTTTCTATCGGACCCTTTTCGTTACGGGAAATATGCAATATACATGCCACAATTATTTCCCTCACGCCGCACCCTCCAAATACGGTTCACCTGCGTGCATTCCCTGACTAGCGCGGGCCGGCCGGAAGATTTGTACGCAGATAGCGGGTAAGAAGTTCCCTCAAATGCAGGGTCGTGCCGGGCCCTTCGTAGATACCGTGGGAGCGGTTCGGATAGGCCATCATTGTGAAGGGCTTGTTATATTTCACCAGTTCATTGATAAGCCGTTCCGTGCCCTGATAGTGTACATTATCATCGCCGGTGCCGTGCACGATGAGCAGGTTGCCCTTGAGATTTTTGGCGTAAGTGATGGGCGATCCCTTGATGAAAGGTTCATCATCATCCTGGGGCAGCCCCATGTAGCGTTCCTGGTAAATGGTGTCATAGAGGTGCTGATCCGGCACCGGAGCCACCGACATACCGGTTTTATAGAGATCCGGATACTGGAGCATGGCGTTAAGAGTAGCCGAGCCGCCGCCGCTCCAGCCCCAGACACCGATACGGTCGGGATCCACGAAGCTCCATTCCCGGATTACCCGTACGGCGGCGGCCTGGTCGGCAGGATTGAGCTGGCCGATCTTTTTATAGATGGACTTGCGCCAGGCTCTGCCGCGGGGGCTGGGGGTTCCCCGGTTGTCCACACTGATCACGATGTAGCCCTCCTGGCTCAGCATCACATGCCAGAGATAGGTGGAGCCGCCCCAGCGATCCACCACAGTCTGTCCGGCCGGTTCGCTGTACACATAGAAGAGGACCGGATATTTTTTGGATGGATCGAAATTGTAGGGTTTGATCATCATGCCGTCCAGCTGTGCCTCGCCAATATTGACCCGGAAAAATTCCACCGGCTTTTTCTTGAGGGCGGCCACGGTTTCCTCTAATCCCTTGTTTTCCACCAGAAGGCTCAGGCGCTTGTGCCTGGGCAGGCTCACCAGGCCGGTTTGCGGAACCCGGTTGGCCGAGGAGTAGGAGTGGATGGCCCAGCGGCCGTCCGGAGAGATCTGATAGGAGTGCTGACCGGGCATGTCCGTTGGGGTGAGTCTCTGGGGAGAGCCTCCCTTCAACCGCACCCGGTAGAGATACCGCTGGGTGGGATTATCAGGAGAGGCGATGAAATAGATATAGCCGCCGTTCACATCGATGCACTCCACTGAGATGACATCATAGTTGCCCGGTGTTACCAGACGGCTCTTGCCGGTCTCACGGTCGATGAGGTAGACATGCCTCCAGCCGTCCTGTTCGCTGACCCAGGTAAAATACCGTTTGTCTTTGAGCCAGCGGACATCGTCACAGACCTCGGTCCAGGCGTCGTCCTTGTCGGTAAAGACGGTGCGCACCTTGCCCCTTTTCGCGTCGCAGAACATGATCTCGTTCCTATTCTGATAGCGGTTGAGATGCTGGATCATCAGTTCTTTGGAATTGGCGGCCCACTCCATGCGGGCGATGTAATTGTCGCGGGTATCGCCGGGCACCTGCATCCAGACGGTTGCACCGCCGGCCGCAGGGACCACTCCCACCCGGCAGGAGGAGTTGGTAGTGCCGACTTTGGGATACTGGAACTGAATAACCCGGGGATAGAGAGAGTCGGTATTGTTGATCATGGAGAAGATGCCCACGCCGGAAGCGTCCAGGCGCCAGTAGGCGATGTACTTACCGTCCGGACTCCAGCGGAAGCCGTCCCGGTCGCCGAACTCCTCCTCGTAGACCCAGTCGAAGGTGCCGTTGATGATGGTGTCCGATCCGTCGAAGGTCAGCTGGGTGATGCCGCGGCCGGAGAGGTCCTCCACATAGATATTGTTCTTTATCACATAGGCGACCCTGCCGCCGTCCGGAGAAAACTTGGCGAACATCAGGGTGGAAGGCTCGGCGTCTCCCCCCAGTTTCTTGAGATCCCAGTTCTTGAGGTTGAGCACCCAGTAGTCGCCGCGGGTATTTTGCCGCCAGACCCGGGCTGTATTGGTGAAGATGAGCAGTTTGTCGCCCTGTTCCGACCAGATGTAATTGGCTATGGCCAGGGGCTTATCATCACCGGAGGGGATGAGCCGTTCCGCCGGGACCAGGATCTCTCTGCTGTACTTTCCCGGAACATAGCGTACGATGTCCCGTCCGCCCTTGTCGTTGCGTTCCAGGGTGGTGTATCCTGATCCGTCTTCCAGCCAGCGGGCCGGTCCGAATCGTTCCGAGGAGAATTCGCGCGAGGCGAAGATGCGGTTCAGAGTAAGAATACCGAGATCGCCGTCCTGCGCTAAAAGGGAGGTGCTCATCAGAATAAGGATGAGCGGGAGCAGATATTTTTTCATCTTGGCCATGATAGTCTCCTGTGGTTGAGTCCGATATTATAAAATAAGGATTCTTTAGCTCAGGAGCAAGGTAAAATTGAGGGTAAACTTTTTTATGGCCGATGAGAAGTGGACGGATTCTTATCCTTTCTTCTTGAAGAAGTCCTGTTTCTCTCTTGAAGGGAGGGGACAATGGGGGGGTGTTCGAAATTATCGGGAAAAGTCTCTCTGACAAAAAAAATTCCAACCAGACCCTGTCCGGATTTCTGACCCTGACAGGATCAAGAACCGTCTTAGACCTCCCGGAGGTTCAAAACCTCCGGGAGGTCACGATTGTAATATCCAGGGCGATCGGGAGGGATTGATATAGAGCGTTCCTGTCACGTACTTCAGGCACCACCAGATTTTTACCCTTGCCAAAAATCCGATAATTTATTATGTTAAATTTAATACATTCAACACACCAGACCTATTATAACTGACATCCCAGCTATTGCTTGTCCTTGCATCTAATGATGAGGTCCCGATGATCAAGATTAAAGGATGGAATAGACTCTTTGCTTTGGCTGTCCTGACCGTGTTCGCATTGACAGCGGGATGTTCAAAGAATCCTGTTTCCGGCGGTGATTCAGGCCCGGTACCGGATGCTGTGCAAACAGTAGGACCGGGGGGCGGTGTGCTGGAGACGGAAGACTTCTCCCTGAGCGTCCCGGCGGGAGCCTTTAACTCCTCTGTGGAGCTCAGACTCTATGTGGACAGCTTTGACGACTTCAGCAGTCATGCCGCCACCCGGGCGTATGAGATCAGCGGATTACCGGATGTTTATGTGAAATCACTGCGGCTCGCCCTCAAACATGACAGCAGTCTGTCGGCGGAGAGTTATATCGCTCTGGGAAGACCGGTGGTTGATCCGCTGATCAGTGATTCAGTACGGGTATACAAATTTCAGAGCGCCATAGATTCATCCGGCTATCTGGTGTGTCATCTCCCCGCTCCCGCTGCGGCCGGCGGCAGGGCAGCGAAATCCGGGCGATTCAGCGGGTTCGGGACTGATGGTACTGATAATACCACCTCCATCCGCGGCGTAAAAAATTATAAAGTTTCCACACCGACCCAGCACTTTAAGATCTATTATCCTGATGATATGGGGGCGGCTGTTCTTTTACTGAAGCCCCTTCTGGAACACTACTATGATATCATCACCGGTGACCTCGGCTTCAGTTTTAACAACCGCCCCTGGAGTTGGCCGATAATAGTATATATCGGGGAGGTACATAGCAGCCTGCACAAGAGGCTGCACGCGAACGGGCATTATGATCCGATAAGCACCGATCCCGAGGAAAATGCGCAATATGGTTTACCGATCCTGGATATTAATGAACAAAGTCTCAGGTCCGCACAGTATGCCAGCATCGCCCAGGCGGCGGGCCCGGAACTGCTGCAGTTTGCCATAGGGCTCTATGCGGGCCCCCGGAAAATGGTCAGTAATGTTGATCAGCGCTGGTTAATGTCCGCCGTCTTTAACTGGTCGGAAGAGTACTTCGCGGAATCAGGCGCGTTCAAGAAACCCGAATTTTTCCCGGGTTTTGAAATGGCGCCCTTTCACGGTATGCGTGCCGGGGCAATAGCGGATATCGTTTCATCCGAACTGCACGGGCGGGGAATGGCGCCTGTCATTAAATATCTGGCCGATGATGCCCGTTTCGGTCCCAAGGGAGCGGCCGCGGTCTATGCTTCGATCTCCGGAGGAACAGATCCGGTGACGTCTCTGATCACGAATGTGAACGGCCTGGTGGCGGATTGGTGGCCTGACTTTTTCCATGAATACGTTTTAGGAAACATATACAGTGTAGCGGCCTCAAAATTCCTCGATCCGAACAATATCAGCCGTACCTGGGATATAGAGGATGCGGGAGATACCCTCCAGGAATTCACCTCCACGGACGTGCAGGGGTATGCCCATCTGTCTGCAAAATTATTCCTCGTAAACCTTGACTATGCGAACATCAGCTCATCGGCGAATCTGCGCATCGACGCGGACGGCACCGTCACTGACGACGCTGTCGCGGTCATCGTGTTTGGGGTCAATAATGACGACCTCTACTTTCTGGGGGAGGAAAAATCCGGGGAAGCCACTGTGATAGTGGAAAATCTTCGTGACTATTATGACAATGGCTGGCGCCAATTCCTGATCGTTGTCGTGAACAGTATGCTGTCACCGCCCTATACCGGCAAATCCGATATAGATCTCACGCTGAAAGTTGAGACCGCAGCTCCGCCGCCGGACTATAATCAGATCAGGGTCTCGGTAAGGTTCCTGCGCCACTACTACCGGGAATATTCCGATGGCAGCAGTGATTATTTCGACAGAGATGACGCTCTCTTCGCACACAGCTTCTATCCGGGCAGTTTTAGTGGCAATACCTTCACAGCGAACTATTACTACACGGACA
>CAZUMH010000013.1:0-46873 GCA_964621645.1 uncultured bacterium
CCTTTGGACCGGTCGCCACCACCCCACAGCCCTCTATCGGCCAAAACGGTATCCTCTACGGAGTGGCAGATTACAAAATGCTGATTTATGCCATTCAATGAAAGGAGGAATGTCCAGATCACCCTGGATGTCCCAATCCAGGGCGCGGGCATTGCGAACGCCCCGGCAAGGGTACTCAGGCCGGACATTAAATTTGTCTCATTCCTACCGTTAATCCATCCGATCCCCTTGTATTAAATTTCCAATTCCTTTTGCACTCACCTGGAAATGTTCGTACATTATCATCCATGAAAGAAATCTTTCCATCCATCCAGACCCGCAGAGAAGACCTCATCGCTTTTCTGCGGGAGATCATCGCCATCCCCTCCCCCTGCGGGCGTGAAGCGGCCGTGATCGAACGGATTTCCGCCGAGATGACGCGCCTCGGCTATGACGAAGTGCGGCTGGACGGCCTGGGCAATTGCCTGGGCCGCATCGGCAGCGGCAAACGGCTGCTGGTACTGGACGGTCACTGCGACACCGTGGCCGCCGGCGGCAGGGAGCAGTGGCGCCACGACCCCTACGCCGCGCTGCTGCGGGACGGTGTCATCTACGGCCGGGGCGCCGCGGATCAGAAGGGCGGTTTGGCCGCGGCCGTCTACGCCGGCGCCGTACTGAAGACCCTGGGACTACCGCAGGATATCTCTCTGCTGGTCACCGCATCGGTGCTGGAGGAGGACTTCGAGGGCCTCTGCTGGCGCTATCTCATCGAAGCCGAACAGCTCGTGCCGAAGGCGGTCATTCTCACGGAACCCTCCGACCTTAGCCTTCGCATCGGCCAGCGCGGCCGTCTGGAAATGAAGGTGACGGTGAGAGGGCGCTCCTGCCACGGCTCCGCTCCCCAGCTGGGCGACAACGCCATCTATAAAATGACGCCCGTCGTGCAGGATATCGAAGCGCTGAACCGCTCCCTCTCCGGCGACTCTCCCCTGGGACCGGGCAGCATCAGCGTCACCGACATCCGCTCCTCAGCTCCTTCTCTCTGCGCCCTTCCCGACAAGGCCGTCATCCACCTGGACCGGCGGCTCACCGAAGGCGAGACCCGGCGGACCGCCAGGGCCGAAATAGAAAAACTGCCGGCCGTGACCGCGGCCCGGGCCGCTATCTCCATCCCGCGCTACCGCGTGAAAAGTTACACCGGACTGGAGCTGACCCAGGATGCCTTCTACCCGGCCTGGCTCATGGACCGGAATCATCCCCTGGTGCGGACTGCCGAAGATACCTCCCGCAAGATCCTGGGACGGGATCCCCATACCGGTGTCTGGGCCTTTTCCACCAACGGAGTGGCCACCAAAGGATCGTTCGGCATTCCCACCATCGGCCTGGGACCCGGCAGGGAAGCGGACGCGCACACGGTGGGCGATCAGGTAAAGGCGGATGATGTCGTCAGCGCCGCAGCCTGGTACACGGCCCTCATTTCGGAACTGGCCGGGAAGGATCTCTCTTCAGGATAACCGATCGTGTCCAGCTGAGGATACCCACGTCATCTCCTTCCTCCCGCAGAAAACGCTTGCATACCCCCGGCAAATTATGTAACATTACCCATCCCGTATTTTCATACCCCTCACTAACACTTGGAGGTCCCATGAACCTGAAGAAGACCTTGTCTGCTGCGGTAACCATGCTGTTACTGGCAGCCCTCACCCTTTCGGCACAGCAGTTTCCCGAAACCACTAACGATCCCGTTCTGAAAAAAATCATCGAAATAGGAAAAACCGACAACAAGACCATGACCTGGCTGGATTACTTCACCAACCGGTTCGGCGGCCGCTACATCGGATCCGACGCCTTCACCAACGCCGCCAACTGGGCCGTGTACCAGTTCCACAGCTGGGGCGTGCAGGCGGAACTGCAGGAAGTCGGTGAAATGCCGGTCGGCTTCAACCGCGGGCCCTGGTTCGGGAAAATGACGGCCCCGGAAGAAAAATCCCTCTATTTCGGCACTCCCTCCTACACCGCGGGCACCAAAGGCGTGCAGCGGGGCGGTGTCGCCATCGCGCCCGATGACAGCCTGAAAATCCTGGAAATGAAGGATTCTTTCAGGGATAAATGGGTCCTGATCAGCGACGCGGGTGATTTCGCGGCGCGCAGCGGCCGCAGACCGGGCAAACCCTTCCTGGAAACGGTGCTGGAAGATGCCGGCGCCCTCGGGAGCATCATGCGCGTCCGCGTCCCCATTCAGATTCTCAATGCCAATGTCAATTCCTGGGACAAACTGCCGACACTCCCCGATATCCGTCTGGATGAATCACAGTACGACGAGATAAAGGAGCTGGTCCAGAAGGGTGAAGCGGTCGAGCTCGAGTTTCAGATCAGAAACTGGTTTAAGATGGGACCGGTCAAGTACCATAATGTCGTCGCCTGGATCCCCGGCACCGAACACCCGGACGAATACCTGATTATGAGCGGCCACCTGGACTCCTTCGACGGCGGCACCGGCGCCGTGGACTGCGGCTCGGGCATCACTCCCGCCATGGAGGCCATGCGCCTGCTGGCGAAAAGCGGGGTGAAACCCAAACGGACCATCATGGCCATCCTCTTCGCCGGCGAGGAAGCCGGCATTCTCGGCGCCTCGGCCTGGGTGAAGCAGAATCCCAGCAAACTGGGGAACATAGCGGTCATGATGAACCGGGATTATACCCCGGGAGCGATCACCGGTATCCGGATTCCCCAATCCTGGGAAGAGGATTTCAAAAAGATCGCCAAACCGCTGGAAGGGCTCAGCGATGAGTTTCCCTTCGAGGGGGTCACCGCCAATCCCTACCCCAGCCCGCCCTCAACCAGGTTGGGAGGCACCGACGCCTCCGCCTTCCAGATGGTGAGCGTGCCGACCATCCGGTTCCAGGAAAAGTCAGGCTACAGTTACCGCCGCGCCTGGCACACTCTCTACGACACCTACAACGAAGTCGTCCCCTACAGCCATCACCAGGAGTATACCGCCCTCTGCCTGGCCATCATCGCCTACGGCATCGGCAACCTGGACCATATGCTCTCCCGGGACGGCGTCTATCTCGATGACGGCCTCTACGCCGATATTAACACGGACAAGGGCCGGATGATCTTCGAGCTCGATTACCGCAACGCGCCGCTGACAGCCGCCAGCTTCGTCAAACTCTTCGAGAGCACCGAGAGACGGGGCAGGGGGTTCTACGGACGCAGAAGAAGAGGTCCGGCCATCGGTGTCTTCGCCACGGGCGGGACGGCCACCTTGATCTCGGATGCGATCCTGAAGCGGGCCGACAACCAGCTGCGCAAAGAGAACAATCCGGAAATGGATAACGATCGTGCGGGTATTCTCGGCATGAAAGACAGCAAGGGCTTCTATCTGACAACAAAAAAGATGAAGGAATATGACGGCCGCTTCACACCCATCGGCCGGGTGATGGCGGGGCAGGATATCGTGAAAACGATCGCCCCCGGTGATTCCATCCGTGCCGTCTCGATCATCCGCGTCGGAGAGAAGGCCTCCTCCTTCAGTAATTAATAGCGGGTACAATTCCTCAGCGGGACGCACCTGGGTGCGTCCCGCTTTTTTGCTGCCCCGGACGGCCGCGGAAAAACCGGCTTGCCTTTCTCTGCGGCCTTCGATATATTGACCTGATCGATCCACTCACATGGATCGGCGCTGATCATGAATCTGGCCGGAAGAGATCGTTTTTCCGGATAACCGAGGATATCTATGTCATCACATTCATCCCCCCTGGACGCCGCCTTCAATGCTGAGGCCTTCCGTGAAACCGGGCACCGGCTGATGGACCAGCTGGCCGATTATCTGCGGGCCAGCCTGGCACGGTCAGACACTCCGGTACTGCCCGCCATCGGCCCCGAAGCGATGCTGCGGGAATGGCCCGGGGATTTCAGTGAACATCCCGGAACGGATTTTCAGACAATCATCGGCCGGGTCCTGCGCCTCTCCCACAATCTGCAGCACCCCCGCTACATCGGACACCAGTGCTGCACCGCCCTGCCTCTTGCCGCCCTTAACGATCTGGTGGGCACCTTCCTCAATAATGCTTCCGCCGTCTATGAGATGGGACCTGTCAATATCGCCATGGAGAAGCGGCTGGTGCAGTGGATGGCAACGCTGGCGGGATACGGCCCGGAAGCGGACGGCATCTTCACCAATGGCGGCACCCTGGGCAACCTGACGGCCCTGCTCTCGGCCCGGCAGGTCAAGGCCGATTATAATATCTGGACGGAAGGGGTGGATTCCGGCCGTCCCCTGGCGGTATTGGTTTCGGAACAGTGTCACTATTCCGTGAAACGGGCCGTCAGCGTCATGGGTCTTGGAGAACGGGCCGTCTATCCGGTGGCCGTCGACCGGGAGTTTCATATGGACAGAGAGGACCTGGCCCGGCAGTATAAAAAGGCCACCGGTGAGGACCGCCGTGTCTTCGCCGTGGTGGCTAATGGGTGCTCCACCGCCACCGGCAGTTTCGACGACCTGGAGGCCGTTGCCGATTTCACCCGGGAACACGATCTCTGGCTCCACGTTGACGCCGCCCACGGCGGTTCCGCCCTGCTCTCGGGAAAGTACCGCTCTCTGCTGAAAGGACTGAATCGGGCCGACTCCCTTATCTGGGACGCCCATAAAATGATGATGATTCCCGCCCTGGCCACGGCCGTTCTCTTCCGGGAGGGCCGTCACTCCTATGAATCCTTCTCCCAGAAGGCCTCCTATCTCTTCGAAAAAGAATCCCGGGAGGAGTGGTACAACTACGCCCACCGCACCATGGAGTGCACCAAGACCATGATGGGCATCAAGCTCTATGTTCCCCTGGCCGTCTACGGCACCGGTATCTTCCGGGAATTCATCGACCGCACCTACGATCTTACCCGGGCTTTCGCGGATCTCATCGAGGCCTCTCCGGATTTCGAACTGGCAGTGCGGCCCCAGAGCAACATCATCTGTTTCCGCTATCTCCCGGACGGTATCGCCGATCCGGACGACCTGCAGCGGCGGATCCGCCGCCGTGTTTTGGAACGGGAACGATTTTACATCGTTCAGACCGACCTTAAGAAACGCTTCTATCTGCGCTGCACCGTGATCAATCCCGGCACCACTATTGGGGACATCGAGGAACTGCTGCAGCATATCCGGGAAACAGCCGCTGAAATCTGATATTTCTCCATTTTGACCTTGCGGCCCCGGAGAAGATTGCGTACATTTGGCTTTATATGCGTCGTCATCCCCAATGAATCAGTATTCGTAATGCGTAACAGGATGACAGCAGCCGTTCCCGGAATCGTCTGCCGCGTCCGTTATTATCGTGGAGGAAAAGGATGACCAAGCGGAACATCACCTCCATAATTCTTCTGTCTTCACGGGCTCAACAGGAGTCGGCATGAACCGCCGATCCTTTCTTTCCAGTGCCGTGATCGCCACCGCGGGCCTGAGCCTGCCGCTGGTCAGCTCCTGCAGCGGCCTGCTGAAACGGCGGCGGCCCAACATCCTTTTCATTTTCGCCGACGACCAGTGCTCCGCGGCCCTCGGCGCCTTCGGCAGTGAGGTGCACACCCCCAATCTGGACCGTCTGGTGGGTCAGGGCGTCACCTTTACCAACGCCTATAATATGGGTGCCTGGCACGGCGCCGTCTGCGTCGCCTCCCGGACCATGCTGGTCAGCGGGCGTTTTTTGAACCAGGCCAGGAACCTGGAACCGCACCTGGACCGGGAACTGGAGGCCAGCCGGCTCTGGCCCCAGTATCTGGCGGCCGCCGGCTATGATACTTACATGGCTGGTAAATGGCATGTCAAGGTATATGCCCGCCGGGCCTTTCAGCGAACCGGCACCATCCGTCCCGGTATGCCCTCCACGGTGGAAGCGGCCTATAACCGTCCCCGGGAAGGAGTGGTCGATACCTGGAAGGCCTGGGATGAAAAACTGGGCGGCTACTGGGAGGGCGGCCGGCACTGGAGTGAGGTGCTGGGGGACGAAGCAGAAACCTTTCTGCAGGAAGCGTCCGGAAGCGCCCATCCCTTTTTCATGTACCTTGCCTTCAACGCCCCTCATGATCCACGTCAGTCCCCCCGGGAATATGTGGAGATGTACCCGCTTTCCGGAATAAAAGTCCCTGAAAACTATCTGCCCCTCTATCCCTATAAGGATGATATCGGCTGCGGACCGGGACTGCGGGATGAGCGGCTGGCGCCCTTCCCCCGCACGGAAACAGCGGTGAAGACGCACCGGCGCGAATACTACGCCATCATCAGCCACATGGACAGGCAGGTGGGCCGCATTCTGGCGGCACTGGAAGCCACCGGCAAAGCCCAGGAGACGGTGATCCTCTTCACCGCCGACCATGGTCTGGCGCTGGGACAGCACGGGCTGATGGGCAAGCAGAACATGTTCGAACACAGCATGAAGCCGCCCCTCATTGTCAGCGGTCCCGGAATTCCCGGGAGCCGCGTCATCACAACCCCGGTTTACCTGCAGGACATTATGCCCACCAGCCTGGAGCTGGCCGGTCTGGACATTCCCCCCCAGGTGCAGTTCCGCAGTCTGCTGCCCCTCATCCGGGGACGGAGGCGGCGGCAGTATGAGGCCATCTACGGCGGCTACATGGATCTGCAGCGCATGGTTCGTAAAGGAGACTATAAACTGATCTACTATCCCCGGATCGACAAGGTCCTCCTCTTCGATCTGAAACGGGATCCTCTCGAAATGCACGATCTGGCCGGAAAGGCGGCCTATGGCGGGGCAGTAAAGGATCTGAAAACAAGCTTTCTGAATCTGCAGAAAACCGTGGACGACACCCTTGTTGTTCCCTGGTAACTGGACACCCGCGAAATGGACGGAAAGGAAACTGAATGCCTGAACAGGCTTTCTATCACGCTCTTTTGATTTTCTGGTACATCCTGGCAGCCGTCGTCTTTATTGTCCTCTTCTGGATCCCGGCGCCCTACGGCCGTTACGCCCCCGCGAGCAAGGGGGCCACCATTCCCAGCCGCTGGGGCTGGCTCATCATGGAATCAGCCCCGGTGCTGGTGCCGGTCGCCCTTTTCCTTCTGGGCCGGTATCACAACCTCACGGCTCTCATCTTCCTGCTGCTCTGGCTCGCCCACTATCTGCAGCGGGCCTATATGTTTCCCTTTCTCATCAAGGACAAGGATCGGCGCATGCCGCTCTATATCATGGGCCTGGCCCTCTTCTTTAATGTCATCAACGGCTATCTCAACGGCCGCTGGCTCTTCTTTTTCTCGGACGGGTACGGTCGCCGCTGGCTCACGGACATCCGCTTCATTCTTGGGGCGGCTCTGTTCATTTGCGGATATGTGATCAATCGAAGGTCCGACTGGCAGCTGCGACAGCTGCGGGACTGTGATGAAGGTGAATATAAAATACCCCGGGGCGGACTCTTCGAACTGGTCTCCTGCCCCAACTATCTGGGCGAGATCATCATTTGGTGCGGCTGGGCCCTGGCCACCTGGTCCTGGGCCGGTCTTTCCTTCGCCTTCTGGACCGCAGCCAACCTCGCCCCCAGGGCCCGCACCCATCACCGCTGGTATCGAGAGTATTTTCCGGATTACCCGGCCAGGAGAAAAGCGCTTTTACCGGGGATATGGTAGGAAGTACATTTTCTGCGATTTTTAGGAAGGGGGCACCATGACGGATAAACAGGAACAATTAAAGGAGATCATCAAGAAACTGCACGACGGCGTCCCGGTGGACCGGCTGAAAAAGGATTTCGCCTCTCTCATCAAAGACACCTCGCCGGAAGAGATCGCCGACATGGAAAACGGACTCATCGCCGAGGGCTTCCCGCCAGCGGAGATTCAGCGGCTCTGCGACGTGCACGCCGAAGTGTTCCAGCAATCCCTCAGAAAAGCCGGCCAAGCCGGCAAGGTGCCTGGCCATCCCATCTACAGCTTCAAAGAGGAAAATAAAGAGGCAAAGCGTATTCTGAAACGGGTCGTCCTGCTTAGCAAAAAACTGAAAAAGGCCGGTCCTTCTGAAAAGGATATCGTCGCTTTTACCGAAAGCCTGGACAATCTCCGCCGGATAGAGCTGCACTATCAGCGCAAGGAGAATCAGCTCTTCCCCCTGCTGGAAGCGAAACACTTCACCGGGCCCACTCAGGTGATGTGGGGCAAACATGACGAGATCCGTGATCTCTTCCGGGAAATCAAGGAGCTGCTGCGGAAGAAGCGCCGGCGGGATGTGCCGAAAAAGGTCAAAGACCTCGCCGGCAAGATCAAAAAACTCATCTTCCTGGAGGAAAAGATCCTCTATCCCACTTCCGATAAAAAGCTGATCGTGAGGGACTGGGCCGAAATAAAGCGGGGGGAAGCCGAGATCGGCTATGCCTGGATCACGCCCTCCGATCTCTGGGATTCCCGGCTGGCCGAGTCTATGCACGCGAAAATTGAAACCATTAGAGAGGAACCTGATATGTCAAAGGAAAACGTCGTTGACCTGTCCCAGGGAAGTCTCACGGCAGAACAGATAGATCTGCTGCTGAAAAACCTGCCCGTGGACCTGACCTACGTGGATGAGCATGACACAGTACGCTACTACTCGGATACCAACCACCGCATCTTCGCCCGCAGTCCGGCGATCATCGGCAGAAAGGTACAGAACTGCCACCCGCCCAAGAGCCTGGACGTCGTCAACCGTATCGTGCAGAGCTTTAAAGAGAAGAAAAAAACGGTGGCGGAATTCTGGATCCAGATGGACGGCAAGTTCATTCACATCCGTTATTTCCCTCTCTACGATGAGAAGGGTGCCTACAGAGGCGTTATCGAGGTCTCGCAGGAGGTATCCGGCATCAAGAAACTGGAAGGGGAGAGACGGCTCCTGGACTGGGAATGAAACCATTACCATACTATACATTATGAAAAAAATGATTAAACTGTTCCACGTTCCCGGCTGGCTCTTGACGGCTGCGCTGGGTGTCCTGGCGGGCCTGTCTATTTTTACCTTTCTGTACGCGGAAGGGCCTTCCTACTTCAGCCATGATCCGGCCGCCTGCGTCAACTGCCACATCATGCGGCCCCAGTTCGATGCCTGGAACCGTTCTTCGCATAAAGCGGCGGCCACCTGCAACGAATGCCATACCCCGAAAAATCCCGTAGGGAAATACGCCGTCAAAGCCATCAACGGCTGGAATCACAGTGTTGCGTTTACCACAAACCGCTTCCAGGAACCCATCCAAATAAAGCGTTTCAACCGTTCAATTGTCCTGGGCAACTGTACCGCCTGCCATAGAGATATGGTGCAGCATATCATGAAAAATCCGGAGGGAGAAAGCCTCGACTGTATCTCCTGTCACCGGAACGTCGGTCACGATGGCAGCAGATAGGAGGGATACCATGAAAAATTCATTTACCCTGAAGATCCGTTTTCTTCATCTCGCACTCTTCATCACTACGCTCATCGCCACCGTGGCCGTACTCTATCTACTGCTGGACATCCGCCAGAAAAAGGCCGAAGCTCTGCGCTTTCCTGCCCTGGTTACCACCATTGGGGAGAATGAACTCGATCCAGCTGTCTGGGGCCGCGATTTTCCCGCGGAATACGAGTCGTTCCAAAAGACCAAAATCAACTATGGCAGGACGCCCTATGGAGGCTCCGAACCCTACAGCAAACTCGAGCGGTATCCGGCCATGAAAACACTCTGGGCCGGATACTCCTTCAGTATCGATCACAACGAGGAGCGGGGCCATTATTACGCCGCCATCGATCAGAAAAATACCAAGCGAACCAAGGTTGTCAAACAGCCAGGGGCCTGCGTCAACTGTCATGCCGCCGAAGCTCCCGGCCTGATCAAATCATTGGGCTGGGAAACCTTCAACCGCACTCCTTTCGATTCGCTGGCTCCGCATATGCACCTCGGCTCTTCCTGTGCCGACTGTCATGATCCGGCCACCATGAGCCTGCGTGTCACCCGTCCCGCCTTTATCAATGCCATGGAGGATCTTGGAGTGGACCTTTCCAGGGCCAGCCGTCAGGAGATGCGCACCTATGTCTGTGCCCAGTGTCATGTGGAATACTACTTCAAAGGGAAAAATAAGGTGCTTACTTTCCCCTGGAGTAAGGGACGCACCATTGACGATATCGAAGAATACTACGACTCCTATAATTTTTCAGACTGGACTCACAAGATAACCGGGGCTCCTATGATCAAGATTCAGCACCCTGAATTCGAGCTCTGGACTACTTCGATTCATGCCCGCTCAGGTGTGTCCTGCGCCGACTGCCACATGCCCTACGTGCGCCAGGGGAGTGTCAAGGTAAGCGATCACTGGCTCCGCAGCCCCCTGGAGGACCTGGACCACTCCTGCCGCACCTGCCATCCCTGGCCGGAAGAGGAATTGCGGGGGCGGGTGATTGATATCCAGAATAAAACCGCCTCGCTGCTGCGTCAAAGCGAAGAGGCGTTGCTGGATGCCATCGAGGCCATCAGGCTGGCTCGGGAAAAAGGAGTCAAGAAGGAAGATCTGGCCGAGGCCTGTCGGCTCCAGCGCCGCTCCCAGATGCGGTGGGATTTCATATCCTCGGAGAACTCCACCGGATTCCACAGTCCCCAGGAAGCGGCCCGGGTTCTGGCGTCGGCCATCGACTTTGCCCGTCGGGCTGAACTGTCCGCTCTGCGGGCCGGCCAAAAAAGGCCTTAATTCACCGTGTCCTAATCATATAAGGAAACACGCGAAAGAAAAACTCCTTTTTTAAACAAGAACCTGAATAAAGGGCAAAGCCTTGATAGGAATCGTTTCTGATCTGCATTTGGGAAATCCCCAATCCTACATGTGTTACCGGGACAGAAAGACGGGGAAAATCCGTGCCGGAGAACTGTACGACGCCTTCCGGCAGACGATTAAGGACAAGTACGCGGGTAAACCCCTGGATTATCTGGTACTCCTGGGCGATATCCTCGATTTCTCGGTCGTCAGTTACCAGGAAGTATACGAAGTGGGCCGCTTCTTTTTTCAGATCATCAGGGATGACCATCTCATGAAAGAGATCATCTACGTCCCCGGCAACCATGATTTCGACATCTGGAGCACGGTCCAGTATCAGCTGCATATTACCAACCGGATTACCCGGCACAAATCTCCCAAGGCATTCCGCATGTCGGTCCCGGGTGTGCTGGATTACCGGGAGAAACATAAAAAAAGCCATTTTCTGCTGCCCTTCGTACGCCGCCATCCCCTGGAAGAGGAATCAATGTACGCCGGCCTCTTTCTTGATGATCTCACCGATCCGCCCACGCCCTTTAACTTCGCCTTTCCCAATCTCTATCTGCTCCTGGATGATCAAAGCATTCTGATCACCCACGGCCAGTATCTTGATGTCTACTGGTCCCTGCTCAGCCGCTGGTGGCCGGTGTTCGTTCAAGGTGAGCTGGGTATGTCAAATGGGCCGAATCTGAACCTGGAGGATCTGGTCTCCATCAACTTTCCCTTTTCCCTGTTCGAAAATTCCGCCGTTGGGCAGGCCGGCATAATGACCAAATTCATCCAGAAAGTAGTTCAGGATGTCAATGAAAACGGTTACGAGTCTTTAGAGAAATATATTAAACGGCTGCGAAATGAGCTGCGTAATGAGTGGGGCGGTCTGAGAAAAATATGGAACAACCTTCTTTTTTCTTTTTTCTCCACCTGGCTCATCAATCGTCTTAAAACCTATCCCATCGCCCGCTACCACCCTGATTTTCTCAACCTGCCGGCCACACGCAAGCGCTTCGATCATTTCTACGAAGCCACCGCTGTTGAAATCGATGAACTGAGAGAAAACAAAATCGTCGAAATGGACTATCCCTCGCGTATGATCTACGGTCACACCCACCTTCCTCTCGGTCTCAGATCACCCCGGGAATTTTCAGTATTGATAGAGACTCCGGCGGTGCGGGAGAAACTCATCATCAATAATACCGGGGGCTGGCTGCCCAAATACTGCCGCGGAGAAGACTATCTTTCCTTTCCCGGATCGGAGATATTTTTCTTTGACGCGGAACAGGGACTGTCTTCGGAAAGTATCGGCTATGATCCCAAAGACGTCGGTTGTCTGTAGCATCGAGTAAAGAGAGCTGGATCAGCAATACAATTATAAGGATGGCATGAGTGATACTATCCCTGCAACCGGCCTCTGCCGGGACGGCACCTATCAGGCCGGAGCGAGAAGAACATTTACCGTTACCGTGCCTGAAGCCTGGACTTTTCTTCTCTCGCAGAGGGGAACGGCTCTCTGGCTGGGTGAGGAAGCCCGCTTCACCTTTATTCCCGGGACAGAGACGGAGCTGAAAGATGGAACGGCCCTTAACATCCGGGTGGTAAAGCGGGACTCCCACCTGCGGCTGAGCTGGCGCCCTCCCGTCTGGGCCCGGGCATCAACAATACAGATCAGGGTGATCCCCAGAGGCACGGCCGCGACCATATCGTTCCATCAGGAAGGACTCCCTTCCGCTCAGGCTCGGCGGGAGCGCCTGTCCTTTTTTCAGGAGGTACTGGACCGTCTGGAACAGCTGTTCCCTGGCAGGGAACATGTGGAAAGAAAACTATGAGGAAAAATAGAATGGCGGGCCCGGACCCGCCCGCTAGTATCTAGTAAAGAATTTTTGAAAGCAGTTTAGTGATCGCGTTCCCGCTGATCAATTCAGCCTTGTAATACCCCGGGAAAGGCTCCGCATACACCACCCCGATATCCGGCCTCATATAGTAGGTGCCGCTAAAAGAGAAGCTGTCCGAATCGACAATCTCCCAGAAGTTTGCATTCATCTGAATGCAGTTATCCACCGTACCATAAGGAACCGTTACCGTGGCATTATTGGAGCTGAACATGTATTCGGCTCTCATTTTGAAAGTGATATAGTCGTTATAATCTCCCAAAAAATAGTAGGTGGCGTCGACCTTTTCGGAAGATTTTACCTGACCCGTCGTCCCGTCATACTTCACATACATGGGAGGATCGTATACCTCCAGCAAATCCCAATCCTCCACCTGCTTGTCTTTGGCCTTCCGGACATTCCTGTGGGAACGCATGCTGAGACGATCCCCGGCGATACTGGAAGGCAGCGTGCCGGTCACGACGTCCGCCCAGTAAACTTCAGCGGCCTTGTAGCCGATCTTGTCCACCGTGGAGAGATCGAGCCAGATGATGCAGCCCCTCTTTTCCACCCCCTCGAAGTCGCCGATCTGTATTTTGACATAGGTATTGCCCGGATAGGTTTCGTTATCTAATCCCAGCACCTTGGCCGTACCAGTGAAACTGATGGACGGCGTTTCATACGCCATATACTGGAAGGTAAGATTCAGGCTCGGAGGAAACCAGCTCTCATGGCCCGGTTCATCCGATCCGGTGGGAGATTTTTTCTTGCAGGTAACCACTGTCAAAATAACCGCAAGCAAGAGCGGCAGTGAAAAAAATCTGATCACAGTCATTCTTTTCATACATCCCTCCCTCCACTTATAGTTTATCGTGATAATACCATCCTGATGCTGAATTATCGAAAATCCGCCTGACAGTATAGGTCTTTTATCTTCGAGGAATAGGTAATAAATAAAGATACTTTCAAAATATCCTATCTGCAATTTTTTTTTCAAACAACCCCGATAGCATCCGGATATGCGGATGATCATTGCCTCGGCCGAATAACTGTATTCCACTCTATACCGGATCTTTGTGCAATTGAGGCTGGAAGAGTAAATAGTATCCCCTTACACTTTCACTTAGTCATCTTTTTATTTGATTTTTCCGATTTTTTTTCACTAATTAGACTAATTACCCCCCAATACAGGAGGCTCATCCATGAAAAAATGTATTCTATTAATAACCGCCATCGTAATCTTTTCCTCCACCTGTTTCGCCCAGATTGAATCAGGAGACAAGGAAATCGCATTTATGGGGTTTTTCTCTACCTTCGTCGGAGAAGACGTCGATGCCAACGGGTATGGCTCGCTCCAGATCAGCTATGGTAAGTACTACGGCCGTTATATGCAGCTCGGTATCGCTCCCACCGTATCCTTCAGCACAAGTCAGGACGAAAACGGGGATCCTGCTATCGATGTCCAGTTCAGCGGCTCGCTGTTCTTTAACCTCAACCTGGCCGCCGCCTCCAGGACGATCCCCTTTCTGACCGGCAGGTACTACCAGTACACCTTCGATATTCCGGAAGGAGGAGAATTCACCGACTATTCCTATATCACCATAGGAGGCGGGATTAAAAACTTCATCAACGAATACGCCACCTTTAACACAACGGTCACCTATGGTTTCTCCCCCAGAGAGGAGGCCACCGGCGGAATTGTCATGATAATGACGGGATTTTCCTTTATTTTTTAAAAGGAATGATAACTCTATAATGCATCTTTTTTCGAGGAACCGTTCATGAAAATAAGGATTGCCACGGTACTGCTCCTGCTCTGTTGGCGGGCGGGATACGCTCAGTTCAATCTCTATCTGGAGCAGCAGATTCCGGTACAGAGCACCGGCGTCGCCAGTATGAAAATCAGCCCCAATGGCCGATTCCTTGCTGTGGGAGAAGTTGGCGGGACCATTCTTGTCTGGGACATTCCGGCCAAGAGACAGATTCACAGGCTGCAGGCTCACCGGGGGTACGTCTCCTCTCTGATCTTCGACCACGGCAACACCCGGCTCATCTCCGGCGGTCAGGATGGCCGGATTCGTGTCTGGGACCTCTTTTCCGGAAATCAGGATAAGGAGATCCGGGACTTCAGTTATCCCATTCAGTCTCTTACCATATCGCCGGACGACCGCTTCCTGGCCGCATCCGGCGCCAGGAAAGAGGTGTTTCTCTGGGAATTTCCCCTGGGAGAACTTAAGGGCAAACTGAAGGGCCACAAGAAAAATGTTGTCGCAGCCGCCTTCAGTGTCGGCGGCGATCAGCTCCTCTCGGTTTCCGAGGACAGGCAGATGATCGTTTGGGATGTCAATACACTCATCCCAATCCGTAAATCGACCATCGAGGCACGCACCATAGCCGGATCCGGTATAGATGTCAAATCTGCCGCGTTCAGTATAGACAGAAAATTTATCGGTGTGGGCCTGGAGGAGCACATCCTGGCCAAGGGCGGCAGAAGCATGATCTTTAAATACAATCTCTCCTTCTTCGACTGGCAGACAGGTGCCGAAATCGAGACCCTGGCTGACAACCGGGAGAACATTTCTTTCTTCGCCATCACCCCGGACAGACGCTATGCCATAACATCCAACTCCACTCTGCAGAACAAACGCATCTCTTTCTGGAATATCACCAGCGGTGTGGCGGAACAGCACTATCCCGTGTCCGGTCCGGTCACATCTATCGCGGTCTCCGATGACGGACGCTGGCTGGCGGTGGGATACCAGAACGAGAAAGGAGCAATGAACAGCACCGTCAATGTCTGGCAGCTGTCAGGCATCGAAGGGTATCAGCGATTCGGCAACAACCCCGCTATTCGGAGCGAAGAGAACCGCGGATTCGGATCGGCGATAAAGCTGACAACACCCCAGGAACCGCTTATCCAGTACGGCGAACGCAAACGCGTGGCGGTAATCAGTTTCGACAGCCCCGGTCTTGAAGAAAATGTGGCCCGCACGGCCACCTACCTGCTGGAGAGCAAGCTGGGCAACAGTCCCCTGGTGGAACTGGTGGAAAGAAACCAGATAAAGAACGTTCTCGATGAACTGCAGTACCAGCAGTCTGGACTCACCGCTGACAACGCGGTCGAGATCGGACAGCATCTTGGGGCAAAATATATCATCATCGGCAGTATAAATAAACTGGGGAACCTGATCATCATCACCACCAAGCTGGTGAATGTCGAAACGACCCAGATCGAAGGCAGCCGGGAAGTGCAGTGCAGCAACGCTACCATCGAAACCATTCCTGAAATGATCGCAGTGCTGGCACCCACTATCGCGAAGATGTGATGGTTGCTGGAATACCTCGTGATGATCTAATTTACTGTATTCTGAAAGCAGGGCTGAAGATAAAGAGGCCGGAATCAAACCCGGCCTCTTTTATTTTTTTTGGCACCCGTATTTCATGCTGCCTCACGATGCCAAACACAATAGCGGGATTGCGCTTAAGCCGCGGACAATTCCTTGAAGTGCCCTTCCAGTATTTTTCGTAAAAGATGAATGTTGCTGTCATCTTTCTCCAGATAAAAAGTACGGGATCTGTTATTTTTTTTCGATTTTAACACAAGGACCGCATCCGAAAACGAAATGGAACCAATCTCTTCCCAGGGTATGGTTCTGTATCCATGGAACCGTTTGCTGTATGTGATCCCATCCTTATCAGCCCGCAGCTGCAATGCCCCCTTTATTCTCTTGATAATTATGGGCAGCCCCGCTATGAACAGGATACCCACGATGATTTGCACCAGATAGGCGCCCTTGCTCCCTTGCATTCTCAACAGGATACCGCCCAGCAGAAGCACAATCCCTGACAGTCTGGTAAACGTCGTTTCAAAGTGGTCGCCCAGCAGCTTCAGCGCCCTCTCGTATCGCAGACCGGAACCTATAAGGAAAATTCCTAAAATTATTGCCGTTATTCGGATTACCAGATAAAAAAGAGTAGCATCTTTAACAGGGTCCATCAGCGATAATAACATAGTCAGGCCGGTAGCAATAAGTTGGATTCTCTCTGTTCTTTTTCTTGTTTTTTTCGATTTAGTGTGATACGCAACGGTAATCAAAGCAGCCTCCCCTGTCTGTCCAATAACATACTACAATTATATTTTATTTGCAACAGGAAACCAATCTCAATATATTGCCTGAATAGCCGCCATCTCCGCCCAAAAACGTTTGTATCCATTTCCCGGCGATCCGAGGAACAGGGTCTTCTCCGGCTATGTGAAAGAAACTGCAGGGGAATCCGGGAGTTCTGAACAAATAAAATAATCTTGCAAATAACTCATCAAATTCTTATAATAGTCCCGAAAAACCCGGCCCCCCTCACCCTGGTTCACGCCCGTTTTAGGGAAGAGGAGGATCGTTTGCCGGAACACTCTTCTTATCCGGATAATCTATCAAAAGAGGTGAATTCGTGCGGGAATCCTTGAGAAAATATCTGTCTGCGTCGGCTTTTTCTCTGTTCATTCGTTTGCTTCTCGAGCTCATTATTGTCTTTTTGGGCGTCTATTTTGCTTTTCTTTTCAATGAATACACCAGCAGCTTAGAACACAAGAAAAGTAAAATACAACTCTTGCAGGGCATGAATACGGAAATAGAATATTTTATCGGGGGCGCGGAAAAGCGCGAACCTGAAATGCAAGGAAAATTCACAGAATGGCAGCAGTCCGTCAAGGCAGGCAACAGGAAGACACCGCTCTATTTCGTTATGCAGGGAAACGCCCTGCCCACCAACGACATGTGGCAGGTTATTCTCTCTTCCGACGGGATCAACCTGCTCGATGTGTCCTCCATATTTGAATTGTCCAAGTACTATACATCTTTCGATATAATGCTTTCCAAATATCAAAAACTCATTAATTTCGCCGAAGAGAAGGTAATCCCTTTCGAAAACAGACCCAATTATTTTTATCTGGCTGACGGCAGCCTGAAGCCTACATACAACGCCTACATCCAGCGCTACTCCGATTTTCTGGAACTGTTTGAATTAATGATAAAAGACAGTAAGTTACTCCGAAAGAATCTACAGGAAAAAATCGAGCTGCTGCAGCAATAATACATGAGAGAACGCCCGACCGCAAAGGCCGGGCGTTCGGGGGAGGGGAGGAGAAGAGAAAGTGCCAAATCTATGAAGGGATCACCACCCGGTGAGCCGATAGGTCAAGCCGGCCATCACCCTATCGGTACGAATCGTTTCACTGGTGCCGCCGGGCGTGTAGCTGTCCATAGAATACCGCTGCTGCGTTCCCTTTACATAGGTTAGGTGGAACGTGGTAAACGGATCCATGCGGAACCCCAGCCCGGCAGTAATGTATTCCCGGTCCAGCGTTTCATCCGCATCGTACAGCGGCGAAGGCACCAGCCGGTATCCGCCGCGCAGGCTCAATCCGCTGCCGGGCACCCTGAGCTCGGCACCGAATCCATAGGACAATACCGGCCGGAAATCCGTAGTGAAATTAACATTTTCAAAGATAAGATCATCGTAATCACTGTCCCATTCCATCCCGGAAGGGATAGCGAACTTGGTCTTGGTCCAGTCACGATAACTGCAGGAAGCCGTTAACAGCAGTCTATCCAAGTCGAGGGCGACACCGCCGCTGACGCTGGCCGGATACCGCACCAGATACTCCCACTCACCGCTGCCCAGATCCATCTCGTCGAGATAATCATCATCGAAGAGAAGCGCATCCGTGCTCGAATAGGTTTCATTGACCCGCAGCGTGAAGGGCAGATCGACGGAGAATCCCATCCGCAGATCGTTGTTTAACTCAAATAATCCGCCGATTCGCGTAGCCCACCCGGTAAAACTGGAATTGATATATTGGCTGACCTCGTAGTGATTGTAATTGGCGGGAAATTGATTGTACCCGTCCTCGACGTCATCCTGCTCAAAGAGAAAATCGTACGCCGAGCTTCCGCTGTATCCGCTGAATGTCACCCCCATGGAGAAGCTGGGTGACAGGGCCATACCGCCGCCCAGGGACCAGGCCCCCAGATGTCCGTTCTCCCGGATCACTTCTCCCTGCTGCACATTGGTATTGTAGGGATAGCTGGCGAGCTGGCCCTCGTCATTTTCCAGATCAAAGGTCAAGCCGTTGTCCAGGGTGTTGAAACCGCTGAACGAGAGAAAGTCATCCATGTCCTTGAAACGGTTGTAGCCGAATGCCAACACAAGACTGCCCCTGGTCGTGGGAAACCGGTAGGCCATTCCCGCGGATTTGAACGCGGTGAAATTTTCACTTTGCAGGGTGGTGCTGCCGGCAAATTCCGCTTCATTCTGAAAGCGCTGATAGTACATATCGACACTCAGCTCACTGTTTCGTAATAATGTCAAACAAGCAGGATTCCAATAGATGGCGCTGTAATCATTAGCCGCGGCCGTATAGGCTCCGCCCAGGGAGAGAGCCCGTGCCCCCACTCCGTTGCCATTATCAAGAAAGCGCACCGCTTCTTCCGGAGTCTGCGCCGCCGCACCGGACAGTGCCGCCAGACATATCAATACAAACATCCGTTTCATTGGGGACCTCCTTTCCGAGATACGCGTCATCATTACCGGCCCCTTCTGCCGCTGGACCGGCTGGAAGAGCTGCTGCGTGAAGAACCGGATGATCGGCTTGATCCGCTGTGGGAACTGCTGGACCGGGAAATCGAAGAGCCGCTCGACCTGCTCCCTGATGAAGACACACTGGAGCTGCTCCGGCCGCTGCTGGAACTCCTGCTCACTGTGGACCGGCTCAACGCCTTTCTCCCGCTGCTGGTACGGCTGCTGGAACGGCTAACGGTGCTGGCGCTGTTCCTGCTCCGGGAAGTGACGTTTCTGTTTCCGCTGTTCGATGATCGACTGGTTGAAGATCTTTTCTGAGTGGAACTGGTAATTCGTCTTGAAGAGCTTGAGCGGTTGGACGAGGACCGGTCGCTCTTATCCTTGGATACGACACTCTTGCCCAGATTCCGGATCCCGGTTATCACCGAAGACAGGGAGTTTCTCTCCTTCCGGGAGTCGGTGCCGCTCTTGTCCACCCGTTCCTTGGTGACCGCGGTCCTTCTTCTCCGGGTATCATCGCTGCGGCTGGTAGTTGTCGTCTTTTCAGATCCGCCCGTTCCGCCGCTTTTGGTGATCCGGCTGGTCCAGGTCCTGCTGCGGGAAGTTCTGTCATCTGAAGCGGTTCTATCCGAGGTTGGCCTCAGGAAACTCCTGCGGCTGGTCGTGCGGGTACCGAACGATTCATCACCCTTGTCCACTCCCTTCGCCAGAGTGTGCCTGCCCGTGCCGGTCCATCTGGTGGTAAAGAGAGATCCTCTGCGGTTAAAATCGCGCTGGGCCAGTGTTCGGTTCCGGTAATAATCGCCATAATGATGATGATTATTGTAGTACCAGCCATCGTTTCCATACCAGTAGTCGTAGCTGTAATAGCCAAAATGGTAGGGATTATACCAGTGATAAGGATAGTACCCGTTCCACCCGACATAGAAATCGTATCCGGGACCCCAGTAATAATAGGAATATCGCCAGGAAGGATGCCAGCCGCAATACCAGAAAGGATCCACATACCAGATGTACCAGGGATCGTAAAAGTCATAGCTCCAGTAAACCGGATCGTCTACATATTCGTCGTCATATATCTGATCGACGTATTCACTTTCATATACATCGGTGGAATTGGGCTCATACACCTGTCTTTCCATCCGGTGTACCGTGCCGAAGCTGGTGTAGCATCCGGAATAGAGGAATGCCGCCGCGAGGGCAAGCAGAATCACACTGATGCGTTTATTTGTTTTCATGATACACCTCCTTTCCTCCGTTACATCTCTTTCACGCCGGAAAGAGGACAAAGAGTGTGCCACGATGAGTGAGCAAAAAATTATGATTGTTTTTACTGTAGTTAGGAAAACATTATGGATGGGACAAAAAGAAAAGAGGGTGACAATTGTAAACGTCGTTTACAGCATAATGTAACGTTTGTTAACAGTAACTGTTTCAGAGAGGTGAACTGGTCATCGCTGCCTATGGGACTAGGGATGCAAGTTGTAGCGGTCTAGTTTTTTGTGAAGCCCGGGGCGGCTGATCCCCA
Organism: uncultured bacterium; assembly: GCA_964621645.1. GTDB lineage: Bacteria > Zhuqueibacterota > QNDG01 > QNDG01 > JAGLOF01 > CAZUMH01. The sequence continues at coordinate 20,690 of CAZUMH010000013.1, forward strand.
GCAGCTCCGCAGCTTTACGAATATTGCCGTCGCTCTCATTAAGGGCCTCCCGGATCAGGCTGATTTCCAATGATTCCACCCGCTGCTTCAAACCGGCATCCTTTTCGCCTTCATCCCGGATAAGAGTTCCGGCCCGCTGAAAGCGGGGAGATAGGTGCTCGGATGTAATCATGACGCCCTCGTCAGCGAGGGTGGCTGCCCGTTCGATCTCGTTTTCCAATTCCCGGATATTCCCCGGCCAGGGCGCCGCTGTGAGGATGTGAAGTGCCTCCGGTGCGATGCCGTTTATCTTCTTGTTTATCCTCGATGAGTATTTTTTCAGGAAATGTTCAGCCAAATCCTGAATGTCTTCCCGTCGCTGCCGCAGGGTCGGCAGTTCGATGGGGAAAACGTTCAGCCGGTAGTAAAGATCCTCTCTGAAGCGGCCGCTCTTCACATCATCTTCGAGATTTCGGTGGGTAGCCGCGATGATTCTCACATCCACCTGTATGGTGCGGGAAGAACCCACCGACTTTACCTCACCGTCCTGGAGCACCCGCAGCAATCCCAGCTGCATGGCGGGTGACATGTCTCCCACCTCATCAAGGAAAACCGTCCCCTCATCGGCGGTCTCAAAGATACCTTTCTTGTTTTCTACAGCTCCGGTGAAGGCTCCCCGTACGTGTCCGAAGAGTTCGCTCTCCAGCAGGGAATCGGGCAGAGCACCGCAGTTCTGGGCAATGAAGAGCTTGTCTTTCCGGGATGAATTATAGTGAATGGCACGGGCCAGCATCTCCTTGCCGGTGCCGGTCTCACCCCGCAGCATCACCGTCGTCGGTGTATCCACTACTTTTTTGACCAGCTTGAAGATCTGCAGCATTCCGGGGCTGTGACCGATAATATTTGAAAAGTCGTATTGCTCATCCAGGTTCTGTCTCAGCAGACTGTTTTCCTGTTCCAATCGCCGATTTGCGGCCCGCAGTTCCTGGGTCAGGCGCCGGTTCTCCTTCTCCATATGATAGCGTTCCACTGCTCTTCTTATGATGAGGAGCAGGGTCTCGGGCTCCCAGGGTTTGGAGACATAATAAAATATCTGTCCTTCATTCACCGCTGCGATGGAGGCGTGGACATCGGCATAGGCGGTGATGAGGATACGAACCGAATCTGGATGTCTTTTCAGGGAACGGACCAGAAGCTGTACGCCTGTCATGCCGGGCATACGCTGATCGGCCAGGATGACCGCCGGTTTGTGTTTTTCCAGAAGGAGAAGGGCCTCGGCCCCGCTTGAGGATTTGAGTATAGTGTACTCCTCCTTCAGCAGACGTTCCAGCGAGTTGAGCACTTCCGGCTGATCATCGACGATAAGGATGATATCCTTGCTATCGGGACGCTTCTTTACTGATTTGGGCATGATTTTTTACCACTAGATTTTTTTAACCGCCCGCTCCATCCTCTCCAGTCCTCTCTCAAGAACAGAAGGAGGGCAGGCGAAATTTAACCGGACAAACCCGGGTGTTCCAAAATCTCTGCCGCAGGATAATCCCACCCCGGCCTTTTCGAAAAACGCTGCCGGTCGCTCCAGCGGCAGATCCCGGCAGTCAATCCAGAGAAGGTACGTGGCTTCAGGTGTCAGGGTACGCAGACCCGGCATGCCGTTTATCCTGTCGACTGCCGCATCCCTGTTCTGTCGCAGACGGACCAGGACCGCATCCAGCCATTCCCGGCCTTCATTATAAGCAGCCTGTGCCGCCACATACCCGAACACATTGATATGCGGTACAATACCCCGCGCGGCAGCGAGAAACCGCTGTCGCAGGGATTTATCCGGAATGACAGCGAAAGAACAGCCTAGTCCTGGTATGTTGAACGTCTTCGAGGGCGCCATCAGGGTGATCGTCCTCCGGGCCACTTCCTCGTCAAGAACGGCCGTGGGAAGATGGCCGCTTTCTTCCTTCAGGATGAGATCGCAGTGGATCTCATCGGAACATATAATGATATCATGCTCCAGGCAGATTGCCGCCATCCTCTCCTGCTCCTCCCTGGTGAACAGCCGGCCGCAGGGATTATGGGGCGAACAGAAAAGGAACAATCTGGTATTTTTGCCAATGGTGTCCCGGAACCGCTGCTCGTCGAGCACCCAGCGATCCCCGTCCTCCAGCATGGGAAAGGTCAGGCAGCGCTTCTTAAAATTTTCGGGTGCGGAAAGGAAAGGCGGATAGACGGGAATGGTGGTCACAACCTCATCCCCTTCCTCACCAACTGCCCGGCAGGATATGTTGATTCCGGTCACCAGACCAGGCAGGCAGACCAGCCAGCCGGGATTCACCTTCCAGGAGTAGCGCTGTTCCAGCCAGCCGCAGATGGTCTCTATAAAAACGGCCGGGACATGAGTGTACCCGTAAATGGGATGCTCGGCACGCTTCTTCAGCGCCTTGGTAACGGCGGGAGGAGAGGGAAAATCCATATCCGCCACCCACATGGGGATGATATCCTTCCCGGCGTATCTGTCCCATTTAATACTGCTGGTCCCCTGGCGTGATAGTATCCTGTCAAAATCGAACAAATCGATCTCTCCTGGAATCCGTTACATAGAAATGGAATTGTTTCTAATATGCAAACAATTTCCCTTGGAGTCAATACCCGAAAAATCTTTTGCTTCTCCTCCCGGATTGTACTAAATTAAAACGTATCAAAGCGGACACCAGCGAGAAAGGAACACCTGTGCCTAAACTGAATGTCGGAGTAATCGGCGTGGGACACCTGGGCCGTTTCCACGCTCTCAACTACGCCCGCCTTCCCGGGGTCACCCTCGTCGGCCTTTACGATACCAACGGGGAAAGGGCCGCATCCGTGGCCGAAGAAACCGGCACGAAAGCCTTTTACTCCATGGAAGATCTGTTAACGAATGTGGACGCTGTCAGCATCGCCGTCCCCACGGATCATCATTTTGAATGCACCTCCCTGGCGCTGAACAATTCCGTTCACTGTCTGGTCGAGAAACCTATCGCCCGGAATCTTAAAGAGGCCGATGAAATGATCCGTCTGGCGGAGGAGAAAGGGCTCTGCCTCCAGGTAGGTCATATCGAACGCTTCAATCCGGCCTTCCGGGCTCTCCAGGGGTTTGAATTCAGCCCTCAGTTTATTGAAACTCACCGCCTGGCTCCCTTCAATCCGAGAGGAACGGAGGTCTCGGTAGTGCTCGACCTCATGATACACGACCTCGATCTCATCCTCCATCTGGCAAAAAGTCCGGTGCAGAGCATTGACGCCAGCGGGGTGGCCGTTGTCTCGGACACGGTGGATATCGCCAATGTGCGCCTGCGCTTCGACAACGGCCTGGTGGCCAACGTTACGGCCAGCCGCATCTCCCAGAAAAAGATGCGCAAGATGCGCCTGTTTCAGAGAGACACCTATGTTACCGTTGATTTCCTGCAAAAATCCGCCGAGGTCTACCGGCTTGAAGACTCGGCCGCAGCGGCGGACATGGTCCTGGGTGAAATCGGAACAGGAGATAAAAAGAAACAGATAACGTATTATCAGCCGCAGCCGCCTGAAGAACAGGGCCTCGAGGTTGAACTGAAGGCCTTCCTTCATTCGATAAACGGGGCAGAGAGTGAAGCCGTTACCGGCAAAGAGGCCCGGGATGCTCTCGCGGTGGCTCTTACCGTTCTGGAACAGATGGAGGGTTGAGGTGGATCTACATCATTTTTTCTTTAAAAACCGCAGCTACACACCTGTCCCGCTGATAATAATCATACTTATTCTGGCGCAGCCCAGCTGGCTCAGTTTCTTACTGGGACTGGCTGTCGCTTTGCTGGGTGAATCAATCAGATTCTGGGGAGTGGCCTATGCCGGCAGCGCCACCCGCACCACCGGCAGAGCCGGCGGCGCCCGCCTGATCACGGACGGACCCTTTGGTCTCGTACGCAATCCTCTCTATGTTGGCAACTTCTTTCTCAGTCTTGGCGTGGTAATCATGTGCTGGGCCTGGATGCCCTGGATGGTATTGGTACATTCCTTCCTCTTTTCTCTGCAGTATTATTTCATCGTGCGACATGAAGAGGAATATCTTGCTCATACCTTTCCTGAATACAAGGAGTACCGCCGCCAGGTACACCGCTGGATTCCCCGTCTGAGCCCCTGCCAGTTAACGGATCAGATCCGAACCCAACCCAATTATCCCAAGGCCCTGCGCTCCGAACGCAACACGCTGCAGGCCATCGTGGCCGTGTCCGCTCTGATCCTGATTCGCTGGTATCTATTGTAAGTACTATGTCCGAAAAACTAAAAATAATGCTGGTCGCCGGGGAGGAATCCGGCGACGCCCGCGCTGCCGAACTGGTCCGCTCCCTTCAAAAAAAACATCCCGATGTGACATTGTTCGGCATCGGCGGCGATCGCCTGGCCGGACTGGGAGTGGAGCTCATCTACCACATGAAGGATATGGCTTTTCTCGGATTTGGAGAGGTCGTCCGGCATCTGCCCTTCATTATGAAGGTCTTCCGCCGCCTCACCGAGGAGATGAAAATCCGCAAGCCGGATCTGGTTCTGCTGGTGGACTACCCCGGATTCAATCTGCGCCTGGCGGGAAAAGCCAAGCAGCTGGGGTTTCCGGTGGTGTACTACATAAGTCCTCAAGTCTGGGCCTGGGGAGGCGGCAGAGTAAAAAAAATGGCCCGAAATATAGATCGCATGCTGGTGGTTTTTCCTTTCGAGGAAAAACTCTACCATAAACACGGCCTGGACACCCGCTTTGTTGGTCACCCCCTCAAAGATTCTCCTCCCCCCTCCATGACACGGGATGAATTCTTTCAGCGGCTTGGATTTGATCCTGATCGGCCGCTGGTCGGTCTACTGCCCGGATCACGCCGCCAGGAAATTGAGCGGCTCCTGCCGCGGATGACCGAAGCCTTCCACTTGGTTCACACCGAGCTAAAGGGAAAAGTTCAGGCGGCTCTTGGTCAAGCTCCTGCGATTCCGGAGAGCGTCTATCAGGAACACGTGAGGAAAAATACTGAATTGATAACATATACCGTTCATACACGCGAACTCATGGCCTACGCTGATGTGATCCTGGTAGCCTCCGGGACGGCAACGTTGGAGACGGCCCTGTTCCAGACGCCCATGATCATCTGTTACCGCATGGCTCCCGTTTCCTATCTGATCGGAAGAGTGCTGGTGCGGGTGCCCTATATCGGATTGGCCAATATCGTGGCCGGCCGGTCCGTGGTCCCCGAACTTATTCAGGGACAGGCTTCAACCCGCCTGATGGCGCAGAATCTTTATGATCTGCTGACGCGGCCCGAAAAAAGAGAAAAAATGCGAAAAGATCTGGCCCTGGTGAGCAGCAGACTGGGACAGCCGGGTGCGGCGGAGCGTGCCGCCGACGCCGTTCTTGAAGTGGCGAAAAGGAGTTAGGGTGGTTTCCCTCTGGCGACAATCATGGTTCGGCTTCATCTTCTGGCCCCTTTCCTTTCTCTACGGTCTGGCCATGTCCCTGCGCCGGTTTTTCTACTCCCGTTCCCTCCTGCCCTCTCAGTCGGTGCCGGTCCCGGTGATCAGTGTCGGAAATCTGAGCGTGGGAGGCACCGGCAAGACACCTATGGTAATCCGTCTCGCCGAGGATCTCAATAGACATGGCTTACGGCCTGCGGTACTGACCCGCGGTTACGGAAGGAAAAATGCGACCCCTCTCAAGGTACAAGGCGGCGACGGGGATGAGATCCCGACACGCATGACCGGAGACGAACCCCAGCTCATCACCCGCCGGTTGCCGGATATTCCGGTTGTGGTATGCAGGGATCGGGTCAGGGGCGCCCGGCTGGCTCTTGAAAATAACGTGTCGGATAGTCTGATTCTGGACGACGGATTTCAGCACCTGCGTCTCCGCCGTCAGGTGGATCTGGTGCTTATCGATGCCAGTAATCCCTGGGGCAATAGACGCCTCCTGCCAGCCGGACCGCTTCGGGAACCTCTGTCAACCGTGAAACAGGCCCAAGCCGTGATCATCACCCGTGCCGATCAGGGTAAGGACATTGACGCCGTGGTTGCCAAAATCAGAACCTATACCAGCGCTCCCGTTTTCACTTCGGTGCATACTCCTGCTGCTTTCGTCTCTCTCAGGAACGGCTCCCGCGGGGATCCCGGCAGTCTGAGAGGAGACCGAGCGTTCTGTTTCGCCGGCATCGGCAATCCGGATTCCTTCTACGCCACGGTCAGAAATTGCGGCATAGCCGTAATTGCCACCCACTCCTTCCCGGATCACCACTGGTACACTGCCCGGGATATTGAATCCATCATCGAGCAGGCGCAACAGGCTCGTGTATCACTGGTAATCACAACGGAGAAAGATGCCGTCCGTCTTCCGGAAATTGCTGAATGGGAGGGGGATATCTATTTTCTCCAGATTGATCTGAAAATCCGGGAAGAGGAATGGGACGCTTTTCTTGACCGGATCATAGAAAGGGGGACAGCAGGATGAAAAACCGCATCCTGGTGGTAGACGACGACAAGAATGTTCGCCGCCTGGTGAGCGACATTTTAGAGAAGAGCGGCTCCTATGAACTGATCACCGCCTCAACCGGAGAGGCCTGTTTGAATAAGTTGCAGGAACAGCCTGTGGATCTTCTCCTTCTGGACATCCAGATGCCCGGCATGGACGGCATAGAAGTTCTCGATCAGGTAAAAAAGAAACACCCCGATCTGCCTGTCATCATCATGACGGCCCACGGCACCATCGAAAGGGCCGTCGATTCCATGAAGAAAGGCTGTTATGATTTTCTCACCAAACCATTTTCCTCTGACCGGCTTAAGGTAACGGTGAAAAACGCTCTGGATGCCCATACCCTGGAATCTGAAGTCCAAAGCCTGCGCTCCGAACTCAAAGACCGCTTCGATTTTGACAACATCGTGGGACAAAGCGGTGTCATGCAGGAGCTGTTCCGGGCGGTTGAGAAGCTGGTCAACAGTGAAGTAACGGTGCTGATCCAGGGAGAAAGCGGCACCGGTAAAGAACTCTTCGCCCGGGCTATCCACAATCACTGCGAAGCCCGCCGCGACAAACCGTATGTGGCAGTGAACTGTACAGCCCTACCCGATGCACTGCTGGAGAGCGAACTTTTCGGTCACGAGAAGGGCGCCTTCACCGGCGCGGCTGGCAAGCGCATTGGCAAATTTGAACTTGCCGACGGCGGCACTGTATTTCTGGATGAAATCGGCGATATGAGCCAATCCACCCAGGCCAAGATTCTCAGAGTGCTCCAGGAACGAGAATTCGAGCGGGTAGGCGGCAACAGCCTGGTGAAAGTTAATATCCGTCTCATCTCGGCTACCAATAAAAACCTGGAGGAGGAAGTCCGGGCCGGCCGCTTCCGGGAAGATCTCTTCTACCGGGTCAGTGTCTTTCCCATCAAACTCCCCCCCCTGCGGGAAAGAAAGGGGGACCTCCCTCTTCTGGTTGATCACTTCCTGAAACGCTACTGCCAGCGTGAAAACAAATCCCTGAAGAAGATCCACCCCGAGGCGCTGAAGATTCTGCTTTCCTACCACTGGCCGGGGAATGTCAGGGAACTGGAGAACGCAATCGAACGGGCCGTGGTCATCTCCGGCACAGACTCCGTTGGAGAGAGTGACCTGCCGCCTCATATCACCGCCTTCAGCAGAGATGACCATTCTCTGGAGATGGGCCTGGGAGAGATTCAGGAAAGCCTGCCCCGCTGGATAGAAAAACTGGAAGTGGACATTCTCCGCAAAACGCTTTTAGAATTTGAAGGAAATATATCGCGTACCGCTAAGAAACTGGGAATCGGCCGGGCCACCGTCTACCGCAAAGCCAAGAAATACAATCTGCCCATATCCAGATAGGAGATCTCCCGTGTCACAAATGTCGGACTTTTTAATAATCGGAAGCGGAGCCGCCGGTCTGTCCTTCGCCCTGCGGGCCGCCTCTGCCGGAAGCGTCACCGTGCTCACCAAGAAAAAACGGGCGGAATCGAATACCAATTACGCCCAGGGGGGCATTGCTTCTGTGTTCGATTCGGACGACTCTTTCGAAAGCCACATCCAGGATACCCTCAGAGTAGGTATCGGTCTCTGTAATCCCCGCGCCGTGGAAATGATCGTGCGGGACGGACCGGCCCGCATTCAGGACCTGGTGAACTGGGGTGTCGCCTTCACTCACAAACCAGGCAGCCGGGAACTCGATCTGGGGAGGGAAGGAGGCCATTCTAAAAACCGCATCGTTCATGCCATGGACAAAACAGGCATGATGGTTGAACAGGCCTTCCTGGACAAAGTCAAGAGCCATAGAAATATAACCGTTCTCGAAGATCACAGCGCCATAGAACTGATCACAGAACACCATTTGCTCGCCGGCAATAAGACATCGGCTGATAGTATTCACTGCTGGGGAGCCTATGCCCTTGATGGAAAGACCGGCAAAGTCGAAGTGTATCTGGCCCGCGTCATCCTTCTGGCCTCAGGTGGAGCGGGACAGGTCTACCTCCATACCAGCAATCCTTCCATCGCCACCGGTGATGGCGTGGCCATGGCTTACCGGGCCGGCGCGAACATCGCCAACTTGGAATTCATGCAGTTTCACCCCACTACGCTCTATCATCCAGAGGGTGATTCATTTCTTATCTCCGAAGCAGTGAGGGGATTCGGCGGCATCCTGCGAAACAGCAGGGGAGAGGCTTTTATGAAGCGATACCACCCGCAGGCCGACCTGGCTCCCCGGGATGTGGTAGCCAGAGCCATCGATTCCGAGATTAAAAAAAGCGGTGGAGAATATGTTTCGCTGGATGTGACCCATCATGATAAAGATAAATTGAGAAAACGGTTTCCCCAGATAAACGAAAAGCTTCTGTCCTTGAATATCGACATGACCCGGGAACCCATTCCGGTGGTGCCGGCTGCGCATTATATGTGCGGCGGTGTGCTTACCGATCTAAATGGCCGCACCTCTATTAAGGGATTATATGCCACCGGAGAGGTAGCCTGCACCGGGGTGCACGGAGCCAACCGGCTGGCCTCGAACTCTCTTCTGGAAGCGCTCGTTTACTCGGAGAAGGCGTTTCGTTGCGCAAAAAAATGCATCGCCAGCCAGTCCGCAGCCTTACCCGACATTCCGGTATGGGATGACCGCGGTACATTTGATCATGATGAATGGGTTCTGATCTCGCATGACCGGCGTGAGATTCAGCGGCTCATGTGGGACTATGTGGGCATCGTCAGATCCGATGAAAGGCTCACACGCAATCTGGCCAGGATGGAACTCATTACCAGCCAGATAGAACATTACTATAAAAGAACAACGGTGACCCCGGCGCTTCTGGAATTGCGTAATATCTCCTGCCTGGCCCTGCTTATCACCCGCTCGGCCCTCTTCCGCAAGGAGAGCCGCGGCCTCCACTACACCACCGATTACCCCCAGCGTAATGATAAGGATTGGCTGGGGAATACCGTAATCACCGCGGAGAGGCTGTTTCTGCAGCCGCTTTCCGCCACGACTCACTAGAAAATTTACCAAACGCTGCTATCCGTGAGTGTCCTAAAAAGGTCCCCTGATCCGGAATCGGAGACCTTTTTTACAACAGGGATATATCCAGAGAGTATATAAGAGCTGACGGGAACAGTCACTGTCTTCGGAAATAGTAAAGCGCCCCACCGCAATAGGCCGCAAGAGAGGCGAATATCAGTATTGGGAACCAGAACAGTCCGGACAGGATGGAATTCTGGTAAAGAACAAAAAGAACGATAGTGAGGGGAAAGGAAACACTCCAGGCCAAGGCCGCCGCGCGGTGCAGATCGAACATCTGTTTCTCGTCGATTCCACGGGCCACTTTGTGTTTCCTAATGACGAGCAGCCAGTACATCTCCATAAAAGCGAAAGGCAGGATAATCAATTCCCAAATATGAAGCTCTATGATCTGCAGCGGCCATATAAAAGCGGCCACGAGACCCGCGGCGCCGCAGATAATGCCGGCCAGGTGCGTTGCTGCGTATACTCTTTCATCGATACTGAATTTTTCCGATCGCTTTCTGTTCAGCATCACGAAAAAAAGCAGTGCAGCGATCACGACGAGGACAAATAATATTATTTTAATAATTTTTTCGGCAACGGTATCCATTGTTTTTCCTCCTCAGGTGTATTACATAGAAAAAATGTTGCGTCAATCTTCCTGTAAAAAGAAAATTTCTTCCACTGCTTTTCCAAAAACTCTGGCTATTTTCAAAGCCAGCAAAGTTGAAGGAACATACCGTCCCTTCTCGAGAGAGATGACCGTTTGCCGGGTGACACCCACTTTTTTCGACAGCAACTCCTGAGACATATTGTCTGCCTCAAAGCGGCAGCGTCTCAGATTATTGCCAAGTTTCATTGACGCCCCCTTTCATAACCCAGTATGGTAATAGTCAGGACTGTAAAGCATGCTTTACAAAATATAGCCTATTGTCAGACAATTGTCAAGTATTTTTTACATTTTGTAAGATTTTCTTTACTTTGTTTTATACCAATTCTTTGTGCGTCGGCATTTTTGGAATAAAATCATCCTGCACGAAGGAAATGACCGTCTGAAAGAAATTTTGGAATTCTGAACTAAAATTTCATAGAAATGCAAAAAAAAACTTGCATTTAATGATTATGCATACTATTTTTAATATTATTAAGAAGTAGTACACCGTTTGTGAGCCTTTGAGAAGTCCCATATTTTTTGGGGACAGGGTGCTGAGCAACACAACGTCTCGAAATTTTCGAAGCGCAACCTCTTCGAAAAGGCGTCAGCCGGCTGTACAAGGTTGGGAAACAACAGAGAGGGAAAGCAATGGAAACAGGTAAGGTCAAATGGTTCAACAGGACCAAAGGTTTTGGTTTCATCGAACGCGAAGAGGGCGACGATGTATTCGTCCACTACAGCGCAATTAACATGGATGGCTTTAAGGTCCTTGACGAAGGAGATGAAGTCCAATTCGAGGTGACCGACGGCCCCAAAGGCCCACAAGCGGCAAACGTTACCAAAGTGTAACTTTTTCTTGCCAACCAAAACCCCCCGCCTCATTTGGCGGGGGGTTTTTTATTAGTCTCTTTCTATGTTGGATCTGATGAAATTTAATCCAGCCCTCTTTACAGGTATCAATGGTAATAAAAACTCTTGATCGTTGCCAGCAGCCCCCTGGCTCGTTTTATAGATTCTGTGGCCTGCGCCTGGGTATAGTGCGTCAGATACTTTGTGGCCGCATCTTTATCTTTCTTGTATAGTTCCAGAGCCTTTTTTTCCACAACTCCTTGATTGAGAAACAGATATGACTCCATTTGTTCCCATTCCGGCTTAACCTGCCTCATGGCCCGAAAATAGATAGGATCGACCACATTTTCCAATTCATTAAAGACCCAGAAGGCTGACTCCTCATCAAACCTGAATGTGCCCGGCAGTGGATCGAAATTATGGACCAGCGCCTGCCCTGGATCCTCGACCCCCAGCGTGTTATTAAACTGGGACGGGATCGTTGTCATCCCGGTGTACCAGGGGATATAAACATTGACATCGGGACGGCCGAATGACATCCAGGTTACGGATCCGATCTCGACCGGCATATCGGCTCTGATCTGGACGACAAACGAAAAGACGGTTGACATGGTGCAAATGGTGCGCTCTGTCGTCTGATTGGGATTGATCGCTATGTTTACCGGAACCGCTCCCTGGGATTTTTCATCTGGCTGTGAGGTAGGAGGCATAACCGCGGATACTCGTTCAACCGGTGCGTATTCGGTTCCTTCGTAATGATCTCTGAGAACAGCCTGAAAATCAGCCACCGCCAACTTCCTGTTCGGTTTTACGGAAAAGGGCAGACCATCTTTCAGCGCCTCTTCCACACTGACCGGTTTCCCGGTCATCAGGGCCTGGGCCCGCCACTGCCGGGTATCATATCCTCTTCTGGCCAGCTTGCTCTGCTGTCGTGGTTTGGGCATATAGGCCGAGGCGAAATCGAAGGGCTTGCCGCTCTTGGGATCATACCAGCCTTTTTCAATGGCATAGTCTTTTATGTTATCCGCAGATGAGTAGAAGTTATCCGTATCGGAAAAATCCACCGTACGGATAATATACTGGTTTGGCAGAAAAGCGACTTCTCCATCCGGAACCCGCTGCGCCACCCAGTGTTTCCCGGCCACCGTATGCAGGATCCAGGCTTCTTTATTATCACAGATGATGTACCCCCTGCCGGATTGGGCATACCCGAATTCATCCAGCAGCTTGCCGGCGATCATCACTCCCTGCCGGGCCGTGGTGGCTCTCTCGGCCACAATACGGCGCAACAGATACCCGATGCCGCCGTCTTTCAGCTGGGGATCGTCTTCCCGGGAGCCGCAGGCGTCACTGGCAATGTGGACTCCCCATTCGTTCACGAAGTAATCAGAAAACTCTAGATCATTTACCTGAAACCAGGTAAAAGCCCAGGTCTCTTCGACCTGGGGGATCTGACCGCCCCGCAATAGGGTGATCATCGTCCCCGCGGGATGACTCATCCGGCCTACATGCCAGACATTCACCACCCGCCTGCCGAAATCATCCTCATTATGTCCGAAAAGCACGGAACCGTCTTTCGTCGCTTTCCTCCCGGTTACAATTGAGGAGCAGGGATATATCTGTCCGGCCGACAGGAGGAAAAAAAGAAAAACAGCGGCTGTACTGATCATTGTCTTTTTCATACTTTTTACCTTCTTTTTTTTAGAATATATTTTTCCCCCGATAGGATCATACACCTAAACAGGTGCCCACCGATGTAGCTACATCGACAAGCGGATGATCTCTATCCACCAGGCGGGTTTTGCCGCCGATATCACTCAATGGTACGGCGATCACATCAGTCCCGCGCAAGGCGACCATGACACCGCTGGTTCCCGAATCACAGAGCTCCGCTGATTTTACCCCGAACCGACTGGCCAGTATGCGGTCGAACGGAGTGGGCGTACCTCCCCGCTGCAGGTGGCCCAGCACCGTGACTCTGGTCTCCAGTCCCGTCTTTTCTTCGATGGCGTTTCCCACGTGAAAGCCGACACCCCCCAGCCTCACTGGATCGGTGCTCTCCTTCACCATCTTCTGAACCACCATCTCACCGCCTTCCGGATGTGCTCCTTCGGAGACGACCACGATACTGAAACGGCGACCCTCCTTGCTCCTTTTCCTGACAAAATCGCAAATAACATCCAAATGATAGGGAATTTCCGGGATGAGAATCACGTCTCCTCCGCCGGCGATACCCGATTCCAAAGCCAGCCAGCCGGCATATCTCCCCATCACTTCCACTACCATCACCCGATGGTGGGACATGGCGGTGCTGTGAATATTGTCCACCGCCTCAGTGGCCACTGTCATGGCCGAATTGAAACCGAAAGTGATGTCAGTACCCCAGATATCATTATCGATGGTCTTGGGAACCCCGACGATCCGCACTCCCTTCTGGCTCAGCTTCTGGGCGATGGCCATGGTGCCATCCCCGCCGATACTGACCAGACATTCCAGTTTGAGCTCATTCACGTATGCCGCCACCTTGTCTGAGACATCGATAAATGAGATCTTCCCTTTCTTATCCTTGACCGGCCACCGAAAGGGATTGGCAATATTGGAGGTGCCGAGAATCGTTCCTCCTTCCGTCAGGATGCCCGAAACGGACTGCCAGTTCAGCGGGACCACTCTTTTTTCAATCAGCCCCAGATATCCATCCTCGATCCCGACAACCTCCATACCGTAGCGTTTAATGCTCGCCTTGACCACTCCCCGGATAACCGCATTGAGGCCGGGACAGTCCCCTCCGGCCGTCAGGATCCCTATCCTTTTTTTCTTTGTCACGTCTGGCTCCATTTGATCATCATTTCAAAAAGATAACACCACCATCGCATAAAGTCAAGAAATTAACCGGTCCCGCTGATTCCGATTCCCGGGATTCTCCACCGCCGGAAGAAAGGAAAAATTTTGCCTTGCTTTAACCGGCTATTTTTTTTAAACTATATACCAATTTGTTTTAAGGAGGGCTGCTTGTACAGGCGTATCGTTACACACGATGATTTCGATGGCGTCATCTCGGCCGCCCTTTGCGCATATATCTATAGTATTGAACAATTCTATTTTACCGGCCCCCGTTCTATTGGCCGCGCTGAAGTAACGATTGACGAACGTGACATCGTCTGCGATCTTCCATACGCCGGCAGTTGCGGTCTCTGGTTTGACCATCATGCAGGGAATCTGGAAGAACTGCGCTACCGGGGGATCGATCCGGAATCGATTCCCGGATCCTTCAGGGAAGAACCATCCTGCGCCAGAGTGGTATATGAGCACCACCGTGCTTCCACGGAACTGCCCGGCCGCTTTGAAATCATGGTAGTGGAAGCGGACCGGATCGACTCTTTTGATTACCGGGATGTTGCCGACTGGAGACGGGAAACTCCCGGCCGTATCGTGGACAATGCCATCAAGCTGCGCTCGCTGGATCGCCGGGAGCGGCTGAACTTTCTTTCCTGGCTGACGGGCATCCTGACAACTGACTCCCTGGAGACCATCAGCGGGAACGAGCGGGTATTACAGCGGTATCATACCATGCTGGAGCAGGAAGAGGTGATGTTCGAGCGGATCAAAATGGATGCCTCCTTCATTGACGAAGACAGGAATAAGGAAATCGTCATTATCGACCGCACCCGACACAACCGCCAGGATCCTATCGACAAGCAGCTCGCTTTCCTGGCCTTTCCGGAATCAGATGCCATCCTGGAAATAAAGAATCCTTTCCGGGGAGGGCGTAAAAGCGTGGATCTGGCTCTCTCCATGTCGCTGACCATGCACTGCAATCAGCAGGAACACTGCAGGGATGTGGGCGAGATTATGAGGAGACTCAACATCGGTGACGGTCACGCCGGTGCCGGTGCCGGTGAATTCCCGTGTTCCTCCAAGACTGAGATGGAACAGGGAAAAAAGCATTTGCTGCATACTATTTACACAATATGGAAAGAAATGGACAATGGCCATATGTGAAAACAACTCCACCAACCTGGCGGTCTGTAACTGCACCTATGAACCCTGCCCGCGCAAGGGTATCTGCTGCGAGTGTATCGCCTATCATCGCCGTATGGGAGAACTGCCGGCCTGCTATTTTTCGGCCGAGGCCGAACGCACCTACGACCGTTCCATTCGAAAATTTGTTCAGGATCAAAACCGATGAGCCGGGAACGATTCACAACCATACTATTTGATCTGGACGGCACTCTGGTCGATACGCGTTCGGACATCGAGCGCTGTATCAACCTCGCTCTGGAAGAAATGGGGGAAACCCTTCTTTCTCCCCAACAAGCCCGGAAGGCGATCGGTCCCGGACGGGAGGAATTCCTCCAAACCATCCTGGGAGACAAAGCCGCATCCCGGGGAGATCTTTTCCTTCGTATTTTTCGGAGGGAGTACACTATCCACTGCCTTGACACAACGAGCCCCTTCCCGGGTATCCCCGATCTCCTCGAAACGCTCTCGGATCGAACACTGATTGTCGCCACCAACAAACCGGCCGTAACAGCCCGCCAGATTTTGGAGGGGCTGAATTTACTGTCACATATGGATCTGATGATCAGCGCGGAGGAAGTCGCCCTTCCCAAACCGCACCCGGACATTCTGCTCCTGGCTCTGGAAAAGGCCAGGGTTCTGGCGGAAGAGACCCTTTTTGTGGGAGACACGGCCCACGATCTCCTGGCCGGCCGGGCAGCTTCTGTTCCTTTTTGCGCCGCCCTTTACGGGTATGGCAGGACCGAAGATCTTCTGGCGCTGCAGCCCCGCTTCACGGTGCAGTCACCCATTGAAATATACTCTCTCATCCCGGACATATCTGTAGAAAAGGTACGCTCATGCGTTTAGAGAAACATCCAATCCTGTCCTTCCAGCGAGGTGAATCCTTCACCTTCACCTTCGACGGCAAACCGATGACGGCTTTTGGAGGAGAAAGCATCGCCGCGGCCCTGCACGCCGCCGGTCATAAGACTCTAAGCCACAGCCTGCGCCACGAAAGGCCCAGGGGATTCTTCTGTGCTATTGGCAAATGTTCCTCCTGCATGATGGAAGTGGACGGTATCCCCAATGTGAAGACTTGCCTGGTCCTGGCGGAGCCCGATATGGAGGTCCGCACTCAGACCGGCTGGGGTGAACTGCGGGCCGTCCCTAAAAAGCGCTTATATCCCCGCAGGGAACTCCCGGCTCTTAAAACCGACGTGGCTGTAGTCGGTGCCGGGCCGGCCGGCTTGTCCGCCGCCATTTACGCCTCCCGCCACGGAGCCCGGGTCATGGTCTTCGAAGAGAATTCCCAAATCGGGGGCCAACTCATCAAGCAGACCCACATGTTCTTCGGGTCCCGGGATCACCACGCCGGAGTACGCGGGATTGATATCGGCGATAAACTGATTGGCCAGCTGGGTGAAGCGGTTCAGATTTTTACCTCAACACCCGTGGTCGGATACTATGCTCCGGGAGTGCTGGCGGTCATCAAGGATAACCGTTTGCATAAAGTGGAAGCGGAAAAAATCATCGTCGCTGCCGGAGCTTCGGAAAACATGCTGGCATTCCCCAACAACGATCTGCCCGGAGTATACGGAGCCGGAGCCGTCCAGACGCTGATGAACGTCTACGGCATCCTGCCCGGCCGGCGCATGCTCATGGTCGGTGCCGGCAATATCGGCGTCATCGTCGCCTATCAGGCCCTGCAGGCCGGCATGGAGGTGGCAGCGGTGGTTGAGGCCCTTCCCACCATCGGGGCTTACCAGGTACACGCTTCCAAACTGCGCCGCTGCGGTGTCCCTATCCTCACCCGACACACTATCAAACGCGCTTTCGGTGATTCCAGCGTTGTAGGCGCCACTATCATGAAGATAGACGATAAGTGGCGCCCGGTTGAAGGCACTGAAGAGGACATTAAAGTGGACACGATATGTTTGTCAGTCGGACTGAAACCGACTACGGAAATATTCTATCAGGCTGGCTGCCGGATGCTGACTATTCCCGAGCTGGGAGGTGAAGTTCCTTACCGCAATGAATATATGGAGACGAGTGTTCCCGGCATCTATGTTGCCGGCGATGCCTCCAGCATCGAAGAGGCCAGTTCTGCCATGCTGGAGGGCCGCCTTGCAGGCCTGGACGCAGTGGAACAGCTGAAAGGATCTTCACAGGAAATACACCTGCAAAAAGGGGAGGTGGAAGAGAGCCTGCGGGAACTGAGAGCCGGACCCTTCGGGGAGAAAATCCGTGCCGGTGAAGAAAAAATGAAACAGGAGGGGTCCAGCGCATGAATTCCTATCTCGAAAAAGGCTACCTGAACCTGGACGACATTACCATCCCCTCTGTGGACAGGAGGGCAAAAGGACCTGTTGCCGTCATCGAATGCGTACAGGAGATCCCCTGTAATCCCTGCCAGGATGCCTGCCCAAGAGGAGCGATAACCATCCCGGGCTCTATAAATAATATCCCCCGTATTGACTTCGCTACCTGCAACGGCTGCGCCATTTGCGTTGCCAACTGCCCCGGGCTGGCCATCTTCGTGGTGGACGAAACCTACGCTGAAGACAGAGCCCTGGTGGGAATGCCCTACGAATTTCTTCCTCTGCCGGAAAAAGGAGAAGAGGTCTCTCTGCTGGACCGCAGCGGCGCTCCCATAGGGGTGGGGATCGTCGAGCGGGTCCGAAACGCCAAAGCTCAGGATCGCACTCCCATCGTATTTCTTTCCATGGAACGGGAGCTTTCCATGCTCGTACGCTTTTTCAGGAGAATCGACTTATGACAGATAAAATAAACAAAGAAGACACGATCATCTGCCGCTGTGAAGATGTCAGTCTGGCCGATGTCGAAGCGGCCGTCGAAAGCGGCATTACCCATCCGGAAGAGCTGAAACGCTTCCTGCATGTGGGCATGGGTCCCTGTCAGGGAAGGACATGCGGACTCCTGATCACCCGAATCCTGAAACAGAGAGGAGGATCGACCGAAACGGTAAAGCCCACCAGCCAGAGGCCGCCCTTCGTATCTGTCCCGATAAAAAATTTCATAGGACCTGAGGATGAATAAATCGCATGATGCCATAATCATCGGCGGGGGCATCATCGGGACCGCCACCGGATATTATCTTGCCGCCAAAGGTTTGAATGTCCTGCTTCTGGAAAAGGATTACCTCACTGCCGGATCCACCGGCCGCTGCATCACCGGCATCCGGCAGCAGTTCTCCACTCCGGCAACCATCCAGACAGCCATGGAATCAGTAAGACTGTTCAGCCACATGAAAGAAGAGCTTGGACAGGACGTGGAATGGACTAATTCCGGCTATCTGTTTCTGGCCCATGAGGAGAGTAAAGCCTCCACCTTTAAGAAGGTCATCGCCCTCCAGCAGGAGTACGGTCTCGATGTCAGATTCATTTCTGCGGAAGAATGCCGCACCATCGTGCCCCTGCTCAATACGGATGACCTCCTGGGAGCGTCCTGGTGTCCCTCCGACGGCCAGGCCAATCCTTTCCTGGTGGTAAAGGCCTACACGGATAACATCAAATCTCTGGGAGGAACCATCCGGATCGGGGAAGAGGTGGTCTCTCTCCAGGTTTCCGGGAGCCGGATCCAGTCCCTTACCACAAAAGCCGGTAACACCTACAGCGCGCCGATCATCCTTAACGCCGCCGGCCCCTGGGCCAGGGAAGTCGGCCTTATGGCGGGAGTGGATCTGCCCGTTTATCCAGAGCGACATGAAGCCCTGATCACGGACGGTGTCTCCTACATGAACATTCCCATGCTGGTTGATTACCGGGCCGAAGGGGGTTATTTTGTACAGCGCGTCACCGGCCAGTTCATCGGCTGCTATACACCTGAAAAGCAGGTGCCAGGGAAAAACACCGAATCCTCTCTGGAATTCATCGTGGAAATGGCCCGCCGCATGTGCCGCCTCATCCCGGCCCTGGAAAATGTGGCCATCCTGAGGCAATGGGCCGGCAGCTACTGCATGACTCCGGACGGCAGCCCTATAGTGGATGAGACAGACGTAAAAGGATTTTTCTCTTCCGTGGGCATGAGCGGGCACGGATTCATGCTCGGCCCTGCCCTGGGGAAATTCATGGCCGACTTCATGGTCGACAAATCCTGGCCTTTTGACATGAAGGAGTTTTCTTTCGGCCGCTCCTTCGGCGCCAAAGAAGACATGGCCTGACAGGCATCGAACGGTCTTCCCGGTCTCAGAGAAATGCAAGGGGGAAAAAGATGAATGTAGAACTGAAAAACCGCGTCGCACTCGTGGCCGCGTCCAGTAAAGGACTGGGAAGGGCCGTTGCCTGGGCTCTGGCCCGGGAGGGAGCGAAACTGGTTATCTGTTCCCGAAACAAAGAAGTTCTGGAAAAAACCGCCGATGATATCTTTTTGGGCACCGGGGTCTCTGTCTTCCCCCTGGCCGTGGACCTGTCACTAGCGGATCAGATCACTTGGCTTATCAACGAAACCATGGATTTATTCGGGCGAGTGGACATTCTGGTGACCAACGCCGGGGGCCCTCCTCCGGGGGATTTTTCCGACCTCGGCGAAGAGGACTGGATGAAGGCTGTACAGCTGACCCTAATGAGCACCGTACGCCTTTGCCGGGCCGTGATTCCCTCCATGAAGGAGAACGGCTGGGGCAGAATAATTAACCTGGCCTCGATCTCGGTGAAACAGCCCATCGAGGGACTGCTGCTCTCTAATGTTCTGCGACCGGCCATCATCGGACTCACCAAGAGTCTCTCAAATGAGCTTGCCCCCCATAATATTCTCGTCAATGCCGTCTGCCCGGGCTATATGATGACGGACCGGGTCAATGAGCTTCTAAAGGACAAGGCCAAGAAAAGCAAGAAAAAGTTTGAAGAGGTTCTCGCGAACCTCAGCAAGGATATCCCTCTGGGCAGGATCGGCATCCCGGAAAATCTGGCCGACCTGGTGGTCTTCCTGGCCTCGGAAAGAGCGTCCTATATCACCGGCACAACCATCCCCATCGATGGCGGATACGCCCGGGGTCTGTTGTGAAAAACAGTCCCTTCGCGATGTAATAGGTGTACGGGTAGTACGTTTATTGGATTATAGAAAGAGACTCCATGAAACTATCGATGATAACGCTGTCTATGTTTCTGTCATTATTGATCTCGCTGGCTCTTCTCGGCCAGTCCGCGTCTTCCGCACAGATGCCATCGCCGTTGCAGCTCCCGGTGTATACGGCCGGACAGCTGCAGGAAGATTTCGATTTCTTCGTCGACAACCTGAAACAGAAACATCCCCAGAAATATACGTTTGTATCCGAGCAGACATTCGACAGCCTGCTTGCGGCGGCGCGCGGCGCGCTTCATGACGGTATGACGCAATTGGAATTCCTGCGACTGCTCTCCACGCTCACGGAACGGATCGGCTGTTATCATTTGGGCGTAAATCCCTCCCGTGAACTGTACGGACTGATCATGCCGAAGGCATCGCTGCTGCCGTTCACGGTGAAGATTATCGATGGCCGGGTTCATATTAATGAGTGGTACGGGGATACCCCGTGCCTGCAGCCGGGAACGGAGCTGTTGGCGATAAATGGCCGAAGCCTGCCGGACATCCTTGCTGAGATGTCCCGGCAGATCAGTGCCGACGCCAGAAACGAATCGTCCAAGCGGTATCACATCGAATACTCCTTTCCCGTGTTCTATGTAATGAAGGTGGAACTCCCCGTCGCCTATGATCTTGTCTATCTTTCACCATCCGGCAGCAGTAAGCAGAAACTTCACCTGGAAGGAGTCGGATATCAGCAGCTTATGCAGCGCTTCTATGCTGAACACCCGGAGCGCAATCCGTCGCATTTTCCTCTCGATCTTACCTTCCCGGATGAGGAGGGAACAGCTCTTCTTTCGGTCCGGTCCTTCGGCTGGTTCAACAGAGAACCCTACCTGCAGGCCATTGACAGCATGTTCACGGTCTTAAAGGAAAAAGGGACGAAGCATCTGATCATCGACCTGCGGGGAAACGGCGGCGGTGATCCACCGCTGAGCGCCCATATGCTGGCCCATATTGCCCGGAAACCCTTCCTCTATTTCGCCAAACCGAAGGCGCTCGAGGAGTACTACCCCCTTCAGTTCAGTGTACAGCCGCCTGCGGAGAACGCCTTCAGCGGTGATGTCTATGTACTCACGGACGGAGGCTGCGCTTCATCCACTGGTCATTTTCTGTCTCTGGTGAAATATTACGGCTGGGCGACCATCATCGGCAGCGAGACGGGATCATCGTTTTCATGTAATGACGGCAGCATTAGGATCAATCTGCCCAACACCGGCATCAGCTTCAATCTGCCGACCCGCTCGGTAGTGACTGCGATAAAAAGATTCAGGATCGGTGAACCGCTGCGCCCTGATCATGTTGTCGAATATACCGTCGAGGATATCAAGAAGGGAAACGATCCGGTAATGGCCGCCGCCCTGCGGATGATCGAGGAGCGGTAAGCGTTTGTAGACTTAACGTGGTTGGATTACATACAAGGAGAAAACCGATGAAAAAATCAATTATCCTGCTATTGCTGCTGGTATTGACAACTGCTCTGACGGCACAGCAGACGGATACCATCAATTTCCTGCTGCAATTTCAGAAGAAACTTGACCTTAATCAGGATCAGATTAAAAAGATGAAGGCGATGGAACTGGATCTGAAGAGATACTGCATAAAAACCGATGCCAAATACAAGCTCGGCGAGGTTGAGCTGAAAGAACTGAAACAGGATCCGGCAAAGAACCTGAAACTGATCGAGAAGAAATATCAGGAACAGGCATCGGTCAAAGCCGACCGGGAATTCGCGCCGCTCAAAGCGTACGTCGAAGCCGTGGCTCTTCTTACTCCTGAACAGCAGAACCAGTTCACGGAAATAAGGGAATCCTTTCACCATATGGATCGTTTCCTGATGATGCCCGAAAAAGAAAATGTCTACTATTATGGAGAGGGCAAGGTCTGGGTCGAAGAAGAGGATAAGGATGAAATCCCGGAGGCTGTGTATGAATTTAAAACCGGTGACGGCAAAGGCGGTGTTTGGAACGTGAAGAAAAACGTATACAAAGATGAGAAAGGAAATATCACCGTCGATTTCGAAAAAGAGCCGGAATCCGGTAAACATCACGCCATGTTTTTCGATGATTCGGGAAAAGAAATGAAATATGACGTCTATGTCACTCAGGACAAAGAGGGTGAGAAAACCGTTAAAATCCTGAAAAAAATCGGAGAGGGGGAGAAGGGCAAGACAGAGAAAATCATCCTTGAAGATGCAGATGTCGATAAAATCATGGACGTACGTGGCGATGACGGGGACAAGAAAATCGTCAAAGTCAGAATCAAGGAAGGTGACAAGGAACTGACCGAAATAAAAGAACTGGAGGATGAGGATATTGAAAAGATCCTCGAAGAACATCCCGGCGAGAGCATTATGATTATCAAACATGCCGATGGTAAAACCGAGGTCATCAAGGGCCTCAAGGCAATTGAAGAGAAAGAAAAAGAGCTGAAAGACCAGAAAGGTGAGAAAAAAGCCGGACAGAAGGTGATCGTTAAGAAAGTGAAGGAAGAGGAGAAGTAGTCAGTCGTAATGGATTCTATAAAACCCCGGATCGAATAATCCGGGGTTTTATGCTTCTAGACAAGAAGACAACGGATAACACCATCACCGACCTTTAATAGACAAATATTATTTCAACAATAGCATTTTCCCTGTATCTGTATAGCGTTCCTCTCCCCCAGATCCAGTCGCACATGCCTCGATTCTGTATATATACAATCCGGATGCAACTGGTTGATCTTGCGTGTTACGCCCGTTCCAGACAACCTGCTGACGCCCGGACAGCAAAGAGCCCCGTAACAGCTCTTTAACAGGATGACCTTGAATATCGTAAATCGTAAGCGTAACAACGGACTGACAGGCTAGGCTAAAGCTGATGGTTGTTTCAGGATTAAAGGGATTGGGATAATTTTGCGAGAGAACAAATGATGAGGCGCTGGTATTGTTTTTCGGTTCGACTGCTGTTGTGGACATGTCAACCAGTCGTATATCGTCAAGATACACATCCTGATCGAACGCGCCGAGCGAAAAGATCAGCCTGACGGTCGCATCCGAGGGCGCAGTCATCGTCATCGACTCCACAAATGTGAACCAGCTGTCCGTTATATTGAATTCCTCGTCATCATAAACAACAGGCGATGAACCGGAACTGACCAGCTGCGCCCGGATTGTTCTAGCTCCGGCAGTACGGGCCTTGAGAGTAAGACCATACTCCTTTCCCTGCTCAAGATTGAGGTTATACTGGGTCAGAGTGATATCACCGATTGCGGATCCTCCGTTTGAAATGGACGCATGGAATGTGCCGTTTTCAATTGTTCCCGATCCTGAACCGCTGCCGGAGACGCCGAACTCCCATCCTTCCATATCATTGGTGAAATCTCCGTTCGTTAAAATGCTCATACTACTTATTTCTCTGGAATTATCACTTATTTCCCTGGATTTTAAATACGCGGCCTGAACACCTGATTCCACCGCCTGCAGATCATCCCCGACGACAACAGCTATCATAAACGGTGAAATCGATTCGCCGGCCGCAAGGCTGAGCGGCCCCCGGGAAAGCAGAATCGAATAATCACTTGCTTCTGTTGCACCGGACTCGCTTATACCGCTGCGCATGGCATCAGCGACCGACTGTTCCTGACTGCTTTTAAAGATAATCGGCAATGAAAAACTCAATCCGGTATTGACCGCATTTCCCGCCGTATCAAACATAGCGACGCCGATGTAAGGATGCTCCGGGGAAAATGCATTGTACATATAGGCAAATCCAAGACCATTATTTTCATCCCAATCTGCCAGATTGTCAAAATAGCCGCCCGAGCCATAATGTCCCACATCAAAATCAAATCCCTGCCCGAGAAACGCGTTTTCAACCGGATGGTCACAGATATTCTCAAAATCGTATTTCACCAGCAGAAACGGCTCATCGTTCCACATATACGATTTCTGTATTATCCTCAGTTTATCTGAATGAAAGGCGGCTCCATCTTCATAGATAACCTGTATTTCCTGGTCAGCAAATTGTCCCGGTTCTTCAAGATTCACCATACCGCCTTGAGATGTGATAAAATCCTCCTGGAAAAAATTGGCGGATGCAACAAATCCATCGGCGTAGGCAATCATGACAGATCCCTGATACAGATAATCCAGTCCGTTATATTCAAGACCAACACCAGTACGGAGCGATCCCCACATCCCTTTATCATCGACTCCCATTTTAAAGATTCCTGCATCATGTACGGCCGTATGAATAATTCCAATTTGATTATACCTGATAACACCATCCATAATGGTCATTTCAACATCAATATACCGGACATTAAAAGGATCCACACCGAGAAGATTATCGGACAGTACCGTTATATCGGCAAGTTTGCCGACAGTAATCGATCCCTTGCAGTTTTCCTCAAATGCGACCCAGGCATTGGTTACTGTCAAACCCCGCAGTCCTTCTTCTACTGTCAGACAGTCATCCGCTATTGAATCGGGCACCACATCACTCAAATGCCCCTTACGGGTTGCCAGTAAACTGATCGTCTGCATCGGATTTGTCGTGCTGCAAAACGGATAATCTGTTCCGCCGACAATGGGAATACCCCGGTCAGCCAGCCTCCGCCAGGCATAGCACCATTCAAGCGCTTCAGGCAGATATTTTTTTTCCATACCAATAATACTGCTAGTAGTCGCCCATGTGTACTGAATGGAGGCGCAGACTCCCAGGGCAGCCATCTGGTCGGCCAGATCTTCCCGCATAAGCGATACATGTTCAATGCGGGAACGAAGTGTATTGCCGCTCCCGCCGAACGCATGTTCAAATGCATTCAGTCCTACACCGATGGCAGAATCACCCATGGCGTGCATTGCGATCGGGTAGCCTGCCTGCAGAATAGTGCCGATTGTTGCATTCATCTCTTCCTGTGTTTTGTAAAGCGTGCCGTACGTTCCCGCCCATTGTCCAAACTGTTGTATCGTCGTGGTTGCGGGAGAATTCCAGCTGCCGCCGTCGGCAAATATTTTCACACCGATAATACGTAATGTCGTATCTGTCTTGACTGTATAGGGAAATGCGTCCCATTCCTCTGGCGAGACAATCACACCTGAAGCCCCGTTATACCAAAGATAACACCCGACACGAATCGCCAGCTCGCCATTCTCGGCCAGCTTCTGCAGACAGGAGACAAAATCCGCTCCACAGCCGGTCTGATGCACGGTTGTGTATCCCTCTGCCGCCATCTCCTGCGTGGCTTGCATGACTCCTTCGAGTCCGTTGTCATTAAAAGCATTGGTCAATTGATGGCTGTGCGCTTCGATCAGGCCCGGGATCACGGTACGGCCTTCCAGATCGTAAATCTGCGTATTGGCGGTCTGTAAAGCCAGCACCTCGCTGTTCAATCCGACGGCGGTAATCCGGTTGCCCTTAACAGCAATAGCCTCCGCTACGGGCAGCTGATCGTCCATGGTGATTACATACGCGTTATGCAGGATGATATCGGGACCGGTGGTCAGCTGCTTTAGGGAAATTTTCTTTTTATTATCGTTTCCGTCGATCATGTTTTTCCGCGGCACCTGGGCAAGCCCTTGGAGTTGGAAGCAATCTGATATTAAAATAATTACTATGATAACTCGCGGAAGAATATATGATATTCTCATCAGTACCTCCGAATTTTCTCATTAAGGTATATGATATAATGATCTCCTTTATTTCATAAACAACATCTTTCTGACCCGGGTAAAGGACTGCTCCCCGGGAGCTGAAGTATTGACCTGGAGCCGGTACATATAGACTCCTGTTGCAACTGGATTACCACTATCGTTCCTCCCATACCAGGCTGCTTGATGACAGCCCGCTGGCATTACCCCGGCGACCAGCAGCCGGATCTTTCTGCCCAGCAGATCATAGACAGTCAACGTCACCTCTGCCACTTGCGACAGCTCATAAGAGATCGTTGTTTCAGGATTAAAGGGATTGGGATAGTTCTGGAATAACATACATTTTTCTGGTACCATTGACAGATCCGATTCAACGGCGGTCGCTGAATTCGCCACCAGGGTGATCTCATCAAGATAGACATCGACATCGGAAAGCCCCATGACAAATCTTAATCGTGCCGAAGCATCCGT
>CAZUMH010000014.1:0-45354 GCA_964621645.1 uncultured bacterium
ACCTTGAGGATGCGGTCATAGGCACGCGCGGAAAGGCCCAGGCGCGTGATGGCTGTACGCAAGAGCTCATCTCCTTCAGAGTCGATTTTGCAAAAAATCCTCAGCTGTTTGGAACTCATATGGGCGTTTGAAAAGACGGATGTTTTCCCCTGGAAACGATCTGTCTGCTTCATCCGGGCTCTTTCCACCCTCTCCCTGATGGTCTGTGATGATTCCCCGCCGGGACGTCCGCTCAGCTTCCGGTAGGGCACAGCCGGCACTTCGATGTGTATATCGATACGGTCCAGAAGAGGTCCGGAGATTCTGAAGCGGTAGCGCTGGATTTGCGGTACGGTGCAGGAACATTCGTGGGTCGGATCGGAAAAATAACCGCAGGGACAGGGATTCATTGCGGCTATCAGCATAAACTGGGCCGGGTATGAAAGCGAGAGCGCCGCCCGGGCGATAGTCACCTGGCCGTCTTCCATGGGTTGGCGCAGAACCTCCAGTACATTTTTACGGAACTCCGGCAGCTCATCTAAAAAGAGTACACCATGATGGGCCATGCTTACTTCTCCGGGTTTAGGGACGTGTCCGCCGCCGATGAGTCCTGCGTCCGAGATGGTATGGTGGGGAGAGCGGTAGGGGCGGACACCTACCAGAGCCGTGTCCGGCGGCAGGGTTCCGGCCACAGAATGGATCTTGGTGGTTTCTATGGCCTCATCCAGGGTCAATGACGGCAGGATGGTCGAGAAGCGTTTGGCCAGCATGGTCTTCCCTGATCCTGGAGGGCCGATCATGAGCACATTATGCCCTCCGGCAGCTGCTACTTCCAAGGCCCGTTTTACATGCTCCTGCCCTTTGACATCCTGAAAATCTACCGGATAGCGGCGATTGTGGCTGAATATCTCTTCCATGTCCACTCGGAAAGGCGGGACATTTTTCCCGTCCTTTAACAGGTCGATGGTCTCCATCAGATGTTCCAAAGGATAGACCCGGACTCCCTGTACCATGGCGGCTTCTTTGGCGTTTTCCCGGGGCAGGAGAATACGGCTGATGCCGCTCTCCTTCACGGCAACGGCAATGGGCAGACTTCCCCGAATGGGGCGAACCTGGCCATCCAGGGCCAGTTCACCGAGGATTACCGCATCCCGTAAAAGGTCAGAATCGATCTGACGGCTGGCTGCCAGAATGCCCAGGGCCATGGGCAGATCAAATGCCGCGCCTTCCTTGCGGATGTCGGCGGGGGCCAAATTGATGGTGATCCGTTTACTGGGGACATGAAATCCGTTATTCTTCAAGGCCGCGTTGACGCGTTCCTTGGATTCCTTAACCGCTCCTTCGGGCAGTCCCACAGTGGCGAATTTAGGCAGGCCCTTCTCGAGGTGAGATTCCACTTCCACCAGATACCCTTCGATGCCCTGCACCGCAGCGCTGTACACTTTGGAAAACATGAATAGCCGGATCCTTCCTAGATGTTCGACTTAATTTTCTATTTGCCGCCGCAAGTCAGATTTCTGGTATGATGCGTCGTTTCCAGTTCCACCCGGTGTACCGAGCCCAGCTGTTTCCCCAGAAAACGATGACCTACCTCTTGAAACTGGTGTGGTATGTCGCTCACGTAAAATGCATGCTCGGGCTCGCTTCCTTCGTCCCGTTCCATATTGATAAGGTTGAGCCGGCGGGCTACCTGTTTGGCAGTTTCTTCGGCGCTGTCAATAATGAATACACTATTTCCCATTACTTCTGCAATTATTTTCTTAAGCAGAGGATAGTGGGTGCATCCCAGGATGAGAGTATCGATTTCGGCTTCCCTGAGAGGATCCAGATAGATGCGGGCTATGTTACGGGTGATATCACTTTCCAGCCAGCCTTCTTCAGCCAGCGGCACGAAGAGAGGACATGCCTGAGCGAAGACCTGGGCCTTTTTACTCTTGGCCCGAATCTTTGTTGCATAGGCCCGGCTCATCACCGTGGCCCTTGTTCCGATTACTCCTATGCGGCCCGTTTTGGTGGCTGCCAGTGCCGCTGTTACGCCTGGATCCACAACACCTAAAAGGGGGAGGTGCATACTGGACACAAGTTTGTCCAGAGCAACCGAGGAAACCGTATGGCAGGCTGCAATTACCAGTTTTACGTTTTTCTGCAGCAGAAAATAAATATCCTCCTGGGCGAATTGCTCAACGACAGCCGGAGATTTGGAGCCGTATGGCACCCGGGCGGTATCACCAAAATAAACGATTTCTTCCTGGGGCAGGCGTTTAAATATTTCGTGGACAACGGTGAGTCCGCCTATTCCCGAATCGAAGATTCCTATTGGTCGCTGATCACTCATACAGTTAACTTCCGATGTTTTTCTCATACTTCTTTTTAAACTGTGCAATACTTTCGTACAGAGCCAGGGCGATACGGGTTTGTTCAGCCCGGGTTCTTAGCAGCCGTTCATCGTTGCGATTGCTTAAGAAACCGGTCTCCACCAGAACGCAGGGCATGGCCGCACCCCAGAGAACGAGAAATCTTCCTTCTCTCACCCCCTTGCCCCAGAGAGAGAGTTTGGTGCGTTTGACGATGTTCTCACTCATCATGCGGGCAAGGTCCAGACTCTCTTTTTTATACATGTTCTGGTTGTTAATATTAAGAATATGGGTGGCGTCCTGGAACTCCTCAATGCCCTGCATCTCTTCGGGCACCGGATTTTCCAGTTCCACGACCTGCTGAGCTTCCTGAGTTTTAGCCTCTCCGAGAATATAGGCGGAGAAACCGTGCGGCCGCCGTGAGTTATTAGCGTTGCAGTGTATGCTGACGAAGAGCTTCCCCCCTTTATCATTGGCGAATGAGGTGCGGGCCCGTAGATCCTGGCTCTGATTCTTACCCAGACGGGTATCCAAATCACGGGTAAGATAGACTTGTACGTCCAGGTTTTTTTTCAACATATCACCCAGCTTCTTGGCGATGGAAAGGGTTATATCTTTTTCCTCTGTCTTCCATGATTTGCCGCTGGTGCCGGGGTCCGGCCCACCGTGACCTGGATCGATGATAATACAGTCGAAGGTCCATTTCTTTTTATCTTCGACCGGAGTGGGCACG
This sequence comes from uncultured bacterium, assembly GCA_964621645.1. GTDB lineage: Bacteria > Zhuqueibacterota > QNDG01 > QNDG01 > JAGLOF01 > CAZUMH01. The sequence goes on from CAZUMH010000014.1 coordinate 3,067, forward strand.
GCGCTGCTCAGGTCGTTTATATCCAGACTGGTGCTGTTACGCAAGGAGACCACGATCTCATTCTGATTGACAAGCAGATCGTAATCGTAAATCTTGGGAATGACCTGAAAGGTGATTTGAGCCGCGTGCTGAAACTGGAAGGATTTAATCTTACGGACGGGACCTTTCTCGTAAATCGAACTCAGATTAAGTGTGTCGAGACTGGCTCCGTTGATCGTTACCAGAAGCCAGTCTCTATTTATGATGATTTCAACATCATCTTTGGAAAATGCTGCCGTTGTGCCAATGCGGATAAGAGTGCCGTTTACCTTTTTTTCCACTTCCACGCCGGTGACGTTGTAACGGGAATGGATAATGTCCAATTGAACGGCTTCTTGATTCCAGCTGGCCCGCGCCGGCAGATATTCCTGAATCAGGGGCAAGAATAAGGGCAGTGGCAGATAGAGATTGTCTTTATATAAAATAGTGGGGCGAGCCATCTGATAAGGAGTGTCATCGACCAGGATGAATGGATTTAGGGTCGTTATTACTATTCCATGCACACCCGCCCGGATTACATATTTCTGCTTCTGAGAATTGTAGGTGAACCGAACCTGTAAAACGGAGCAGAGATCGTCAAGGCTGGCGTAGACAATGCCGTTTTTCTTCAAAGCGCTTATGTATGTCGTCTCGTAACTGTCATTGAATCGTACAGGCAGGCGAAAGGTGTCTTCTCCACGTACAGGAAGATAGATGAAAAGGCATGTCAATACCAAGAGCAGTGGAGAGGTGAAACCGATGTGACGGGAAATTCTCATACCAGGCAGGTCCGGTTAGTTATCTTCCCTTTTCAGGATTTTGCTTGCTTTTTTCAGCGTGTATTTTTCCTCGGAGGTCAGGTTTTCCATCCCAACTTCATTCGCTTTATCCAGAATAGTATCCACAACCCGACGCAGACGCTCAAGATTTTCACGGCGCTCCCGATCTACCTTCATATTCTTTTTCCTGCGCCATTGGGCAATGCCGTTTTTAATCTCCCGAAGGGGGCTGGCAATGTGCGTTCTCAAATAGATGTATCCCACCAGCATGCCCCCCAGGTGGGCGAAATGAGCCACACCATCGGGGCTGCCCGCAACCCCCGAGATAAGTGAAATGCCGGCAAAAAGCAGGACCAGCTGCCAGGCTTTCATGCGTACGGGAAGGATGAAGAAGAGCAGAAGAGTAATCTCGCGATGAGGGAACATAAGGCCAAAGGCCAGAAGGACACCCATTATCGCACCCGAGGCACCGATGGTGGGAATGGTGGAAAAGGGGGTGATGAGGGTATGGATGATACCGGCACCGATACCGGTGATAAAGTAGTAGCGGTAGAAGGCGTGCGTGCCCCACATGCTTTCGACTTCGGTGCCGAAGACCCAGAGGGCGTACATGTTTAACAGCAGATGAAGAAACCCACCGTGCAGGAAGAGGTAGGTGACAAATTGCCAGAGGTAAAGTCGCGACCAGGCCCAGTAGGGTACCAGTCCCAGGACGGGGATCAACTGGCGCCCGAAGAACATGAGAATCACGTAGACGATACCATTGGCGATGAGCAGGTTTTTCACACCCTGGGTCATGGAAGTGCCGAAACCAAATTGCATGTTTTGACGCATATACATGCGCTATACCATCTCTCTTTTAAAATATATCCAGCCGTACCCCGGTGCGAAAACCGAGACCGGTCATGTTCACTTCCTTCCAGACAGGAAGCCCTTCCTTCATCTCCTTATTACCGCCTACCTTGCAGCTGTTGTATACCGCTTCCAGGAAAACAGCCGAGCGGCTGCCGATGAGCAGTTCGAGGCCGGCCCGGCTCATCCAGCCGAAGCCGCTGTAGAAGCGGTGTTCCTTCACGCCGTCAACATAGTTGTTTTCGGAATTGAACAACAGCTCGTAGGTGATGGATCCTCCAACGTACCAGTTTAGATACCGTTGGGTGGGAAAGCGGATATCCAGGTTAAGCGAGATGGGCAAGAAGGTTGTCTTGTATTCCACCGAGCGGGCAACTTCGCTGATCACCAATCCTGATTCCGAAATTTCCTGTGCGATGACCGTCTCCTTGGTATAGTCCCTGTAGAAGAAATCCATTCCCAGGCCCAGGCTCACTCTCTCATCAAAAGAGATGCCGTACACGCTACCAAGGATGAGACCCGTCTGGGCGTCTTTGGGATTAAAGTATCCTCCCCTGATTTCCAACGTGCGGTAGCCCTGCGCCTGAACGGCAGCGGCAAGGAACAGGGACATAATTATGATTACGGTCTTTTTCATCGTGAGACTCCTTTGCTGCGAAAGGTTATTCACTGTCGTGACTGGTACTCAGGCGGTTATTTTACGACCAGACTTACCAGTTTGTTCTGAACCACAACAGATTTGATCAGGTGCTTCCCTTCGAGATGATTTTTAACGTTGGGATTGTTCAAGGCTTCCTGGAGAACGGCCTCGTCCTCGCTGTCCCGATCAACTTCGATACGGCCCCGCAGTTTGCCGTTCACCTGCACCACGATCGTCACCTGATCCAGAATCAATTTTTTTTCGCTGAAAGCCGGCCAGGGATTGTTGAATACACTATCCGATTTGCCGGCTTGTTCCCAGAGCTCTTCACCAAGATGCGGTGCGAAGGGAGCGATAAGCCTTATCAGCGTTTCCAGCGTGATAATCAATTCCTTCCTGTTTTGCTCTTTCACATCGACATTTTGCTGATAGAGGTACATGTCGTTTACCAGCTCCATGATACGGCTTATTGCTGTGTTGAACTGAAAACGTTCCAGATCCTGGGTGACATGTTTGATAGTGTAGTGTCTTCTCCATTCCAGTTTTATTATCTGTTCGGCTTCTTCTCCTTCAGGAGGATTGTCCATGATGGTCTGGGCCAGGCGCCAAACGCGTTTTATAAAACGGTCCGTCCCCTGGATTCCTTCATCCGACCAGTCTCCTCCTTCTGTGTAGGATCCCATGAACATCATATAGAGGCGGAAGACATCAGAGCCGTAACTGTTGATGTAGGTATCCGGATTGATGACATTACCCCGCGACTTGGACATCTTGGCGCCCTGGCTGGTGATCACTCCCTGATGTACCAGTCTCTGGAAGGGTTCGTCGAAACCGATGAGTTTGAGATCATAAAGAGCTTTGGTGATGAAACGGGCGTACATGAGGTGCATGACGGCGTGTTCCGCGCCTCCCACATACTGGTCCACCGGGAGCCATTTGTCCACCAAATCCCTGTCGAAAGGGCGATCCTGCAAGGCCGGGGTGAGAAAACGCAGAAAATACCAGGATGAACAGACAAAGGTATCCATGGTGTCGGCCTCCCGGCGGGCTTCACCGCCACAGGAGGGACAGGTGGTCAGGAGCCATTCCTCATTGGTCGTCAAAGGTGATTCACCGGTACCGGTGAACTCCACTTTTCGGGGAAGCAGCACCGGAAGTTCATTTTCCGGCACAGGGACGACTCCGCAAGAGGGACAGTGTACGACGGGGATGGGGGCGCCCCAGTAGCGCTGGCGGGAGATGAGCCAGTCCCGCAGTTTATAAGTTACCCGGGGGCCTCCCCAGCCCTTTTCCTTCAGGTATTTGGTAACCAGACCTATGCCTTCCCGGGAGTTACTGCCGCTGAAAGGGCCGGAGTTGATCATTATGCCAGGCTCTACAAAGGCTTCCTCGAGAGACGACGGGCTTTTCCCTTCAGGAGCGATTACTTCTCTAATGGGGAGGCGGTATTTACGGGCGAATTCGAAATCCCGCTGGTCATGAGCCGGAACAGCCATAACCGCGCCGGTGCCGTAGGTGACGAGCACATAGTCGGCGATCCAGACGGGGATTTTTTCACCGTTTACCGGATTGATGCAGTAACTGCCGGTAAAGACACCGGTTTTCTCCTTTTCGGTGGAAGTCCGGTTTATGTCGGTAAGGCGACGGGCCTGTTCAACATAGTCCTTCACTTGATTTTGCCGTTCGGCGGTGGTGAGTGTACCAACCAGGGAATGTTCCGGGGCCAGAACCATGTACGTTACTCCCCAGAGCGTATCGGGCCTGGTAGTAAATACTTCGATGGAATTCTCACTCCCGTCCAGCGGGAAGAGGATGGAGGCGCCCTCTGAGCGTCCGATCCAGTTTTTCTGCATGCTGACTGTTTTTTCTGGCCAATCGATGCGCTCCAGGCCTTCCAGAAGACGATCGGCATAATCGGTGATCTTGAAAAACCATTGTTCCAGGTCTTTATGAATAACCTCGGACTCGCACCGTTCACACTGCCCTTCCACCACCTGTTCGTTGGCGAGAACGGTCTTGCAGGAAGGGCACCAGTTTACCGGGGCCTTTTTACGGTAAGCCAGGCCGTTTTTATAAAGGAGCAGAAAGAGCCACTGGGTCCAGCGGTAATAGCCGGGTGAACTGGTATTGATCTCCCTGGACCAGTCATACATGGCTCCCATGGCTTTAAGCTGGCTCCTGATGGCTGTTATATTCTCCTCGGTGGAGTCAGCCGGGTGCACCCCCTTTTTAATGGCGTAGTTTTCCGCCGGCAGCCCGAAAGCGTCGTAGCCCATGGGCTCCAGGATATTAAAGCCCTGCATTCTTTTATAGCGGGCCCAGCTGTCAGTGGGGCCATAGTTATACCAGTGACCGATGTGCAGCTTATCACCGGAAGGATAGATAAACATAACCAGACAATATAATTTTTTCTTTGCATCTTCCAGGTTTGTCTTGTACAGATCGATATCTTCCCAGATCTTCTGCCATTTTTTTTCGATTTCACTGTAGGAATACTCGTTCATTTTCTGACAGCCCATTTCCCTGTTTTTAATTTATTAATCACTACAAAAAAATATACGAAAACTTGAGATCAAATGAAACCTAAAATAATTACTCTTCACGTTTGCTGCGGATGATCCGCCCGGCTGCAAATCCTACAATGACGGCGGACAGAGAAGCGAGAAGGTAAAACCAATCCAAAGGCTGTCCCAGAACCAGGCAGTAGTAGAGTTGACCAAAAATCACTGGGGTCAGCGAATAGAGCAGGGCCGCGGCAAAGTGTGGCTTGCGGGGGATAGTCATCGCCAGGAGAGGCAAAGGTAAAAGCAGCCCGAAGAGAAAGAGAAAGCGGACCACTCCGGATGTGTCATAGTGGGCTGCCAGCGGCAGATAGTCGGCCAGGGCATAGACGGCATCACCACTGGACCGGCCGTCAATATAGAGCCGCATGATTCCGCGGTTAAAGGTGACGACGAGATGCTGGGGCGCTTTTTGTGAGAGCAGCGGTCGAGAAATTAGGCAGATCCGGGAGCCGTTTGGACCTGTAAGGGGAGTGCGTACCCGGAAGACAACCTTTCTCCCCTCTTGTCCCAGGGTGAAATTCCGTTCATCCTGGTTGGCGGAAAAGGTTATGATACGGCCTGGCCCGCTTTGATCCAGACTTGCTGTCTGCAGCCAGGTTTCCAGGCTCATTTGTCCGCTCATTCTGGCCGCAGTGACTACATTTGTGGCCGGTCTGCTGCTTTTCAGGGGAAGCCTTGGGGAAGTGCCTTGTTTTTCCTCTCCCATACTGTGTAAGGATAGGCCCGTATTTCGATCCACCAGATCGGGGTAGGTCGACGTCGATGGCAGGGTAAAATCCCAGCAGGATAGGGCTCCCATCCGTATACGGGGATCCAGTTTCAGGCTGTCAGTCCCAAAAGAGAAAAGCTTCCGGGCCTCGGATGGTGAAAGGCTGCGGCGGTAAATAGCGGCCATGAAGATGTTACCTTTCCAGGGTCGCCCCCCATTGGCCTCATCACCAATAATAAGTTGAAAATTATCATTCCAGGTGTGGGTGTGGTTCATCTGGGAAGGGATGAGGATAATGATCAGGTAGACAAACAGAATAAATGAGAGAAGCCAGCCCGAAACCTGTTGCAATACGGGTCTGGATCCGGCGCTGCGCCGTAGTACCAGCACTCCCAGCGCCGCTCCGCCGGTATTGGAAACAAGATCGAACAGTGAGGTGGATCTTTCCAGAAAAAGCTGGGAGGTCTCGATCATGAAACTGAGCGCCAATCCTAAAAGTGTGGTATTGACGATTATTTTCCGAAAAGGGATGCCTTTGCTGGTGTAAATCCTGCCGATGATCAATCCAAAAGGGAGAAAGAGCAGGATGTTGAGGAGAAAATCATCCAGGCGAAACAGCAGCAGCAGATAGAACAGGTCACTGCTGCTGAGACGGGCCCATTTTTCCATCCAGCTGATAGAAAAATTGAAAGGATTGAGAGTAAGCATCGCCAGATAGAAGAGATAGATTATCAGCGGGATGATCGGTGCGGTTTTGTCAGTAATAATGCGTGTTTTCATATTTTGATCCAACAGTACTCTTATTTTTATTAATCCGTAACTTACGAGTTTTTTCTGCCTGGGGCAAGTGATTTGTGTTTTCAATGTCACTTCCGGCTTGCTTCTCACCTAACCGCTTGACAATAAGGCCCTTTCTAACTATCTTATTTATAATATTCCCAGAAGGACAAATGGCATTAACCGGTGGATATTTTTCATGGAAAATCCTAAAAGAAAACTCATTGTCATGGGGGATCGGGTTCTTATTTCTCCTGTAGAGGGCGAGGAACGTACAAAAGTCGGACTCTATCTGCCCCAGACGGTGATCGACAAGGATGCCGTGCGGAGTGGACGCATCGTAGCCACAGGGCCGGGCACACCCTTGCCTGGTATTGAGGATATAGACAGTGAGCCCTGGAAGCCCACCGACCCATCCTTGCGTCATGTGCCCATGCAGGCGCAGGAAGGAGATTTTGCCATATTTTTACGCAAGGCTTCAGTGGAGATTACCTATGAAGGCAAGAAATACATCGTTGTACCTCAGAGCGCTATACTGGTCATTTTAAGAGACGAAGAGGTGAATTTTTGAAACGCGGAGAAGAAGCGGTGAAGCCCCGGCTGGAGCGGGAAGATCTGATACGGCTGGTCAATCAGGTTTTCTCATTGGGAGCGGATGACAAAAGACTGGCTATTCTGTTGGATCTGCCGCGTGCCGCAGAGGATGACACCCATGAATGGAACGCGCGCCGTATCATGGCAGCCGCCTGGGCCGAAGCATTGAAGCAAGGACGGGAGGCCGCCGGACTGAGCGAGGTGGATTTGCTGGGATATACCGCGGTGATGGGCAACAACGCCGATTTGCCCAGAGAAGCCTTTGTGCTTTTTTCCTTGCCGCCGTCGGTTGCAGAGCTCTCCGCCAGCGGGAAGCGTGTTGTGCTGGAGGAATATCTGTCTGCCTGCCAGCTGATTTTGGCGCCGACCCAGTATTCAGCCACGGCACCGTTGAAACTTCTGGCCCCCCGTTACGGGTTCCGGGCCGCGACCATGCCGGGCTTCACGGCTGAGATGATCCCGGCTCTGCAGCTGGACTATGAAGAGATCAATCGCCGGGTAGAGATTATTAAAGAAATACTGGATAACGCCTATAGGCTGAGAATACAGTTTTCTCTTCCCGGAGGCGAATATGCCACCGTGGATTTCGATTTGCGCTTTCGGAAGGCGCATGCTTCGGGTGGAAGGTTTCCGCAGCCGGGGCTGGCCGGGAACCTGCCCTCCGGGGAAGCGTATATCGTTCCCTACGAAGGAGAGAGGATTGAAAAATCCCTGTCCGCGGGCGTCCTTCCGGTCGAGCTTGAAAGAGAAGTGGTCCTCTATCGCATTCAAGAGAACAGCGCGGTGGAGGTGCTGAGCAGCGGACCCGTTTCAGAGAGGGAAAGAGAGAAGATAAAAGCTGAGCCGGCGTACGCCAATATAGCCGAGCTGGGATTCGGCGTATTGGGAGATTTCGGGTTGCGGCCTGTCGGATCCATCCTGCTGGATGAGAAGCTGGGGCTGCACATCGCCTTTGGACGCAGCGACCATTTCGGCGGTTCGGTGGGAGTGAAAGATTTTTCTGCTCCTGATCAGGTAGTTCATCTGGATCGCATTTATCTGCCGGAAACACAGCCTCAGGTGCAGGTGGATAGTGTGGATGCGTTTCTCCCCGATGGCACTCTTATTCCCCTGATGAAGGACGGGAAGTATTTAATCTTTTCCTGATACGATCCCGCCCATAAAATACTCAAGACAGGAGATGCTTAACATGTCTGTGAAAGATCTGGTGTTGAAAAACCGGAGCTGCCGCCGCTTTCATCAGTCTCAGCGGATCGAGCGGCCTGCCCTGGAAGCATTAGTGGATTTGGCCAGGCTCTCTCCTTCCGGGGCCAATCTGCAGCCACTCAAGTATATGGTGATCAACGAACCGGAAGATAACGCCCGTGTTTTTCCCTATCTGGCCTGGGCCGGTTATTTGAAGGATTGGTCCGGCCCGGGGGAGGGAGAACGACCCTCGGCCTACATTATTATCCTGAATGACAAGGAGATCAAAGAAAAGGCAGGATGTGATCATGGTATCGCGGCCCAGTCAATGCTACTGGGAGCCGTGGAAAAAGATCTGGCCGGCTGTATCATCGGATCGATCCAGCGGGAGGGACTGCGCCGGGAACTGTCCATTCCAGAACGATTTGACATTCTCCTGGTACTGGCCCTGGGCCCACCAGCTGAAACCATTGTCATTGATGACCTGGGTACGGACGGCGACATCAAATACTGGCGGGACGACTTCGGAGTTCACCATGTTCCCAAAAGATCTCTGGGCGAAATTATTATCGGAGAAAACTTCTAGGCCCTCTCCTCTCCCGACCAACAGTGCGGATGCTTTATGTGTCCATCCTGGAAATCTTTTATGATGACGGGCGGCAAGAGCTATGTTTGATGGATGAACCCGCAACGCATCTGTTCATACCGGCGCACGGCGAAATGACAGAAAACCGCAAAAGAAAGGATTAAAAACAGCCGGGAAGTCGATGCTGATTCTTGCGGGCTTTGTCAGGGCGTTGGTTTACTGTGTGACGACGATGAAATGAGGCCGTATGCACGTCATTCCTTCGGTTTAAGGATGATGCCCTGCCGCTGCCGGCCGCTCATTCTGATAGAAAGCGGCTTTTTCAGCCGTATGTGACGGGTAAACGTTTTTGTTTCTTCGACACGCTGGCTTTTCAGCCATTCCCAGTCGAGGAAAGAGTGCTCATTATGTGTTTCCAGGGTAAAATAACCGATAGAAAATGAGTTAAGATTTTCCAGGAAATGGGTTCCCTGTGATGGTTCCACTTCGAAATCCTTGAAGCCTGCCTCCACGATTACTCTCGCACCTGAAATCATGCTCCAACGAACCGGAATGCCCAGCCAGGGATCCATGGACCCCCAACGTCCAACCCCGATGAGCAGGTACTCTCGTTTTTCACGCAGGAGCTTATCATTGAACAGACTTACCTCTTCTGCTACCGTGGTGCTTTTTGATCTCTCATATGTCTCCTGGTCGACAAGAATGATGTCCTTAATTGTATCGATAACACCGTTGCCCAGTATGTGATCGCTGCGGCAGATAATGCGTTTTTTTTCGGCGGCGCCAATGTGGATTTTCTCAGACTCCCTGGAAAGTACCATGGGACGGATCTGGAGGAGACTGAAGGGGCTGGGTTTGTCCCTGGGCCCACCAAGGTCGGCTGCAAATTCGATATCCACCGGGGTGCCCATACTGCGGGTGCCGATTTCCAGCAGTTCCTTGATGATTTCTGCCAACGGGAAAACATCATTTTTTAAAATGTTCGCAAAACTGATAATGCGCGGTCCAGAGCGTGAAATCCCGTCGTAGACGGCGTCGTTCTCGGATGAATAGGTGGAGGCGACAAAATGGAGGACATCGTCTTTTTCCGCTTCGGAGATCGGGTAGGGCTGTATCATTCGGAGTCGGTCTTTTATGCCGAGGTCCAGTGAAAGTGCGACAAATTCACGTTGATTGTTTTCGAGGGCCATTTTAGGACTGCTGAATTGAACGAGATGGTGCGGGTATTTGGGAGAGAATCTGACCGTGCGGCCTCCCTCGACGACAATTGTCCCGAGGCCAAGAGCCACTGAAGCAATACCGTCCTTGGATTCTTGGGGGCGGACGGGATAGAAATTATAGGAATTCGCCGTTCCCGAAAGAACAGGGTAGAATTTTCCGTTCCTTTCCGATCCGGTCAGCAGCTGGATGATAACCGCCATTTTTTCTTCTTCAAGCCGGAACGGAGTGGCCTTATTATACTCTTTTGATACACGGGAGAAGGTGGATGCATAGACACCCTTGATCCGGTGGAGCAGCTGTTCCAGACGGACGGCCGGATCCGGATGGTTATTCGGCAGCATAAATGTCTCATATACGCCGGCAAAGGGATGGACATGAGAATCCTCAAGAAGCCCTGATGAACGCACAGCCAGCGGCCGGGTAACGATCCTGAGAAAGGCTCTCAGGGTAGTGACAAGTCCCGGGGGGTAACGGTTCGCTTTCTTGAATGCCTCATCGATGTCCCTGTCATCTTCATGCTCGAGAACAAAGGTGTGCAGGTTGTTTATATCCATGAATTTGTCGAAGACATCAGTCGCGATGATCAGGGCTGACGGCACGTGTATCCGCACTCCGGGATATTTATTGGTGATCCCGTAATTGTAAATGAGCATATTAAAGAATCCGAGACCCCTTGCCTTTCCTCCCAGAGACCCGCCGCCGTAGCGCGAAATACTGTAGGAGGGATCGAACAGTTCCGGATTGAAATCGGTTATCCGGCCGCGCTGCTGTATACGCCGGTAGTTTTTCAATGATTCGATGAGATGATCGCGAAGATCGCCGACACTTTTAAAATCTGATATCCGCTTCGGCCGCAATTTATTGGCAAGCCAGAATTCGGTTCTGGCCTTGAGCCAGTTTGAAAAATGGTTGCGTTCCGCGTGAAACCTGATGCTCTCCAACGGGATTGCCTTGAGTTTCTTTTCCATCGACCTGAGATCCTGGGCCCTGTCCAATGCTTTGCCGTCTGGACTGTAGAAGACGAAATCGCCGAAACCGAGACTGGTACGCATGAATTCCCGCAGGGTTTCTGCGAGATCCTCTGAGTCTTTACTGGTGAAGCTGCATCCCATCTCCCGAGCCCGTTTCCTGTTCTCGGGGACCGAGGACTGGAAGAGAATCGGAATATCCCTGTGCTTTTCCCGGACTTCCCGGGCAAGACGGAATCCGGCTTCCGGATCGGGGTCGTTTTCGCGGCTGAATTCAACGTCGGAAATGATGCCAAGAACGGTGGCGTGGTATTTCTCAAAGACCGCCACGGCCTCTTCATAAGTGTTACAGAGAAGAATTTTCGGCCGGGCCCGCTGCCTGAGATTTTTATGGGATTGATTGACGCTATCCCTGATCAGCCGGTGGGTCTGGTTGATGATTTCAAGGTAGATGAGGGGGAGAAGTGTGGAGTAGTGCCGAATATTATCCTCAACCAGAATGATGGATTGTACTCCCAGGACATCGGTGTCGTGCTGTACATTGATATGATCTTCGAGGAACTTGATAATTGCCAGGATGAGACGGTAATTTCCCTGCCAGACAAAAACCTGATCGTAGTACTTGTCCTCTCTGTGAGCGATCATATCGGCAAGCTCTCGGTTGTCGAAAGCAAGCATGACGATCGGCGTGTCGATTTCGGATTTTCTTATAATCCTGACTAACTCACCGGGTGTCATGTCTCCGATATGCAGGGTAGTGATGATCAGGTCGTACTGGTTGTTGTCGCAGATGAGCCGCAGCGCTTCATGGCCGCTGCTGATGTGAGTGAGTTCGGGTGTATGACTGAGATTCAGTCCCTGATATTCACTCCGTAACAATTCATATATCTGGCCGTCCTCCTCAAATACGTGGAAATCGTACAGGCTTGAGACGATAAGCACGTCCCGTATCCTAAATCTCATCAGATTCTGGAACTGCTGAAAATGGACGTCGTACCTATCGATGTTTTTTAGGGGGGAAGTATCAATTTTTTCCATTATCTATCCTCGAACTTGAGGAAGGGATGCTCCCGCAAAATAATCAAATTATTATCAGCAAACAAGATTTTTCGCTGTTTACCACGGGATTTGATCCAAGTATTATATTGACTTTAATGTAAAAAGCGGCTACTTTTAAAAATATCGCAGCAGTGCTTGTTTATTTTTGGAATGAGAACGGTCAGCGTACCGGTTTATATATGAAACAACTATCATTTTTCGTCAGCGATCTCCATGGGAATGTCCCCCGGTATACTGAGCTTTTCAAACTGATCAGAGGTGAACATCCTGCTGCTGTATTTATGGGAGGAGATTTGCTGCCGGGGGGGACGGCATTTTTTGCTGACACTCTTCAGACCTCACATGAAGATTTTATCCATAAGTATTTGGCTGTAGAATTCGGCAGAATTCGCAGGGATTTGCGGGATACATATCCCGACGTCTTTCTGATTCTGGGCAATGATGATGCCAGGGTTGAAGAGGCATCCGTGCTGGATGTTGCGGCTTCCGGCTTATGGACCTATATCCACAACCGGCATATTGCCTGGGAGGGATTTGACCTTTATGGCTATTCTTTCGTTCCTCCAACTCCATTTCGTTTGAAGGATTGGGAACGGTACGATGTTTCCCGATATACCGATCCTGGATGCACGGCTCCTTTTGAAGGCTCACTCACCGTACCAGTAGCCGTTTCCGAACTTGAATACACAACAATAAAGGATGATCTGGATAAACTCACGAGAGACAGAGATCTATCCAGAGCGCTGTTTTTGTTTCATGCGCCGCCCTATCAAACCAAACTCGACAGGGCGGCGCTCGACGGCAAGATGGTGAACTATGTACCACTCGATGTCCATGTGGGAAGTATTGCCATCAAACGCTTTATTGAACAGAGAAATCCGTTGCTTACCATGCATGGTCACGTCCATGAATCAGTCAGGATAACAGGAAGCTGGCAGGACCGGATACACGACACTTTTTTATTCTCAGCAGCCCACGACGGCCCAGAATTGGCAGTTGTTAAATTTGATCCGGATGCACCTGAGAACGCGGTGAGAGTTATTCTCCCGGTCGGGTAAGCGGCAGTTCTTTTGCCGCATCGGTGACAGCTCCTATTTTCAGGGCGTAACTGGTTTTATTTTTTATGTCCTCATCGGTGATGATGTGCACATCGAGCAGTCCATCTGTATGATATCCTGTTTTCAGATAGTTCATTTCCGACAGCGTGAGACTCCAGCCTTCAAGCCAGTTTGTGAGATCCCTTTCTTGTTTTGATGTTCCCCGAAAATGAATGAGCAGGTCGATATCACTGGCCGGTCCGGCGGTCGCGTTTTTCGTGCTACCGAATATATAGCATTTATGCACTCCGAACAGATCAGCATCGAGATGCAGCGCGATTTTTTCCGCCATATGGTAGCGCCATCTCCAGAATTCATCCGGAGCACTGCTGTCAAGCATATCAGTGACCACAGATCGGATCTGTGAGTAGATACTCCCCCGTTCCGCGAACAGGGCTACCGCTTCATCCAAATCAGCATTCATTAATATATTTAACACTTGCCCGTCTGTCTGGCTTGGCACATCGATAACCCGAATCATATCTTGCAAGTCGGAAAATTCAGGTATCAATTCGTTTAATAGATTTTTGCTTGTTCTTAAGAAAATGCTGTTAAAGATGATATTATCATCATCGGGATATAGCGGCAGATACCGTATTGATGATTCAACCAGATCCTGAAAAAAATGTGTTCCAAATGAGAGGTCTGGAGTGAAATTGCCGGTTTTTTGGGCGATTTCAATCAATGCAGCCGTATTATTTATATCGGAATAGGTGACGCTGACTCCCAGCTTTATGTCACCTCTGCTCCCCCAGCGACCGGGTCCCATGAGGATGAATTGGTGCTTCGGAAGAATTTGATTGAGACGACTAACGGCACGGCCTGTTCTTTTTAAGGTTTCGTCGCTTGCAGCACTGCTGTAGGCTTCCGGATCAACATAGACAATGTGGGTGATGTTCGTTACTATACCGTTTGCTATATGCTTATCTGCAGTGAACAAGATCTTTTTAAAGGGTATGTCTTTGGGTATCGGTGTGGGGGCAGTCTCGCTTCCTTGGGATTGAGGGCGGCATTGGAGCAAATACAGGTGTTCACCATCATGGGCGAATTCAATATCCACGGGGGTTTTATACTCTTGCTTCAGCAGCTGCAGCAACATGAATATTTGTTTGATCATGGAAGTTTTTGTGATAATTCCGTCAAACGTCACTACAAGGTCATCGCTGTCAAAATTGATCTTTATGGGCGAGAGAGAACTGGTGATATGGTTATCTTTAACGGAGGATATTATCTTACTTATCGAAGGATAATGGCCACCATGTTCTTTAAGAAGCTTTGAAATTTTAATGGTCTCAAATGAACGGTTCTCCAGATTGATGACATCAATACATTTAGGAGAGTACCTCACAACCTCATCCGGAGTGGTTGACACTTTAAGTTCAGGACATCCGGGTGAGATGAGAACAGGGTAGTCATCGGCCAGACGGTCTACAGCCCGTGTCCCCAAACCGGGGACTATGCGAATCAGTCCGTCATCTCTTTTAATTCGCGGAGACCAGCGAAATTCATTTTTACTGAACGCGACACCGGCGAAAGCGGGAAAGAAGTAGGGCCCGACCTGTTTCCCCACCACTTCCTGAATCATGACACTCATTTCTTCGAAGAAATCGATGAGTCCTCTTTCTCTCCTGTATTCGATGGGATCCGGTCCGAAGGTCGATGCATATATCTCTGCGATGGCATCGGTGAGTGCATCGAGACGTTGTTCCCGGGTTCCCTGATTGGGCAGGAAGAGACTTTTATATTTTCCTGAAAATGCGGCCCCGAGACGATCCTCCAAAAGACTTGAACTGCGGACGATAATGGGAACTTCACCGATATCATTGATGATAACCGCCAATCTGCGGATAATTTCCGGAGGGAAGGGTGAATTTTTAAACATCTGGATGATATTGGGATATTCGATAACAATTTCATCCATATCTTTATATTTCTCTTCGATCACCTGTTCCAAGTTATTATAATACAGAAAATTTATCATTATATCAGAAGTGATGTACCAGGTTTTCGGCGTCTTAATATCATGAAACAAGGGATTTTCGGGGGTATGTTTCTTGACAATCTGGTAGGCTAGAAAAAGTCCGGCGCTTTTCCCTCCAAGACTGCCATGGCTCTTGTCGGAGAACACCATATCTTTTATAATATTATAGAAATCATCGATCTTTATGTATTCTTTGGCGATATTGATGAATTCCAGCTGATCTGAAAAAAAGCGGCGTATCAGAGAGACTCGCAGGCCTTTCTCCATAGCCGGGGAAATTTCAAAGCCTTCCTCAATGATATTTTGATAGCGTGATATTGCGTCGATAATTTCCGAGATGGAGGCGTTGGGATCATCGATGGCACGGATAAGAAAGCGTGATTTATCCTCTCGGATCCATTTTTGTATGTTTCTCAGGATCCTCTCGCTCTCAAAGGAGTTCTGGGCAACTTTCAGCACTTCTTTGCTTAACTCGATCATATTGAGCATCGTTTTTTTTCTGGCAGGTCTGTTGTAATCATCAAGGTCGTCTTTTGAGGTTTTTATCTCGAACTGTTTTAATAAATCGTCAGCCTGTTCGACGCGGTTCCAGTAAAGATAGTGAAGCATTTTTCTGCAGACGTGAATAAATAGATTTTTATCAGATTTAAGCAGCATATCCATGATAGCAGCCCATTCAGAATCATCCCGCATGGGATAGTCTTTCTGTTTGGCTGTCTGGCGTTTCTTACTGTCGCTGAGCTGACGATAAAGAATGGTGCCTGCAATCCGGTCGGCAATGGTGTTGATCAGCTTTATCTCTTCTTTGAGGAAATAGCTGTCTTCGTCCTCCGGGCCAGCTTCTGTATAGAAGACTTCGATAGTCCCTTTTACTTCTTCCTGAATGGTGATGTCGGCGCTGAGAATCGCAACGGGAGGTTTAGAGTTTTCGGCCTCATATGTTTTGCCTTCATAGGTAATTCGCGCTTGACAAATATCGGGATACTGCCAGCCGGGAGGAATTATTTCTACTATTTTTTTAAAAAGATCTGCAAGTTCCAAATCATTGCGTACGAGCACTTCTTCCAACTGATAAAAACAATTGAGTTCTTTTGCCCGTTCCTGCAAGCTGTTAAGCAGATCTTTCATTTCTGTTTTCTTCGGGCTCATAAAACCACCACTCCCTTTTTCTGTGTGATTGATGACACAGCCTGTACCGGTTTGTCCAGATTGATATGTTTCACCAGCGGTGATTCATAGGATGGTTTTTGTCGCATTAACCAGCCCCAGTCAATATGGCCAGAGATTCCCGGTTTTATTGAAAAATAAAAAATATTTAGATTAGAAACATTATGAAAAAAATGTGAGCCCTGGCTGAAATCGATCGGTCTCTCCGGGTGATCACATTCAACAATCACCGCAGCTCCTGATATCTGACCCCAATTCACCGGGATCCCCAGCCAGGGATCGCTGCTGCCCCACCGTCCAAAACCAATGAGAATATAAGGCCTGTTTTTAGATGTCAACTGGTTATTCAGCGCATCGATTTCTTGACAAACAACTGTCGAATGACTGAAGTCAAAAGAGTCTGGACGAATAAAAATAATATCATGAATATCATTTCTGATACCGTTACCCAGGACTTTCTCTGATGAAATGATGGAAGACTCAGCATCGGCGTATATCTCTCCGATATTGAGCGAACCGGCCGGATCGGCCGTTTTCCTCATTTGGAGCAGACTGAACCGCACCTTTTTCCCCAGCTGTTTGTCAATGGTGACCGCAAATTCTATTTCGACATCACTATTTGCAAGAGATTTACAACTATCTGCTATATATTTGATCATGTCAATAAATGGTATGTCATTGAGTTGCAGGAGTGGACCGAAATTGATGATTCTGGGGCCGTTTCTGCCTGTCCCGATATATATAGTATCCGAACCAGGATCATAGGTTGACACAAGCAGCGGCAGAACATTGTCGTACTCAGCATCGTCCAGTCCCAGATTAATCAGATATTCCGTCTCCTTGAGCGGGTCAAGGAACTTTGGCTTTGTCATATTCACTGCCCAGAACCTGGTTTGTGTCTGCTTCAGCAGGTCCGCAGATGAGTTATAGGGAGGAGGGATGGCAGGGTATTCGGGTGAAAATGACCAGGTCACACCCCCGTCGACGATGGTTTTACCGAGTCCCAGGGCCAGATTGACGATTCCACTTTCGGGTTCAGCATTACCGAAAGGATAAGGGTTGTAGGTTCTGATCACTCCGGAGATATCGGGGTAAAACCGTTTGTTATGGGACAGACCGACTACTTCCTGGATGATGACGGCCATTTTCTCCTCGCCGATGCGACTTCCCGTCGCCCGGTTGTAGCTTTTTGCATTTTTGAAAAATGTCGATGCGTAGACAAATTTTATGGCTTCTGTCAATTTGGAAAATCTGGTTTCCGCATCCGGTTGATTATTGGGAATCATTTTTGTCGCATAGATGCCGGCAAAGGGTTTCTGGAGGCTGTCCTCCAGGAGACTGGATGACCGTACAGCGAGAGGCACATGAGTGGCGAGCGTTAAGGCCCATAAATCTCCTGCAAGATTTGCTGGAAGATCTGATGAATGAAAGTGATGGGCGATCCGCTCATCGGGAAGATCGTGGAAAACGTATGAATACAGATCATTCTCTTGCATAAACTGATCAAAGAATTCTGTGGCAATTATAGTAAATCGGGGAATATCAATAACAGATCCTCGAAATGTATCACCGGGAGACGTGGTTGTCATTCGATTAATCAGTGATATCAAGCCTGACGCCTTGCCGCCGATTTCCCCCTTTCCGATAATGGTCACGGGTTCCTGTCCGGTAATTTCCCTTCTAATAAATTGTGGAATGTCATGTAAGGATACCATAATTTCTCGGAGAGAATCCGCCCCTTTTGTTTATGGTATTTAGCTGCGCGGAAGGCCGGTTCGTCAGCAGCCTTCCGCATGTGTTTTTCATAACAGACAGTTATATCTCAGTATCAATGGTTATGCCCAGCCTCGATTTTTACACGCCTGTGCCACTCTATCGATGGCAATTACATATGCGGCATCGCGCATGTAAAGATTTTTCTGTTTGGCAAGCTCGCTTACGGCGATGAATGCGGATGTCATTTTGGTGTCGAGTTTGCCGAGCACTTCGTCTTTTTCCCAGTAGTAGTTCATATTGCACTGGACCTGCTCAAAATAACTGCAGGTTACTCCTCCCGCGTTCGCCAGAAAATCAGGGATGACAAAGATGCCGCGCTCATGAAGGGTCTTGTCGGCTTCAATTGTCGTGGGTCCGTTTGCTCCTTCGGCAATGATTTTTACTCTGTCTTTTATTTTGGTTACTGTTTTGGTGTTGATTTCATTTTCCAGCGCAGACGGTACCAGGATATCGACATCCTGACCGATCCAATCGGAACCTTCGAGGATCTCATAACCGAGTTTTTCAGCCTGCTTTCTTTCGATAGCGCCGAATTTATCGGTAATGGGCATCAGTTCGTCCATGTCTATCCCGCTGGCCTTGCGAAAGGTATATGATGTTTGATCATTTTGATCCCAATAGGAGGCCGCTATTGCGGTGCCTCCCATTTGCTGATACAACCGTATGGCATACTGGGAGACATTTCCAAATCCCTGGAAACTGGCTGCAGTATCCTCGGGGCGGATATTCATCTCTTTCAACGCTTCTCTCACCGTATACATGACGCCATATCCCGTGGCTTCGGTTCTTCCCAGTGATCCGCCCATTCCTACCGGTTTGCCGGTAATAACGCCGGGATAATGGGCATTCCTCAGTGTTTCATATTCGTCGAGCATCCAGAGCATATGCTGTGAGTTGGTCATGACGTCGGGGGCCGGCACATCCTGCAGCGGGCCCACATCACGTGAGAGCTGTCGCATCCAGCCGCGGCAGATTTGTTCCTGTTCTCTGCTGCTGAGATGATGTGGGTCGCAAATAACGCCTCCTTTTGCCCCTCCAAGGGGGATGTCGACAACCGCGCATTTCCAGGTCATCCACATCGAGAGCGCCCGCACCGTGTCGATGGTTTCCTGGGGATGGAACCGGATGCCGCCTTTGGCCGGGCCCCGGGCGTCGTTATGGACAACACGAAATCCGCGGAACACCTGTATCTTCCCGTCATCCATGCGGACCGGGATATTGAAATGATACTCCTTCATCGTGTTGCGAAGCAGTGCGTGTGTTCCCTCGTCAAGTTCCAGCATTTCGGCGACCTTATCAAATTGAGCCTTCGCTGTATCGAAAGGATTGTAACCCTTTTTATCCATTATTTATTCCTCCAAAAAAATTATCGTTTAACAATGAGTGATCCTGTGTACATGTATTATTTTTCCAATGCATCTCCTTTTTTGTTAATAAAATGAGATACCGGTCTGTGGTTCTCAAGTAATCGCTGCAGAGATTCTTCGATAATGGTTGTACTGAATGGTTTTTCAATTATCTCGTGGATTCCTGAACGCAGCGCTTCATTGTATAGGTCTGCGTTGCCGTACGCAGTAATCATAACCTTTATTGTATTCGGACAGGAATCATGTATCATATTAAAAAATTGAAGGCCGTCCATCCCGGGAAGGCGGTAGTCACAAATAATGATGTCATAAGCGGCAGACTGTAACAGTTTCAAGGCCTCCTCGGCGGTTTCTACCGCGGTAAGCGTACAGCCCTCATTCTCAAAAACAAGACTCATAGCATTTCTTATCCATTCATCATCATCGATCAGGATGGTCTTGAGCGACCGCAATGTTTCATAAATAGTCATTTGTTATATTCCTGGCCCCTATTTTTCTCGCCTTCCACAGTGCAACAATGCAGAGATTATGCCATGGAAGTTGCCGAAAATATAACCCAATGTTTAACTTAGAGTTAGTGAGTATTATTATTTGAGGATTTCGGGGAGGAAACCGCCTGAATTTGAAAAATTGTTAAATTGTATTCGGAAATTTTCTAATTCTGACAGGCCGGTCCATCAATCGGGGGAGGAGCCGCGTTTTTTATTCCGGTATCGGAATGTGTGGTGATTCAGATTAAGCAGCCGCGCAGCACCACTTTCATTCCCGCCTGAGAGACGCAGTGCGGTGTCGAAGTAATAGGACTCGACCATGGCTTCGATCGCAGAGAAATCCACCCCTGATTCAGTGAGTGCGGGGAGGCGAAGCGTGTTGAGGGTCGCCTCCTTTTTCATTCCTGGTAGTTCGAGCCCGGTATCATTTAGCGTGATGACACTGCTCTTGGAGATCAAAACTGCCCTCTCCATAATATTCCTCAATTCTCTGATATTTCCGGTCCAGGTGTAATGTTTCATCGCTTCAATTGCTTCAGGAGAAATTCCGGTAATGCGTTTGCCGAATTTTTCAGCGAAATGGACGGCAAATGAATGCGCCAGCGGTTCAATCTCTTCCTTGCGGTCGTTGAGCGATGGAATTGTTACTTGAATGACGCTTAAGCGATAGAACAGATCTCTCCGGAATAAGCCATTGTCGGTCATTTGTTCCAGATTTTTATTCGTCGCTGAAATGATCCGTGTACGCACGGTTCGTTTTTCAGTACTGCCGATGCGGTAAAATTCACCTTCTTCGATGAATCGCAGTAATTTCGCCTGGGCTTCCAAGCTGAGATCGCCTACTTCATCCAGAAAAAGGGTGCCGTTTTGGGCTTCTTCAATGAGTCCTTTTTTCCCCGATGTACGAGCTCCGGTAAAGGCACCTTTTTCATAGCCGAACAATTCGCTTTCAATCAGATTATCCGGTATCGCGGCACAGTTCATGCTGATCAAGGGGCCTTTGAAATTAGGGCTGCGGTAATGAATGGCCCGGGCAATCAGTTCTTTCCCGGTACCTGTTTCACCAAAGATCACTATCGGCGTATCCGGACTTTTCGCAACCAAGGTAATAAATTCCATTACATGTTGAATCGCGTTGCTTTTACCAACGAAAAAGGGGAGATTTTCTTTTAGCGACGTTTCCTGCAGCGCCTGAATCTCTTTTCTCATTTTGATTGTCTGCAGCGCATTTTCAATCGAACACTTGAGACTGTCCATATGGATCGGTTTTACGATGTAGTCGTATGCACCGGTTTTCATCGATTGAATCACTGACGCGATGTCTTCATAGGCGGTAATCATAATTACCAAGATATCGGTTCTTATCTCTTTTATCCGGTTCAACGCCGCCAGGCCATCCATGCCGGGGAGCCCGATGTCAAGCAGAATCAAGTCCGGGGTGATTTCTGTAATTACCGAGATCGCCGATTCCGCGTCTTTAAAAGCGGTTACGTGGTAAAAGTCTTCAAGAACGGTTGAAATGCCTTCTCTGATGGTTTTTTCGTCATCAACGATGAAAATCGTATATTCAGTCAATTTTTTTCACCTCGTACAGGAATTTCAATCGTAAACGCGGCACCACCCAGACTGCTTGTCGTCACTTCGAGCGTGCCACCATGATCGGTGATGATCCTGTGACCCAGACTCAACCCGATTCCTGTATTTCCGCTTTTCGTTGAATAAAAGGGATCGAATATTTTATTTTTCAAAGCATAAGGGATACCGGGGCCTGAATCGGCGACAGTGATTTGAAATGAATGTTCAGTCAGGTTGGAACTGATTTCGATTATTTTTTCACGAGTATCACTTTTCATCGCTTCGGCGGCATTGGTGATTAAATTAAGGATCACTTGCTCAAGCAGAATAGGATCAGCATAACATTCGGGGAGATCAACCTGAAGAGAGGTTTTCAGGGTAATGCCGATTTTTCTCAAGGTGACGGCTGAAAGGTTGATGGCTTCTCTAACAGGTTTGTTAATATCGATTTTTACCCGTTTCGGTTCAGTTGGTTTGGAAAAATCCATAACCCGTCGGATAACGGATTCAATTTTTCCGGAAGCGGACTGCATTTGAGCGATGATTCCAGGAATTTTTTCCTGGCCTTTCTGGTCGCTGCATATTTTATCCAATGCGTTCAGATAGATGTTGATCCCTGACAGAGGATTTCGTATCTCGTGGGCAATGCCGGCGGTTACATGACCCAACGAGACCATCTTGTCCTTTACCCGAAGCATATTTTCCAGATGCCTGGAACGGGTTACATCCATTGTGTATATCAGCAGCGCTTCTCTGCCCTGATAATCAACAGTGCTGATGCGGCAGTATACCCACTTTGTCTCCGCCGGCTCATTTTCAGCAGTATGGTGGTAAAAACGGAAGTTAAGATCGACGCGTTTCGTTTTTCCGCTTTCCATGAAAGAGTAATTCTTAATTGTCTTTGCCCTGTCATCCGGATGAATAATCTCCCACTGTTTCTCAGCAAATGCCAGGGGCAACATCGGTGATATCCGTTTTTGCTCGGAATTTTGATATACGATCGAACCGTCCTGGATAATAGTAATCCCGGCTAAAGAATTCTCTACCAGATCCCTGAAACTGGTTTCCTGGTCCATAAGGGCGGTTTGCATTTCCATTGCCTCAGTAGCCTTGCCAAGCCGTTCCGCAATTGTCCCGATCAGGGCTTCTTCTTCCTCAAGAAAGGGTGAGGGAGCGGTTGCGGGCGGTTTTTGCAGATAACATACTTCCAGGACACCTTGAGACCGGGTATCGGTATAAAACGTGCGTGATTGTTTCCAGGGAGTGTCCACAAAGTTATCCGTTTCGAATGTTTTATTTTCAAGACGGATCCTGGCGCAGGTAATCTCCGGATACTGCCATGCCGGCGGGATAAACTGCAGGACTCCCTGAAAAATCTCATCGAGAGAAATACCTCGTTTTTCAATAAGTCGAGAAATGGCGTAGAGGCATTTTAATTCTTTGATTCGTTCCTTGAGTTGGTGGCGGTTTTCAGGCAGTTCTTCTTTCAACTGCTCCAGTCTTTTTTCCGTATCCAGTCGAAAGAGCGTGTGCCCAATATCGGCTACCAGATCACGAAGCAAGACATGGTTTTCTGGATCGAGAGATTCATCTTTGACGAGGAAACAGATTTTACCGAAAGATCGATTATGAGACGAAATATCCATGATAATCGACGCTTCAGACGTAGTCGGGGAGAGGCCATCTTGTTGCGGGGAGGATACGAGATCTTCCTCGGGTTTGATTATCCAGACAGCAGAAAAGAACGGGGATTCGGAAAATATATTGCAGATACGCTCGAGGATAAATGTCGCGTCACGCTGTCGAATGAGCAGTGTATGGATATTATGAACTAGTGTATGGAATTGGATGGGATCCGGCATGTGGATTCTCCTGTTGTATAATAAATGTACGCAAATACCGGTAAAAACAAAAAGATTTTTCTCGGGGAAATTAAAATAGTGTAAAAGTGATAAATTACGGTAATATGAATTAGCCAGGGATTGTCCGGGTTAGAGGCTGCGGTGTTCCCATTCCATTTTTCGTTGTGTCTCACTATATTATATATCTTAAGGTTATCACCGAGAATTTGATGAGTAGTTATTATGCTTGCCAAAATCGGGGATAATCCTGAACGTTACCGTATCCTATCTCCATAGAATTCCCGTTTAATGTTCATCACCGTTCTGCCGGCCCGCTTGCACTGATTGGCGCGATGCCATTCATGGGTCCTATCGGATGGACCGCTATGGGGCTCATCCAGAGCATAATGACTATTGTCCGGCACTTTTCGTAGCCCGGTCCGGCGGATGGAGAACGACCCTCGGCCTATATTGTCATTCTGGGCGATAAAGAGATAAAAGAGAATGCAGGATGTGATCATGGTATCGCAGCCCAGTCAATACTTTTGGGAGCCGTGGAAAAGAATCTGGCCGGCTGCATCATCGGATCGATCCAGCGGGAGACGCCGCGCCGGGATCTGTCCATCCCGGAACGATTCGAAATTTTACTTGTACTGGCCCTGGGGTCCCCGGCGGAAACCATCACGGTAGATG
The DNA here is from genome assembly GCA_964621645.1 of uncultured bacterium. GTDB lineage: Bacteria > Zhuqueibacterota > QNDG01 > QNDG01 > JAGLOF01 > CAZUMH01. Next base: position 27,007 of record CAZUMH010000014.1, read on the forward strand.
ACCTGGGTCCGGACGGCGACATCAAATACTGGCGGGACGAAGCGGGAGTTCACCTTGTGCCCAAAAGATCGCTGGATGAAATCATTATCGGTTGAAAGCGCCATCCGGCAAGTCTTCAGCTGTCGGACTATTGGTATAATCAGATCTCCAAAAAACAATCAAGCGAAAATTCTATGAATATTTTGCAACCTTTTTGGTTTGTTTTATGTCTTATTATATGGAGGATGGTTCATACCACAGGCAATGAAAATGCGTCAAATATCACAACACGAAGCCGAGGAACTGGTAGCGAAAGCCGGTGTTGTCTCTTCCCGGGTTGAGAGAAAGCCCGGGGAGATGAAATTGGTGCTGACGTTGAGTAATCATTGCATTTTTGTTCTAAACTACAATCTTCAGACACATCTGAAACAGTATTTCATGCTGGATTGATAGAGGCCTTCGTGTAATAAGGTAAATAATAGGGGACATGATTGATTGAAATCCCGAACCATGAGGAGTGGTTCGGGATTTTTCCATGGGAATAGAGAAGATTAGGCTCGGGGCAAACATGATCACATGTAGCCTCTCTTTTAAGAGAGGTGGCTGGGGATTCCTTGAAACGGGTATAAGATGAGGAGAAAATGTCGTATGATGAAACCATCGACGCCAGACTGCAGAAGCTGTTTGCTCCGGTTTCTTCCGTGGATAGCCGCACCATGTTTGGCGGGGTCTGCTATCTGTATCACGGGTACATGTTCTGCAGAGTAGAGAAGCATTTCCTTATCCTCCGGCGGGAGAAAGAACAGACGGGGAAAATCTTAGGGAGGCCGTGGGTGCCTCTCTTTGATATAACCGGACAGGCCATGAAGGGCTGGGGCATGGAGGATGAGGAGGGATTCACATCCGATGATAAGATGCGGCGCCGGGTGAATGAAGCCATGCGATTTTCCGGCGCTCTGCCGGCGAAATAGCCATACCGCTGCATGGCTTAATGCAGACACACGGCATTAGTTCCCCCGCTGGAGCTGAGCGCACCGTCCAGTACCAGATAATGAAATGTGTCATATCATTGCACCGCATTAGTATAGCGTGTTTTTACTTCTCCAACCAGGTATTATTATAATCACCGTCTTTGCATCTGTCAGGGATAAGAATTTCTTTACTCTTTCCTGGAAATTCGTTACCTTTTTAATTATTATGAAACAAACAAGGGAGGCATCCATGGCGAAAAGAGCGTATTCATCCATGCAACAACCAGACAGAATGGATCGAAGAGGATTTTTGAAGATCGGCGGAGCGGTATCAACCGGACTGGTACTGGGAACGCCGGCCCTCTGGGCCAAGGAGCAGGCCCAGAACGGAACCCCGAACCGCATCAAGACCAATATCGATTCTATCAGTCGCATCCCCCGGGTGGCTTATTCCTTGCCCGGTCCTTTTCCCGGAAAGGTCGTTGAGGTACATAATCCCGACGTAACAACTGAAAACAACGTGAACGCGGAAATCGTGAAAACCATGTTCGACCAGGGGTTACAGCAGCTCACCGGCCGGAATCGCAAAAAGAGTTTTTCCCTCTTCTTTTCACCGAGAGATGTCATCGGCCTCAAAGTCAATCCCGTGGGCCCGGGAGTCATCAGCACCAGACTGGAACTGGTGGACGCTGTCATCGAATGGCTGGAAGAAAACGGCATGAAGCGGAATAACATTGTTATCTGGGATCGTTTCGATTATATGCTCAGAGATGCCGGTTACACCGAAGAACGCTTCCCCGGAGTCCGTATTGAAGGCCTGCAAACCATGGATGAGGAGGCAGCCATGGCCACTATGAAGGGTGAAAAGGCTGATGATTCGGCGTGGCTTGATAAGAACGGACATCATGTGAGTGAGGCCAACTTTGACCGGAATATTTACTACTGGGCCGATGTGGACGGCCCTAAAGATCTTCCCTACCTGAATCAGCATGTTTTCAACGGCAAGTATTCCTACTTCGGCAAGCTCTTAACCCAGCGGTTGACTAAAATTATCAATATACCGGTTTTCAAGAATACCGGCAACGGTATTTCGATGGCCACCAAGAATCTCGGCTATGGCGCCATCTGCAATACCAACCGGCTGCACCGTCCCCTCTTCTTCGATGTCTGCACCGAAGTACTTGCCTTTCCTGTTGTTCGCGACAAGCTAATGCTCAATATAACGGACGGTATCATTGGCCAGTATGACGGTGGACCGGGCGGGAATGCCAATTTCACCTGGAGCTATAACCGTCTCTTCTTCGCTACGGACCCCTTCGCTTTGGACCGGGTTTGCCAGGATCTGATCATTAAAAAACGGAAAGAAATGGGAGTGCGAGTGAATGAGCATCCCCGCTATACCGAGTATCTGCGCTATGCGGAACGTCTAGGTCTGGGAGTGGGACATCTGGAGAAAATCGAGCATGTACAGGTTTAGAGGAAAAAGACCGTATACGGTCAACGCGGGATGGAAGAATACATTCTTTTTTATTGTCCTATTTTTCATGGCTTGCCTGCCTGGATTTTTAACAGCTCAGACTATCCTGCCCGGTGACGGATTCGCGCCGGGCTGGATGAAGGAAGGCAAAGTCCGTCTCTTCCAGAAGGAAGATCTGTTCAATTATATCGATGGAGGAGCGGAACTCTTTCACGAATTCGGCTTTATGAGTCTGTACGTGCAGGAGTACTGTAAGGGTGAAGAGGAACTGGTTCTGGAACTCTACCGCATGACGGAACCGGCTGCCGCTCTGGGGGTCTATCTGTTGAAGAAGGGTCATGAGAAGTCCGTCCCGGGAGTTGCCTGCCGCCACAGCGGTAATGCGTTCCAGATTCTGGCGGTTAAGGGGGATTATTTTATCACCGTTCGTAATTACTCCGGCAATGATGAAACGGCGGCTTCCATGGCCCGGCTGGTGAACCGGACGGCTGATACAATACAATCAGGTACCCCAGTGGATCTCTCCGGCCTGTTGCCAAAGCAGGATCTTATTCCGGAGAGCATGGCTTTGTTCCGGGGGCCGTATGCGTTGGAGCCGGTTTTCACCTTCGGGGAAGGAGACGTTCTGCTTTTGAATGGAAAGGTTTTCGGAGTCTTGGCCGATTATCAGGTGGGAGATGCCGTGATCACCCGTCTGATCATTCCTTATGGTACGGAAGAGGCAGCCCGGGCTGCCTTCGATAACCTCTGTAATAATCTTGATTCTTATTTGGAAAAGATGCGCCAGACATCTCAAGAACTGGTTTTCAAGGACTATCAAGGAAAGTACGGCCGGGCGCGCTTCGAACAGAATAGGCTTACTATCGAGATTCATCTGCCTGTTCTCCCGAATGGATAAAATAATTGACTTTTGCGAATAATGTATTCATATTATATGGCAAACCGGAGGCGGCTATGGGCCGCGTATTCCATTGTCTGTATTGTTGTATGTATCTGGGTTGGAGTCGTTTTCGCCGTTCCTATCCTGGCCGGAGGAACAGATTCAGCCGGGCGGGCGGCGGAATATCTGACATTACTCTACGCGCCCGTATGCCATCAGATTCCTGAGAGGTGTTTTTTCATAGACGGCCATCCTTTGCCGGTCTGTTCCCGGTGTACCGGATTATACATCGGATTTTTTCTGGGGATGGTTTTTTCCCCTCTTCTCCGGGGGAAACGGCGCAGGCGGGTTCCTGACCGCAAAGTGTTGATCGTAGCCGCGGCACCGTTGATACTGGAGGTAATTTTATCCAAGGCGGGAATTTTTGATGGAGGGCTCTGGGTACGGTTTCTCAGCGCCCTGCCCGCGGCTCTGGCCGCATCTTCTCTGGTATTTCCGGCGCTCAGTGAATTAATAGAAAAATCAAGAGGTGACCTATGAATGAACAGCCGAGCAAGTTGACGCCGGCTCTCGCGGGAGGAGCCGTCATGGCGGTGCTGTCCTCAGTGCCAATTATTAGTATCGGAAACTGTATTTGCTGCCTCTGGATTCTGCTGGGGGGTGCTGTTGCCGTCATCATTTACAACCGCGGTCTACCCGAAGGGCAGTCCGTCAATGGAGGCGAGGGTGCCGTATTGGGCCTTCTGGCAGGTATTTTTGGAGCCCTCTTCGGAACAATCCTCAGCTATCTATTTATGTCCCTCGGCGATATGGGCATGACTAAAAATATCCTGCGAGGCATTATGGAGAGGCAGAATGATCTCTCTCCTGAACTGGAGAATTTTCTGCGGAACTTTGAGGAGGGCCGGGCCTTTAGTCCGGGTTTCATTCTGATATCTCTTTTTGCCAGTCTTTTCGTTAACATCGTATTCGGTGCTCTCGGTGGCCTCATAGGCGCTTCTCTTTTCAAGAAGAAAGCAGCGCCGGTTCAGGGAGTTGGCGGCAAATAAAGCGTTGGATTAGGAGAGAGTCATGAAAAGAGTCTTTGTGGTTCTCCTTCCGGCCCTGTTGGTCCTCTCCGGATGTTATCGTGGTCACGGCCTTGATCCTGTCAGCGGGGGGGCGGATGTAGCCGGAATCGGCGGGCATGTCACATTCACCGGGACCTGGCCTGATTCCACCAGAGAAGTTCGCGTGGCGGTAATGAAGCACTATCCTGAGGGTGTCAGCGATCCGGACTCACTGCTGGGATTTGTATTGAATGCCTTTAGCTCGGGTGAGCTGTTTTTCAGCGATACTCTGCCGCGTTTTTCCACCAATTGCGATTACGAACTGGCCCTGGAACCGGGGAATTATGAATGGGTGCTGGTTGTCTGGTTCCCGGATATTGCCAATTATCTCTTGGGGGTCAAGGAACTGGGCGGATACAGCAAAGAAGCCGGACAGACCCACTCCAGTGTGGCGGTGATACCGGGCAGTATCACTCCCGGAATCGATATCGACGCTGACTTTACAAACGTCTACCGGGATACTCCCTTTTATAAAAGGGAGGAGAGGCCATGAAGAGAAAAATAGGGGCAATGGTGATATGGGCTTTGTTAATACCGGCGTTGCTCACAGCCCAGGCTTCCCGTTTCGGTCAGCTTCGGGGCCGGATCCTGGATGCTGATGATAAAACTCCTCTTTACGGCTGTAATATCATTATTGAGGGGACTGTCCTGGGAGCGGCTGCTGACCATCAGGGAGGCTATTTTGTAAGTAGAATTCTGCCGGGAACCTATACGGTAGTGGCAAGCATGATGGGGTACGCTTCCAAGAAAGTGAAAGGGGTCGTAATAGAAGCAGGCAAGACTGCGGAACTCAACTTCGTTTTGCAGGCAACTGTCCTGGAAACACCTCAAATGGTTGTGACCGCTTCCAAGCGAAGGCAGCAGATTCAGGAAACGCCGGTATCGGTGGATGTGGTGAGTTCCAGGGAAATCCGGCAACGGAACGTCGCCACTCTGGACGAAGTACTGGTCAACACGGCGGGGGTGGGTATTATCGAAGGCCAGCTGGATATCCGCGGCTCTACCGGATTCAACTGGTCGGCGGGTAGCCGGGTGCTGCTCATGGTTGACGGCCATCCTCTCATCAGCGGTGAAACTGGCGGCATTAACTGGTCCGCCATCCCGGTGGATCAGGTGGAGAGTGTCGAGATTGTCAAGGGAGCGGGTTCGGCGCTCTACGGTTCCAATGCCATGGCCGGCATGGTCAACATTATCACTCGTGATCCGGGACCCAAGCCGGAAACACGCTACCATCTGACCTGGGGATTTTACGATCAGCCGGTTTACAGCGAATGGCGGTGGACGGACCGCTTTCTTCCCTATCAGCTGTTTCATCAGGGCAGGCTGAATCTGAAATCGGCCTTGGGGGTGAACGGTATCGATATTTCCCACAGCCGTCAAATGGGGCCGGTAGGGTTGCTCCTTTCCGTCAGCCGGTGGCAGTCCAGCGGGTATCAACAGAATGGGGACTACTCCCGCTGGAACATCATGAGTAAGGCCAATATCAAATTGAGCCGAGGGCAGTCGCTGTCGGTGCTGGCTGACTGGGCCGTGGACGATCATGGTGATATCCTGCAGTGGCTGAGTCAGGAACGGGCCCTGGAGGTTCCCCAGGAGGAATTGGGCAATCGGGTACGAAATGAGAAGACCAATGTCCACGCCACTTACAGTAATGCCATCACCAGTGAACTGGCTCTGAAATTAAAGGGCAATTTTTATCGTACCGACTGGCACAATTTTTTCTATGACAACAGGGATTATGCGGTGACGGACCGCTGGGGCGGTGAGGCCCAGCTGGACTATGCCAAGGGTCGCCATCTGGTCACCAGTGGGGGAGAGATGATTTACCAGACGGCCGATTCGCCTATTTACGGTGATCAGAGCACCTGGGATGGGGCTGTCTATACCGAGGATATCATTCGTCTGGGTGGGGGATTCAAAGCCAACCTGGGAGGGCGTTTCGACTACCACCACGTGCATGGCATCGGAGAAGACTGGCAGTTCAGTCCGCGGATGGGCCTGACGGCCGGGCTTTGGAGAGGCGGAGCGCTGCGGTTGTCGGCCGGACGGGGGTTCCGGGCTCCCTCCATTGCAGAGGTTTTCGCAAACATCACCGTATCCGGTTTCCGGGTAGTGCCGAATCTCAATCTCAAGGAAGCGGAACGGGCCTGGAGCATGGAGACGGGACTTCGCCAGAATTTCCAATTCCAGGGCGGCATTGGATTTTTCGGCAAGCTGGCTCCCAATGGCATGTTCGATCTGGCGTTCTTCTACAGCCGTTATACTAATATGATCGATGTGGATCTGAACAGCGAACTAATGGCCTTTCAATTTATCAATCTGGATAATGCCCGTAATCTCGGTTTTGAGGCACGCTGTTCCGCCGGGATCCTGGGAGGGATGCTTCTCTTGAACGGAGGATTTACCTACATCGATCCCGTTAATATCGACACAGGAAAGATGCTGAACTACCGCTCCCGGTACCGCTTTACGGGGAGCAGCACCCTGCGTCTGGGCCGGATAACGTTCGGTTTTGATTACCGCTACGCCAGCCGGGTCGAGGAGGTCGTGGATATTTTCGCAACCGACCAGAGAGTGCCTATGCATGTGATAGACGCCAGAGTGATCTATGCGCTGGGCAAAATGGATCTGGCCCTGGAATGCAAGAACCTGCGGAATTATAACTACAGTCTGCGGCAGCGTTATTTGGAACCGCTGCGCCAGTTTGTTTTTTCCTTGCGGGGATCGCTATAATATCCTATCCGGTTTGACCCTGATGGATAGCTGGGCTTTTGGGGAAAAGCCCAAAGCTGTAAAAACTGCATAGTGGGGAACATGAATCGAGCCGCACCTGCGGGTGTGATAAGGAGGTGTACGTGTCTGAAAAACTTACTGATTTCCGGCAGCTGAACGTCTGGCAGAAGGCGAACAAGTTGGTGCTGGATACCTATGAACTGACAAAGAAATTTCCCAAGGAAGAGAGAAACGATATGGTTGCCCGTATGCGGGTTGCCGCCTGTAATATCCCCATACAAATCGCTCAGGGATTCATGCAGCGCAGGCCGCGGGATAAATCCATCCCCTACAAGGGGACTCTTGAGTCCCTGGAGACGTTAAAATACTATTTACTTCTCTCGGAGGAACTGGGATACGTCCGGGATAATACAGCTATTTTCGAAGCAGCTGAAGAGGTGGGCAGAATGCTGACGGGTCTTATCCGTTCGGTCAAAGGTGAAGCAGGCCGAACATATGAATCGGGGGAGTAATGGCCCGTCCTCTCATGATCAGTGTGTCCGGAATCCGGGGAGTAGTGGGTGAAGGATTGTCCCCCGATGTGATCAGCAATGTCGCCGCGGCCGCGGGCACATTTTTCGGAAGAGGAGATGTGCCGGTCGGAAGAGACTCCCGGCGCAGCGGTCCCATGGTGCGGCACGCGGTCTTCTCCGGCCTGATATCAGTGGGCTGTCATCCCGTGGACTTGGGAATCTGTGCCACTCCCGTTGTTGAAACAGCCGTGCAAAACAGCAGCGCCGTCGGAGGGATCATCATTACAGCCAGCCATAATCCGATAGAGTGGAACGCCCTGAAACTGCTGACTTCCGAGGGGATATTCCTGGATGCGGAGCAAGGAGCCCGGGTACAGGATATCGTTCGAAAGGGAGATTATGCTTTTACCGGCTGGGACACCCTGGGCGAAGAGCGTCGCTGGGAAGGAGCCGTGGATGATTACCTGGACAGACTTCTTGCCCTGGATCTCATTAATGCTGACCTGATCCGCAGTCGGGGCATTGCTGTCGCCTACGACTGTGTAAACGGGGCCGGCGGAACGGTCCTGCCGCTGCTCTTTGAAAGACTGGGATGTAAAGCAGTGGCCCTCAATCAGGAACCCACAGGTCTTTTCGCCCATGCTCCTGAACCTGTCCCCGAGAATCTCGATCAGCTTTGCCGGCTGGTTCGTGAAAAAAAATTGCAGGGTGGTTTTGCGGTGGACCCGGATGTGGATCGCTGTGCCATCGTGGACGAGAATGGGCACCCTCTGGGAGAGGAGTACACACTGGCCCTGACAGCCGCCTATGTGCTCAGCAAAAAGAAAGGACCGGTGGTGGTGAACATGTCCACCAGCAGGGCCGTTGAAGATATTGCCACTGCTCTGGGATTGGAAACGATGCGCACCCCCGTGGGCGAAATACACGTGGCCAAGAAAATGCTTCAGGTGGATGGAGTAATCGGAGGAGAGGGGAACGGTGGAGTCATTCTTCCCGCCTTTCATCCGGGCCGTGACGCACCCCTGGCGATCGCCTTGACGCTGCAGGCGCTGGCTGAAAGGGAAGTTCCACTGTCATCGCTGCGCCGGGAACTGCCGGCCTACAATATGTGCAAGAGGAAGCTGGAAATCGGCGGTATCGACCCGAAAGAGATAATCTCCCGGCTGCAGGAAATACATAAAAAGGAGAAGTTAAATACCCTGGATGGGCTCAAGCTGGATTATCCGGAATACTGGGTACATGTGCGGGCCTCCAATACAGAGCCGATAATACGGATCATCGCCGAAGCGGTCACCGCCGAGGATGCGGCCGAACACTGCCGGAAGATTATTTCAGAGATCGAGGAAATATCCCGGCAGTAATCCGCAGGCCCAGGGTCCGGCAAGGATCGTCCTTGTTTATGGGAAAGAGCCCGATAGTAATCCATGATATAGCCAGACACCAGGCTCCAGTTCGCCGGCAACAGAAGGCGAATTTTTTCGTATAAAAAGAAAAATTTACCAGTATTGTCTCATGATGAAAATCCGTATCATTTCATTTATTTTTGTTATTTTTTACGCTGCCGGTCTGGAGGCTCAAGACCCGACAATACACTTTACTTCTCTGTCACTTAAGGATGGGAAGGTAACAGCTGATTTGATCATAGAGGGTCTGGTGGGGGAAGATTTGGTATCGGGCTTGAGCAAGGGGATGACCGCCTCTCTGGAATATCAGCTACAGGTCTGGCAGAAAAGACGGTTTTGGTCGGATAAGCCCATCACGGAGCATTACCGCAGGATTAAAATATCCTTCGATCCCTGGCTGAAAAAATATATATTCGAAAGCGGCGGCACCAAGGAGGAGATGGTTTTAGACAGTCTGGTGAACCGCTTGACGAAACTGAATCACGTGGAAGGGTGCACGGTGGATCTTTTAGGTGAGAAGCGGCCCTGCTATTTCACTTTGACCGTCACCCTGCATCCGCTGGCGATGGAAAACGTTGGAGAATTGAGCCGCTGGCTATCGGGAGAAGTTAAGGATTTACGGCCCGGATCTTTCAAGAGCGTGGAAGAACCTGACAGAAAAGCCGGAAGCTGGCTGCTGAAAGTATTTCTCAGCGTGAGCGGTTTAGGGGGAAAAGTGACCAGCGGGAAAAGCCCCTCCTTTCAGGTGGAAGGCCAACGGCTGAGTGTCCAGGGATACTGAAATGAAACGGGTGGCCGTAATCGATCTGGGCACTCAATCCGTTCTTTATATTCTGGTAAGACGTGATGTCCACGGGCGGTTGAGTCCGGAGTTTCAAGAGACTGCGAGCGTTCGCCTGGGTCAGGGTGTCACAGAAAGCGGAGCTATTGCCGAGGCAGCTGTTTTGAGATTGCTACCGCTGCTCAACCGGTTCACGGAACTCTCCGCTCAGCATAGGGCTGAAAGGATTCGTGCCGTCGGCACCCGGGTGTTCCGCATGGCTGCCAACAGGACCGAGGTGATCGAGCGAATCCGGCAGGAAACCGGACTGAATATTGAAATACTCAGCGAGAAAGAGGAGGCCTTCTATAGTTTTCAGGGAGCGGTATACGGCCGGTCCCTCTCCTTTCCGGTGACGGTAATCGATATCGGCGGCGGAAGCACCGAGATTATTGCTGGCAGTGAGAAGCATATAGATCTCTGGCATTCCTTTCCCTTGGGCGCTGTATCACTGAGGGAATCCTGCGGAGGAGACGCTGGGCATGAAAAGGCGGACACGATGATCGCCGCCGGCTTCGAGGTGCCGGCCGTTAAGCGGTTCAGGACTTCCCGGCTGGTTGGAGTGGGAGGAACGGTAACAACCCTGGCCGCTCTGGATCTGGGACTGGTCAGGTACGATCCGGAAAGGGTGGACGGGTGCCGGTTGAAGCGGGAACAGATCGAAATAATATTCAATAAACTGATTCGCCTCTCTCCCCGCCAGGCGCGCAGCTGGCTGGCAGTCGATCCTGAGCGGGCGGATATTCTGGAGTACGGGGTGCGGGTTCTCATGCACTTCATGAAGAACGCAGGATTCCCGGAAGTGCTGATCAGCGACCGGGGATTACGTCTGGGAGTGGCCCGGCAGGAATTTGAGAAGGATAATTCAGCAATCCTCTGAACTCATCCTTATCCTCTTCTTTTATCCCGCAGTATTTTTTCCGTGGAAGCCGTCCGGTTTCTTGTTATATTATATAGGTGACACGATTTATTCCAAGACCTGTTTTATCCTCCGGGGAATAAGGAGAGTCAGACAAACATATTACGGTAAGGAGGTTACCATGGTGAAAAGAGTACCATTTATTGTGACCCTTTTCGTCGTAAATGCGATCAGCGGTCTTGCCGCCCAGGTTCAGCAGGATACAATCCTGGCTTATTACGGGCGCGATGTTTTCATCAGGGTGCCAGAGGAACAGCTGAGTGAACCGGGCACTGTTTCCACACTGTCTCTTCTCCTGCATGTACAGCTGCAAAAAGATCCCACGGTTATCCCAATGGAAAAAGTGGACGGCACCTGGGTGGGGAAGTATACTGTTCAGGACACCAGTGTAAAAATAATCACGTATGCTTTTCAGACAACGGATAAAAACGGGAAAGTGATCGCCCCTCTGCTGATCAACGGTGATTACGGAGATATCCTGATGGCCGGGGAGGATGGAACACCGGTACGGGGAGCTTATTATAATCTCGCACTCTCCTGCATAGACCGGAACGGATTCCGGCCCGAAAATCCCGAAAAAGCCTATTGGGCCATTACCGAAGGACTCCGGCTTTACCCGCGCTATCGGGCGGCACAGTTGCTGAAATACGGTTTGGAGCTGAGGATGAGCACTGAAAGAGAGCAGATCAAAGAAGAGATCGCAACTGAAGTAGAGCAGGCACTGGAGGATGATACTTCAGCGGGCACTATGAGCTTCGCTGTTTCCGCTTTCAGGCTTCTCGGCGAGCGGGATCGGGCCGAAAAACTGGTAGACGAGCTTATTGAACAATATCCCCAGAGTGAAGCGGCAGCACAGCGCCGGTTCAGTGAAATTATGAAGATAGATGACACGAAGGATCGAGCCGCCCGGCTGGACGAATTCCTGGCTGAAGTCACGGTGGTCAAATTCCGGGAAACGGCCTGGGTCGCTCGGGCGTCGGCGGCCATCGAGCTGGATGATAAAGAAAAGATGGTCCAGGCCGCCAGGGAACTGCTTAACGACGGGAAGACTCCCGCCGCGGCCAGTGGATTGGCGGGGTTGGCAGGCGCTTTTTCCGAGAAACAGACAGAGCTTCCGCTGGCGGAGGAGTGTGCCTTGCAGGCGGTGGCTTTGATTCGAGAGGCAGCGGATATGTCCGGTCCGGAGGAGATGTCCGAGAGGGAATGGCAGGATCAGGCGGTGAAGACAGAGGGCCGCTATCTGGACATACTCGGCTGGATCAAGGTGCTGCGGAACGATGTCCCAGCGGGAACTGCCTTCCTAGAGGATGCCGTTAAGAAGGTTTCCGATCCGGGAATTTATCTGCATTTGGGCCGGGCTCTGGAGCGGCAGGGTCAGGATAGAGAGGCTCTCATCCAGCTTGGACGGGCCGCGAATTTCGACGGAGAAATCGGAAGTATCGCCTACGATGAATTCCTGACCCTCTGGTGGAAGACAGGCGGTGACACGACTGGAGCCGAGTCCTTTTTAAACGAGCAGGGCGTGTGGCTGGCCGAACGTTTCCGGACCGAAGTCCTGGCGTCGCGAGAGGTGCGGGCCGCCCCTGATTTTGAACTGCAGGATATTCTCAGCGGTGAGTGGGTGCGTCTGCAGGACCAGCGGGGTGTGGTAACCGTCGTAGCCTTCTGGGCGGCCTGGAGCCGTTCCTCCCATTTCCTCCTGCAGACTCTCTCAGATTTGGCTGATAGATATGGAGGTGACGTCCTGTTCCTTACCGTCGCAGTGGATGCTTCTCCCGCTCCGGTTAGAAATTATATCAATAAATATAAGCTCCTCCTCCCGGTACTCCTTAGTCAGGGATGCGAGCGGGACTTCGGCATCAGGGGCGTTCCCATGACGTATGTCATTGACAAGGGCGGGTTCATTAATTTCTCCCACCGGGGATTCCGGCCCGATCTGGCTGAAACAATGGCCGTGGAACTGGATGATCTCCTCGGTGGAGGCATGAAAGATGCCCGCTGAAGGCCGGGGCCGTTCGCGGGTCCACATGTACATTTTTTACCTGTTTTTATTTCTTGCCACTGTCTCGGAGGCCCGGCCAAGCGGTCAATCCACGGTCCATGAAACAATCACTCTCACAGGCCGAATAGACGGCATGCTGATTCGGGACGTGAACGGAGACGGCCTGGCGGATATCATCTGCGGCCTCAGCACTTCCATTCCCGGCCAGTTCCGGACGGCCCGCTCTTTGGCAGTATTTATTCAGGAAGAGGATGGATTCTCTTCATCCGATCCGGTTACCCTGGACCTTCAGAATGAAGATCTCTTCTGGGATTGTGCCGAACTGGAGGGAGACGGGGAGGCGGAAATCGTCTTTCTCAGAAGAGAGGGATTCCGGGTACTGAAATGGGACGGCGCTTCCGTGCAGCCGGCGTTCTCCCTGCACCTTGAAGATCATTCCCTCTTTCCTTTACTCGTGCCCCGTACGGCGGAGCGGCGGCCCTTTCTGCAGGATTTGACGCCAGCTCCAGGAAGTGAACTTGTCTTTCCCCAGCACAGCGGCATGACAGTTATCGGCCGGCGGGGAGATGAGTATGTGCTCCTGGCGCGCCTGGTTCACTTCTTCTCCCTGCAATCGGAAAGTGAGGAGCAATCCGTCTCTTTTCCCCTGCCCAGACTGCTGCAGATCCGTTTCAATCTGGATGACAGTCCGGACTGGGCCCTCGTTTCCGGCAGCAGCCTGGATATATTCCTCCGGCAGAAGGATCCCGGAGTCGATACAGAGATCCCGCTGCCTCCTGATTTCAGTTACCGCTTCGGGGGACGCAGCCTGGAAGAATCTCCACTGGAACCGCTTGCTCCGCGTCGCGCCGGAATAGAGGTTGCCGACATGAATGGAGACAGTCTTTCCGATATTGTTCTTACCAGAGCAGGCCGAGCCCGGTTTCTCTCTGCTCCGAGCCAGCTGCAGATTTTCTACAACAAAGGAGGATATTTCACGGCAGTCCCCGATGTTATCCTCACCTCGGAAAATTTCAACGGAGAACACCTGCTGCGGGATTTCAACGGCGACGGATTGATGGATGCGGCGCTCCTTTCATTCCCGGCGGGATTCGTCCAGGCGGCCCGCTATCTGCTCTGCGGTAAGGTGGAGAACAGTTTTGACCTCTACCCGCAGCAGGAAGGGGGGCTTTTCCCGAATCGGCCGCAACGGCGGCTGCTCTTCCGCCGCCGCCTGAAAATAGAACATTTTTTGCCGGATCCTCCCCATTCAAGCCTGAGTGGTGACTGGAACAGTGACGGCAGACCCGACCTTTTTATCTTCACTGATACTGACCTGGCAACTCTTTTCCCTGGAGATCGAGCGGGATTTTTCTCTCGGAAGGAAAGATGGGACATTCAAATCCCAGCCGGCGGCCTGCCATTGATTGCTGATCTTGATGGGGATCGACGCCCCGATTTGGTCGTCTGGACCAGGGGTTCCCTCAGAGGTGAGGCACACATCCTGATTCTGCGGAACGACGGCTCAAAGGACCAATGAAAAAGATTATTCTTCTGATAATTTTTCCGGCGGCTCTCTGTCTGGGTCAGAATTTTCAGCTGGAGCGGCTTCTTATTACCGGAGCCAATCCCGTTGACACAGGGATTATCCGCCGGGAGCTTCGTATCAAGGAGGGAAACAGCTACTCCGAATCCTCCCTGGAAAGGGAACGGGCCTGGATGCTGAGCCGGCGTCTTGGCAAACGGATTGACATGCAGATCTTCCCCGGAACGGCTGATTCCAGCCGGATCCTTCTCCTGGTGGTAGAGGAAACCGCTCGCTGGTCTGTTGTACCGCTGGTAAACATCAACGGTCTTTTCGGTCTTTACGGCGGGGTTGAAGTCGGGGTGCGCAATGCAGCCGGAAGCGGATCGAGATTGGCGGCGTTTTTTCAGACGGGAGGAATAACCGAGGCGGGTTTGCGTTGGGATAATCCCTGGATGGTACTTGGGACCAGGCTCTTCTGCAGTATCGAATTCTCCCACTTGTCACTCCCATATCGCTATGGCGATCATCCCACCGATTTTCCTTTACGGGAACAAGCGCTGATGTTCTCTGCCGGCCCCCGCTTTGGGAGGCTTTTTCGTCTCGGTCTGATACTGGCAGGTGCCCGGGTTTACTGCGGGGATCCCGGTGCCAGTTTCAGCGGCAGGCAGCGGGAAACAACCTGGACGGCCGGGTATGTGCTTCATTATGATTCCCGCGACTGGCCCCTCTATCCGACCAGCGGGGCCTTAGTGCAGGCTGAAATGACATGGACCGGACCGGACCGGGTCCGGGTGCTTCGCCGTTCCTTGATCGAGACCCGTTTCTACGTTTCTGTGCTAAATAAAGATATTATTGCCTGGCAGGCGCGGCTCATCCTTTCCGGCGGCACGGTGCCGGTTTATATGCGTCTGCACCAGGGCGGAGGAGATTCCATGCGGGGATACCCGTATGGATCGATGGCCGGGGATAACAGTGTTTTCCTCAGTCTTGAGTATCGCTTTCCCCTGGCATTGGCGCCGAGACCGCTCTACGGGCTGAACGCCGGCTTGGCCGGTGTCATCTTCCTGGATACGGGCACGGCCTGGTTTGGGGGGGATAAATTCACCAGGAGCAGTTTTCACTCCTCTGCCGGGCTTGGCCTGCACCTAATCTGGGATGGCCTTGTGCTGAGGGCTGAGTACGGCTATCACGGACGCGGCTGGGGATTTCTGAGTGTGGGGACCAGTGTCAAATTCTGATTCGAGATTCCTTACGCCCGGGAGAACGTGAGTGTCATTATTAAAACAAAGGATACGTCCCATTCACCCGTTCCAGCCTCTCCAGAGCGGATCGATCCTCCTGCCGCTTCTCTTATGTCTTATCATCTGCAAGACGACGGCTTCGGCCCAGGTGTCACTGGACTCCACCCTGACCGGTCGGCAGGTAATTGCCATCGAGGTACACGGCAATGAAAAGACAAAGAGTTTCGTCGTCCTGCGGGAGATGAAGCAGAAGACGGGGAACCCTTTCAATCCCGCCCTGGTCCGGGAAGACTGGAAACGAATCCTGAATCTTTTTCTCTTCACCCGGGTTATCATCTTCTCAGAAGAACACCCCGACGGAGTAGTGCTGCGGATCATCGTCAGCGAACGGTGGTATATCTTCCCTTTCCCCATCCTTTATATCAATGATCGGGACTGGAGCAAGTTCTCCTATGGAGCGGGAATTCTTCACGCCAATTTCCGGGGTCGCAATGAACAGATTAACGCCAGCCTCTGGTTCGGGTACAATCCGGGCCTGGTACTGCAGTATCAGAATCCCTGGTTCGGAGGTGAGCGCAAATTGTTTACCACCCTGTCGCTCAGCCTCAATCACATCAGAAGCAAACATTTCGAGGAAGCTGTGGACGAGGAACATCAGGCTTTCGGCTGTATCTTCGGCAAACAGTTCGGCTATCATACCAGACTCAGTTTCAAGCTTAATCTGCGGCAGGTAATGTTCGACAGGAGTGTTCCGGGTGCGGTTCTCTCCCCCGACGGAAGGGATCGTTTTGTCACCGTTGGAACGGCCTTTCTCTGGGACCGGCGTGACCTGATCGAATATCCTCATCGGGGCTGGCTTCTTGGGGTTACGGCTGCGAAAATGGGGATTCCCGGAGGGATTGTTGATTACGGCCGTGTCGGCTGGGATATGCGCGGGTATCTTCCCATCTTCTATGGCGGCACGCTGGCGTTACGCTGGAAAAGTGAGTTATCAATGGGAACCATCCCATCATACGATAAATTATACCTGGGCTACAGTGAACGGGTGCGGGGACACTTTTTCAACGTTATAGAAGGTGAAATCCGTTCGCTGGTTTCTGCTGAACTGCGGTTCACCATTCTGCCGGTACGATATTTCAGATACGCGGTTTCTTCCTACTTCCGGGATTTGAAATTCGGAGTGAGCGGCGGCGTCTTCCTGGATGCCGGCTACTGCGCTGATCAGGCGGATGCTTTTTCCATGGATCGGATCATCAGCGGTTTTGGAATAGGCTTGCATTTTCATCTGCCGTATGTTAACTTGCTCCGCCTTGAATGGGCCTGGAATGAAGAGGGCAGAGGGCAGGCAATTGCTGATTTGTATGTGAATTTTTAAGGGGAGATTATGCACTGGCAGGGATTTTATGTGGACCCCGAACAGGTGGGGGATGAAACCCTCGTCTTCCTGGGGGAGGAGGTGCGCCACCTATCCCGTTCCCTGCGGAAAAAATCCGGCGACCGTGTCTGGGCCGTCGACGGCCGGGGAGGAGCCTACGAAGTAGAACTGACCTCATTTTCGAAGGACAGCATAAAGGGCCGGATTATCACGCGGCGCCGCCGGCTGGGGGAAGCGGCGGCCGAGGTAACCCTGGCTCTGGGCCTGCTCAAGGGTGACCGTTTCGATCAGGTAGTGGAGAAGGCCACCGAACTGGGAGTAGCCCGGATCGTCCCGGTGGAAAGCCGGTATACGGAAGCCGGTGCCGGCCGGGCGAGACTCAACCGCTGGCGGCGTATTGTCAGAGGGGCCATGAAACAGTCCGGACGGTGCATAGAACCGGAGATTATGCCGGTCCAGTCTTTCCAGAGAGTGGCGGCCTCGGGGGTCAACAGTCATTTGCGTCTCCTGGCCGAGGCAGAAGATGAGAGCGCTCCTGTATTGAGTTTTTTCCCCCTGAAAGTGCAGGGAACGCCGCATCTGCTCCTCCTTGTCGGACCTGAAGGGGGATTCAGCCAGGAGGAGGTTGAGGAAGCCCGGGAACAGGGATTTAATGTGGTGAGTCTGGGGCCACGCCGGTTACGGGCTGATACGGCTGCTATCACCCTGCTTGTACAGGTTCTTGCGGGAATGGAAGAGCTGCAGTAGAAACCCGAGCAAACTGTATTGAATTATCGGACAGATCCCTCTAAAGGGGAGAGAAAATGAGAGTGAAACAGATAACCAAACACGTCTGGAAGGAGGGCCGTGATTACCTCTTTATTGTGGTTGGGGCTTTCATTATGGCATGCGGCCTCGCCATTTTTCTTGTCGATGCCCGGGTGGTACCGGGGGGTGTAAGCGGTCTCTCCATGAGCCTGCACTACCTTTCCGGTGGGAAGCTACCCGTGGGACTCGTCATGTGGATCATGAATATTCCCCTTTACATCTGGGGGGTACGGGAGCTGGGTAAACAATTCGGGCTGCGCACGCTGGTCGGGTTTACAGCCAACGCCTTTTTCATAGATTTCTTACGGGGCAAAATCCCCGGATTTTCTCATCTGCGGCTTCAGGATCATCCTTCGGTTATCAGTCTGGGACAGCAGGATTTCTTTATGCAGGTGCTGGTGGGCGGGGTGCTCATGGGGATTGGTCTGGGGATTATTTTTAAGTTTCGCGGCAGCACCGCCGGTTCGGATGTGCTGGCTGCTGTGGCCCGGAAGCGCTGGGGAGTGAAGCCCGGGGTAACCTTCATGACAGTGGATTCTGCGGTGATCCTGCTGGCAGCCCTGGTACTGCATCAAAAGCACATGGATTTGACGCGGCCGGTTCTTTCTCTGAC